>JAREIX010000174.1 GCA_029286945.1 Thauera sp. | reverse complement strand
CTTCGCGCGCTTCGTCGATGCGCGCACGATCGAGGTGAACGGCGAGCGCTTCAGCGCGCCGCACATCGTCATCGCCACCGGCGGCCGGCCGCTGGTGCCGGACATCCCGGGCGCCGAGCTGGGCATCGACTCCGACGGCTTCTTCGCCCTCGCGCAGCAGCCGCGCCGGGTCGCGGTGGTGGGCGCGGGCTACATCGCGGTCGAGCTCGCCGGGGTGTTCAACGCGCTCGGTAGCGAGGTCAGCATGCTCGTGCGCGGTCCCCATCTGCTGCGCAGCTTCGACGCCATGCTGCGCGACGAACTGATGGCGCAGATGCAGGAAGACGGCGTGCAGCTCAACTTCGCCACCCAGGTCCGCAGCGTCGCCCGTCAGGCCGACGGCGTCCTGCGCGTCGAGTGCAGCGACGGCAAGGCACTCGAGGTCGATGCGCTGGTGTGGGCCACCGGCCGCCGCGCCAACACCGACGCGCTCGCGCTCGCCGCCGCCGGCCTCACCGCCGACGCGCACGGCGTGATCGCCACCGATGCCTTCCAGAACACCGCGGTGCCGGGCATCTACGCCATCGGCGACATCACCGGCCGCGCCGAGCTCACCCCGGTGGCGATCGCCGCCGGCCGCCGCCTGGCGGCGCGGCTGTTCCTGAACCAGGCCGACAGCAAGCTCGACTACGACACCATCCCGACGGTGATCTTCAGCCACCCGCCGATCGGCACCGTGGGCCTGACCGAGGAGGAGGCGCGCGCGCGCCACGCCGACGTCAAGGTCTATACGACCCGCTTCACGGGCATGTACCACGCCCTCACCGAGCACCGCCCGAAGACGGCGATGAAGCTGGTGTGCACCGGCACCGACGAGCGCATCGTCGGCGCCCACGTGATCGGCGAAGGCGCCGACGAGATGCTGCAGGGCTTTGCGGTGGCGGTGAAGATGGGCGCGCGCAAGGCGGATTTCGATGACACGATCGCGATCCACCCGACCAGCGCGGAAGAATTCGTCACCATGCGGTGACAGGGAGCGAACGATGCCGATGACCTACGAACAGCACCTCGACGAGGTCGCCACCCTGCTCTACGAGCGCTACGACCAGAGCGAGGAGGCGGCCATCAAGCTGGTGATGGCCGCCCAGGCGGACGACTTCTTCAGCGGGCACGACGACGATCCGTCGATCTGCACGCTGGAGCGCGCGCAGGCAGACGCCCGCGCGGTCTTTCGCAAGTACGGAAAGGCTTAGGAGCAGCAGCCGTGACCGCCCCCGCCGCCGCAGCCGCCGCCCATGCCGGCCGTTGCGGCAACGGGGGCGCCCACCGCAGCCGGCGCGCCGAGCTGGATGGTGAAGTCGATGACGATATTGCCCGGCTCGCGCGCAACGTCAGCGGCAGCGGGTCGTGGTCGTTGACGAAGCGCATGACCTCGCCGTCCTCGAGCGACTCGAGCGCACCGAAGATGGCGGCATGGCGGAAGCGCTTGGCGACGCCGCGCGCATCAAAGGGGTGAACAGCATTCTCGAACATCGTGATCTCTTCCATCGAGTGGGCTCCGGTCTCGGTCTGCGGCCGGAATCGCAGCGTCGCAAGATTAGCGGTGGCCGCGCGGCAAAACCTTGAGCAAGGACAAAAACGCCCGACGCGCTGCTAGAGTGCGGGCATCGCCACAGCATGTTCCGGAGTTCGCCATGTCCACAGCACCCAGCCCTCGCGCCGCGGGGCGCAGGCTCACGATCGCGGTCGCACTCGCCGCCACGCTCACCCTGTCCGGCTGCGGCTACAACGACTTCCAGCGCCTGGACGAGCAGACGAAGTCGGCCTGGGCCGAGGTCCTCAACCAGTACCAGCGCCGCGCCGACCTGATCCCCAACCTGGTGGAGACGGTCAAGGGCGAGGCGAACTTCGAGCAGGAGACGCTGAGCCGGGTGATCGAGGCGCGCTCACGCGCGACCGCAATCCAGGTCACGCCCGAGATGCTCGACGATCCGCAGGCGATGGAGCGCTTCCAGCAGGCCCAGGGCCAGCTCGGCAGCGCCCTTTCGCGCCTGCTCGCGGTGTCGGAGAACTACCCCACCCTGAAGGCGAACCAGGGCTTCCAGGACCTGCGCGTGCAGCTCGAGGGCACCGAGAACCGCGTCACCGTGGCGCGCAATCGCTACATCGAGGCGGTGCAGGCCTACAACGTGCTGGCGCGCAGCTTCCCGACCAACCTCACCGCGATGATCTTCAGCTACAAGCCCAAGGCGGGCTTCACGGTCGCCAACGAGGCGGAGATTTCCACGCCGCCACGTGTCGACTTCGGCACCCAGGGCGGGCGCTGACGCCGGCATGGCGCCGACGACCACGCCCCTTCCCTGGCCGGGCTGCGATCGCCTGCTGCGGGGCGCGCTGGCCTGGCTGGCCATCCTGTGCGCGCTGCTGCTGCCGGCGCACGCGCTCGCGCAGGCGCTGCAGCCGGTGCCGCCGCTGACGGCGCGCGTCATCGACCGCAGCGCCACCTTGAGCACCGCGCAGCGCCAGGCGCTGGAAGACAAGCTGGCCGCCTTCGAGGCCGCGCACGGCAGCCAGATCGTCGTGCTGCTGGTGCCCACCACCCAGCCCGAGGACATCGCCGCCTACGCCTTCCGCGTCGCCGACAGCTGGAAGATCGGCCGCCGCGACGTCGGCGACGGCCTCCTGATCGTGGTCGCCAAGGAAGATCGCAAGGTCCGCATCGAGGTGGCGCGCGCGCTCGAGGGTGCCGTGCCCGACCTCGCCGCGTGGCGGATCATCGACGGCGCGATCACCCCGGCCTTCCGCCGCGGCGACTTCGCCGGCGGCCTGGACGCCGGCGTGGAGGCCCTCGCCGCCCTGATCCGTGGCGAGGGCCTGCCGCTGCCGGCGGCCGATGACGCGGCGACCGCGGGCATCGGCCTCGAGGATCTCGGCGCGCTGCTGTTCGTCGGCGTGCCGATGATCGGCGCCGTGCTGATCGGGGTCTTCGGCCGCAAGCCCGGCTCGCTGCTCACCGGCGGGCTGACCGGGCTGTTCGTCCACGTGCTGACGGCCAGCCTCGTGCTCGCCCTCATCGCCGGCGTGCTGGCGGTGGTCTTCGTGCTCGCGCTCGGGGTCGGCAGCCGCGGCGGTCCGCCGCACCGCGGCGGCGGGCCGATGATCGGCGGCGGCTTCGGCGGCCTGGGCGGCGGCAGGCGTGGCGGCGGCGGTTTCCGTTCGGGCGGCGGCGGCAGCTTCGGCGGCGGTGGCGCATCCGGAGGATGGTGATGAACGGGCTGATGCGCTGCCTGCGGCACCTGTGGCTCGACGCCGACGACGCCCAGCGCGCGCTCGGCGACGCCGGCATCGCGCGCCTGGAGGCGCGGGTAGCGGCAAGCGAGCGCAGGCACAGCGGGCAGATCTGCCTGTGCGTCGAGGCCAGCCTTCCCCCCGGCTACCTGTGGCGGCACCTCGTGCGCCGCGAGCGCCTCGAGGACGTGGTGCGCGACCGCGCCCTGACGCTGTTCGGCAAGCAGCGTGTGTGGGACACCGAGCTCAACAATGGCGTGCTCGTCTACCTGCTGCTGGCAGAGCACCGCATCGAGATCGTGGCCGACCGTGCGCTCGTGCGTTGCATCAGCGAGCAACACTGGCATGCGCTGGTCGAACGCATCGCGGCCGCCTGCCGCGACGGCCGGATCGAAGAAGCGCTTGCCGCCGCGATCGATGACGTCGACGCAGTGCTGGCCGCGCACTTTCCGCGCGCAGCCGCCGGCGCCGAGCAGGGCCCCGGGTCTGGCCCGGAGCGCGGGCTGCCGGACCGGCCTACGATCCGCTGAGCATCGATCCGCCATCTGCCCGCGCGAGCGGGGCATGCCGCCGGATCATGACTCCTGCATACATCCTTGTCGTCACGGCGGAACACCGCCGGAACCCGGGCTGGCACGCTGTGCTATTGTTATGGGGAGACGATGCTCCATTGAACCGCTTCGCCAAGCGTCTTCCTGCGAACACGTTCTTGCAGGCGCGTCTCCAATCAGACCAGACAATCCGTGAATGCACGTGGAGATCACCCTATGGCCGGCAAGCAGGAACAGTTGAACGAACTTCAGAAGAAGAACCTCGAGGCTGCAATGCGGCTGGCCCAGTTGTCGATCGAGAACTCGCAGCGCATCATGGAGATCCAGGTCACGACCGCGAAGCGGCTGTTCGAGGAAGGCGTGCAGAACGCCAAGGCGCTCTCGAGCACCAAGGATCCGAAGGACATGATGGAACTGCGTGCGAGCTATGCGCAGAGCACCACCGAGCAGATGCTTGCCTGTGCCCGTCAGATCGCCGAGATCACCGCGGCCACGCAGGCCGAATTCGGCAAGCTGGTCGGCGAGCAGCTGACCAGCGGGAGCACCGACATGTTCGAAGCGATGCAGAAGATGTTCAAGGGCATGCCGATCTCGGACCACAATGCCCTCGGCGCGATGCAGACGGCGATGGACACCACCCGTGCCGCCTTCGAGCAGATGACCCGCGCCTCGACCCAAGCCTTCCAGGCCTTCACCCAGCAGAGCACGCGCGGCCGGCGCTGAGTCCCGGACCGTCCGCTCACGAACGGCGCCGCGAGGCGCCGTTCTGCGTTCACCGTGAGGAAGAACGCTCAGCGCCGCTGCTCGATGTCCTCCCAGCTCTCGCCGCCTCCGGACCAGCGCGCCGCGGCCGAATCGTCGGTCTCGCGCGCATCCACCCAGCGCGCGCCCTCGGGCGTCTCCTCGCGCTTCCAGAACGGCGCCCGCGTCTTCAGGTAGTCCATGATGAACTCGCAGGCCGCGAAGGCGTCGCCGCGATGACTGCTGGCGACGCCGACGAAGACGATGCGGTCGGCCGGCTCGAGCCGGCCGTAGCGGTGGATCACGCGCACGCCGAGCAGCGACCAGCGCGCCCTCGCCTGATCGACGATGTCCGCCAGCGCGCGCTCGGTCATGCCGGGATAGTGCTCGAGCGTCATCGCATGCACGCCGCTGCCATCATTCACGTCGCGCACCAGGCCGACGAAGCTCGCCACCGCGCCGACCTCACGCCGGCCCGCACTCAGCTGTGCGATCTCGGCGCCGACGTCGAAGTCGGTCTCCTGCACGCTCACGGCCTTGTCCACCGCCATCGCTCAACCCCCGGTGACCGGCGGGAAGAATGCGACCTCGTCGCCCGCCGCGACCGCGGCCTCGGCGCCCACCATGCGCTGGTTGAGCGCCGCACGCACCTTGCGCCCGGCCGCGAGCGCCTGCCAGCCCTCGCCGCGTCCGGCCAGGTGCGCGCGCAGCGCACCGACCGTGGCCACACCCGTCGGCAGCTCGAGTTCCTCGCCCGACTGCCCGAGGGCCTCGCGCAAGCCGGCAAAATAGAGCACCTTCACTTTCGTCGTCATCGCTGAACCATCCACTGAATCGTTGGTGTGCCGCCCGGCTGCGTGCGCGCTCAATGCAGCAGGTCGCCGTAGGGCAGGAAGCGCACAGGCTCGCCGCGCGCGATCGCGGTACCGGCCGGGATGTCGACCAGGCCGTTCGCCCACACCGTCGAGTTCAGCGCCGCCGAGCCCTGGTTGGCGAACAGCTCGACTCCACCCTGCGCATTCATGCGCGCGCGCAGGAATTCGCGCCGGCGGTCGGGTCTCTGCCAGTCGAAGTCCGCGCGCAGCGTGAGCGCGGTCGGCGCGACCTCGCGCACGCCCTGGGTGGCGAGCAGGAAGGGTCGCACCATCATCAGGAAGGTCACGAAGCTCGACACCGGATTGCCCGGCAGGCCGATGAAGGCCGCGCCGAGCACATGGCCGTAGGCGAGCGGCTTGCCCGGCTTCATCGCGATCTTCCACATGTCGAGGCTGCCCTCGGCCTCGACCGCCGGCTTGACGTGATCCTCCTCGCCCACCGACACGCCGCCGCTGGTGAGGATCAGGTCGTGGCCCTGCGCGGCGCGGCGCAGCACCTCGCGGGTGGCGTCGAGGCGGTCGGGGACGATGCCGAAGTCCTCGACCTCGCAGCCGAGCGCCGCGAGCAGCCCACGCAGCAGGTAGCGGTTCGAGTTGTAGATGCCGCCCGGCGGCAGCGGTTCGCCGGGCATGACGAGCTCGGAGCCGGTGGAGAACATCGCCACTCGCACCCGCCGCAGCACCGGCAGCTGTGCCAGCCCGACCGAGGCGGCGAGCGCCACCGCCTGCGGCGTGAGACGCTCGCCCGCGGGCAGGATCAGGTCGCCGACCGCGATGTCCTCACCCAGCCGGCGCACCGCCTCGCCGACACGCGGCACGGTGTTGATGGTCACATGCTCGCCGTCGTACTCGCACAGCTCCTGCATCACCACGGTGTCGGCACCCGGCGGCAGCGGCGCGCCGGTGAAGATGCGCGCCGCGGTGCCGGGCGCGAGCGCGTGGCCGACGCTGCCGGCGGGGATGCGCTGGCTCACCGGCAGGCGGGTGCCGGCGGCGGGCACGTCGGCGGCGCGCAGCGCGTAGCCGTCCATGCCGGAATTGTCCATCGGCGGCTGGTTGATCGCGGAGTGCTGCGCCACGGCGAGCACACGACCGGCGGCGAACATGGCGTCCACCTGCTCGATCTCGCGCACCGGGCGGACGAAGCCGAGCAGCTTCTCGTAGGCCTCGTCGAAGGAGAGCATGTTGGCATTCATCGGGTCTCGAGATAATCCAGGATGAAGTCGGCGACTGCAGCAGGCTCGTTCAAGGGCAGGCGCGGCAGCGGACAGTCGAGCTCGTGGTCGGCGGCGGCGTCGGTGGCGACCGCGACGACGTGGGGGTTCTCCGGCCACAGCGGCGGCCTGCCGTGCGCCGGGCGGTGGATCTCGATCTTGGGCACCGCGGCCGCCTTGTAGCCTTCGATCAGCACCAGGTCGCAGGGTTCGAGCAGGCGCAGCTGCTCGTCGAGGGTGGGCTCGGGCGCGCCGCGCAGCTCGTGCATCAGCACCCAGCGGTCGTTGGACAGCATCAGCACCTGGGTGGCGCCCGCCTCGCGATGGCGCCAGGAGTCCTTGCCCGGCTTGTCGAGGTCGAAGCCGTGATGGGCGTGCTTGATCACCGAAACGCGCAGGCCGCGCGCGGTGAACACCGGGATCAGCCGTTCCACCAGCGTTGTCTTGCCGGAGCCGGACCAGCCGGCGAAACCGAAAACTTTCATCGAGAAGCCGCAGTCGGGATCGGGTTGCGTGACCCGAGAGGATACAACAGACGCGCCCTCAGGCGCCCGCGCGCGGCGGCGGCAGGGACTCGAGGAAGGCGACCGCGTCGGCCTCGGCGCGGGTGCGGCGCATCGGCGGCAGGCTGCGCCACACGACCTTGCCGTAGGATTTTTCGATCATGCGCGGGTCGCAGATGCACAGCACGCCGCGGTCGCGTTCGGTGCGTATCAGCCGGCCGGCGCCCTGTTTCATGTTGATCACGGTCTTGGGCAGCTGGTGATGCACGAAGGGGCTCAGACCCTGCTTCTGCATGTGCTCCACGCGCGCGGCCAGCACCGGGTCGTCGGGCGGGGCGAAGGGCAGCTTGTCGATCACCACCAGCGACAGCGCATCGCCCGGGACGTCCACGCCCTCCCAGAAGCTCTGGCTCGCCACCAGCACCGCGTTGCCGAGACGGCGGAAGCGCTCGAGCAGCTCGGTGCGCGAGCCCTCGCCCTGCAGCAGCACCGGGAGTTCGTCGCCGCTCTGCGCGAGGCCGTCGAGGATCAGCTCGTGGATGCGGCGCATCGCGCGCAAGGAGGTGCACAGCACGAAGGTGCGCCCGCGCGCGGCGCGGATCAGCGGCAGCGCCACCTTGGCCACGCGCTCGGTGTAGTCCGGCGAGTTGGGCTCGGGCATACCGGCGGGGGCGTACAGCAGGGCCTGCTCGGCATAGTCGAAGGGGCTGCCCCACACCGCGGTGAGCGGCGGCGGGTCCATCCACGCCAGCCCCATCTCGCGGCAGTAATGGCCAAAGTCGGCCTTGCCCACCGCCAGCGTGGCCGAGGTGAAGATCCACGCCCGCGGATGGCCCTCGAGCTGGCGCTTGAAGACGTCGGACACATGCAGCGGGGTGGCGTTGAGGGCGAGCGACTGGGTGAACACCTCCACCCAGCGGATGAGGTCCTTGTCCTCGGGATTGCGCCAGTTGCTCAGGCGCTCGGCCATCTCCTCGGTGCGGCGCAGGCAGTTGGCGAGGCCCTCGGAGCGCTCGGCCTGGGTGTCGAGCACCGCCTTGAAGTCGGCGAGCGCCTTTTCCAGCGCCTCGACCATGGCGTCGAAGTTCTCGCGCTCGGCGGCCTGCGCGGCGGAGATGCGTGCGCTCTCGGTGCCGAACACCAGGCGCAGGTCGCGCGCCGCCTTTTCCAGGTTGCGGCTCTGGTCGATCATCGCCACGCAGTCGCGCGCGGCGGCCACGGTCTCGGAGCGGGTGTCGCGGGCGAGTTCCAGCACCTGGGCGGTGGACACGCTGTCGCCGAAGAACAGGCTCGCGGTCTCCGGGAGCTGGTGCGCCTCGTCGAAGATCACCGCGTTGCAGGCCGGCAGCAGCTCGCCCATGCCCTCGTCGCGCAGCATCACGTCGGCGAAGAAGAGGTGGTGATTGACCACC
>JAREIX010000173.1 GCA_029286945.1 Thauera sp. | reverse complement strand
GCTTGGGCGGAACGATCTTGCTCACGCGCAGCATCGACATGACGTATTGGGCCACTACGGGTACCTCGTTGGCGGTGTTCGGTGGGGCGGAAAAGGCGGGAGTCTACCCGAGCGGGCGATCGCAGGCACGCTTGGCGCCTGCGACTAGCCGATCAGGGTATTACGCTGCGTGTGATTGTAAGAAACGCGCATTGGAGGGGGGGCGACATGCACACCACACTGACGAGCAAGGGGCAGGTGACGATCCCCAAGCACATCCGCGACGCGCTGCACCTCGAGCCCGGCTGCGCGATCGAATTTCGCATCAACCGCGAGGGCGAGGTGGTACTGACACGCCCCGGGGCACTGCACGATGAGAATGATCGCTTCGAACGCATGCGCGGCAAGGCCGACGTGAAGTGGCGCACGGACGACCTGATGGCCTTGCTGCGCGGTGACGACTGATGCTGCTTGAGCACTTTCCCTCGGTCGAGCTTGTGACGCCTTGAGTCCTGTTGCGGGACCGCGTCCGCTTCCCGCGTTGGCGCACGCGAATCCTGCCTCGCGCACGCGTCTCCCTTGCCTTAAAGCATCCCCTCGATATCCTTCACCAGCTCCTCCGGCGTGGTCGTCGGCGCGTAGCGTTCGATCTGCTGCCCATCACGGCTCACCAGGAACTTGGTGAAGTTCCACTTGATCGCCTCGGTGCCGAGGATGCCCTTGGCGTGCTGCTTCAGGTACTTGTAGAGCGGATGCGCGCCGTCGCCGTTGACCTCGATCTTGGCGAACATCGGGAAGCTGACGCCGTAGTTCTTCGTGCAGAAGGCGCCGATCTCCTCGGCCGAGCCCGGCTCCTGGGCGCCGAACTGGTTGCACGGGAAGCCGAGCACGACGAGGCCGCGGTCCTTGTAGGTCTGGTACAGCTTCTCGAGGCCGGCGTAGTGCGGGGTGAGTCCGCATTGGCTGGCGGTGTTGACGATCAGCAGCAGCTTGCCGGCGTATTCGCCGAGCGTGGTGGTGCCGCCGGCGAGGCGGTCGACTTCGATCTCATACAGGCTGGCGCTCATGGGCTTCTCCGGAGGCGGGGCGGGCGGGGGACAGGCGGCGTTCGATCTCCGCAGCCGGCGCCGGGCGGCCGATGAGGTAGCCCTGCAGCTGGTGGCAACCCTGTGCGGTCAGGAAGCTGCGCTGCGTCTCGGTCTCCACCCCTTCGGCGATCGCCTCCAGGCCCAGGCTGTGGGCCATGCCGATGATGGCGGCGGCGATCTTGCCCTCGGTGCCCTCGGTGCTGATGTCGCTGACGAAGCTGCGGTCGATCTTGAGCGCATTGACCGGGAACTGGCGCAGGTAGTTCAGCGACGAGTAGCCGGTGCCGAAGTCGTCGATCGACAGTCGCACGCCCATCTCGCGCAGACGGATCAGGGTGTGGATGGTGCGATCGATGTCGCGCATCAGCATGGTCTCGGTCAGCTCGAGCTCGATCAGGCTGGGTGCGAGGCGGGCGGTGCCGATGGCGTCGGCGACGCGCGACACGAAGTTCTGCTGCGCGAGCTGCTGCGCCGACAGGTTGACCGCGATCGGCACCACCTCGAGCCCGGTGTCCAGCCACGCGCGCTGCTGGCGGCAGGCCTCCGCGAGCACCCACTCGCCGATCGGGCCGATCAGGCCGGTCTCCTCGGCGAGCGGGATGAAGCGCCCGGGCGCGACCATGCCGAGCTCCGGATGCTGCCAGCGCAGCAGGGCCTCCAGTCCGGTCAGGCGGCGGCTGCGCGCGCACTGCTTGGGCTGGTAGTGCAGCCTCAGCTCGCCGCGCTCGGCCGCGCCGCGCAGCTGGTTCTCGAGCAGCAGCTGGCCGAGCGAGGCGGTGTTCATCTCCGCCGAGTAGAACTCGAAGCCGTTGCGGCCGGCCTCCTTGGCGCGGTGCATGGCGGCGTCGGCGTTGCGCAGCAGCACGG
Organism: Thauera sp.; assembly: GCA_029286945.1. Lineage (GTDB taxonomy): Bacteria > Pseudomonadota > Gammaproteobacteria > Burkholderiales > Rhodocyclaceae > Thauera. Next base: position 5,302 of record JAREIX010000173.1, on the reverse strand, counting down.
ACTCCGTGTCGCCGTCCTGGTCGTAGAGCGCGATGCCGATGCTGGCGGTGACCGTGATCCGGTGCTCGCCGAGCTGGCACGGCTGCGCCACCGCGTCGAGGATCCGGCGTGCGGCCGCCGAAGCGTCCTGCGGGTCACCCGCCTCCGGCAACACGAACACGAACTCGTCGCCGCTCAGGCGCGCGAGCGTGTCCGTCTCGCTGATCGCGTTGCGGCAGCGTGCGGTGATCTGCAGCAGCAGCCCGTCGCCGCTCTCGTGGCCCAGGGTGTCGTTGATCGCCTTGAAGCGGTCGAGGTCGAGCAGCAGCACCGCCACCCCCCGCCGGTCGCGGCGGGCCTGCAGCAGCGCCTGGTTCAGGCGGTCGTGCAGCAGCGCGCGGTTGGGCAGGTTGGTCAGCGGGTCGTGGTGGGCCAGGTGCAGGATGCGGGCCTCGGCTTCCTTGCGCTCGGTGATGTCCGAGAAGATGCCGATGTAGTTGACCAGCGCGCCGTGCTCGTCATGGACGGCGGTGATCGACAGCCACTCGGGGTAGATCGAGCCGTTGCGGCGGCGGTTCCATATCTCGCCCTGCCACTGGCTGCGGCTGTTGATCGTGGTCCACATGCGGCGGTAGAAGCCGGCGTCCTGGCGCCCCGAGTTGAGGATCGCCGGCGAGCGGCCGATCACCGCCTCGGGCGCGTAGCCGGTGATGCGGCTGAAGGCCGGGTTGACGGCGGCGATCCGCGCCTGCGCATCGGTGATCAGCATGCCCTCGCTGGAATTGGTGAACACCGTCGCCAGCCGCCTGAGCTCGCCCTCGGCATGCTTGAGCGCGCTGACCGTGTCGCCAAGCTCGGTGTTGGCCTGGGTCACGGCGAGGGTCGCCTTGCGCAGCCGGAAGGCGGTCAGCAACAGATATCCGCCCAGCGCCAGGGCGATCAGGAGTAGCAGCACGCGATACCCGTGCATGCGCGCGATGGCGGCTTCATAGCCCACCGTATAGGTCGCGACCAGCGCCTCGCCCTGGCGTGCGCCGGGCAGTGCGAGCAGCGCGCGGGCGGTGGCAGCGAGGGACGCGTCGGCCGCCGCCGCCGGGGCTCGGCGCTGGGTGTCGATCAGGGCGCGCTTGTGATCCTGCAGCTCGGCGTAGCGGTCGATCTCGGCCAGCACCGCCTGCCTCTGGTCGCCGTCGAGAAAGGACGGCGTCGTGCGCAGGTCGTTGATCAGGGCACGCATGCGCGCGCTGCGTGCATCGACTGCGTCCCAGCCGGCCTCGGGGTCGAGGTGACGAGCGATCACGACCGTGTTGAGCTCGGCGTCGAGCTGGCGGATCTCGCGCAGATCGCGCGCATAGCGCAGATGCTCGCGGGTGACGACGCCACCCGCCTCGATGAAGATCCAGCCGATGACCGTGAGGGCGAGCAAGACCAGCACCAGCACGCGGATGCTGGTGCTGGTGCGGAGCAGCTGGGCGACGGCGGCGCGCGTCATGACGCCCGCACGGCCGCGCGTGCCGGCGGGACGGAAAGGGGCGCGCGAGTGGAGCGGGGGGCGGACTTTTTCACGGGCCGCGATGCTAGCGGCGGTTCAGGGCCGACGTTTGATCCAGGTCAAAGAAAGCGCGATAGGACACCGGCGTTGTGCACGCCGGATCCGCTCACTTTTCGACGAAGGCGCGCTCGATCACGTAGTCGCCCGCCACGCCGATCCGCGGCGACATGGCGAAGCCGCGGGCGTCGAGCAGGTCGCAGCAGTCCTTGTTCATCGCCTGGCTGCCGCAGATCATCACGCGGTCGTGCGCCGGGTCGAGCTGGGGCAGGCCGATGTCGGCGGCGAGCTGGCCGGACTCGATGACGTGGGTGATGCGGCCGGTGTTGCGGAAGGGCTCGCGGGTCACCGTCGGGTAATAGATCAGCTGCTCGCGCACCTGCTCGCCGAAGAATTCGTTCTGCGGCAGCTCGCGGGTGATGAAGTCGGTGTAGGCGAGCTCGGAGACGAAGCGCACGCCATGCACCAGCACCACCTTCTCGAAGCGCTCGTAGGTCTCCGGGTCCTGGATCACGCTCAGGAAAGGCGCCAGCCCGGTGCCGGTGGCGAGCAGGTAGAGGTGCCTGCCCGGGTTGAGGTCATGCAGCACCAGCGTGCCGGTGGGCTTCTTGCTGACCACGATCGGGTCGCCCGGGCGCAGGTGCTGCAGCCGCGAGGTGAGCGGGCCGTCGGGCACCTTGATGCTGAAGAACTCGAGGTGCTCCTCGTAGTTGGGGCTGGCGATGCTGTAGGCGCGGGTGAGGGGCTTGCCGTTGACGTCGAGACCGATCATCACGAACTGGCCGTTCTCGAAGCGCAGGCCGGGGTCGCGGGTGGTGCGGAAGCTGAAGAGGGATTCGTTCCAGTGATGGACGCTGAGGACGCGTTCGGTGACGAGGCTGCTCATGATCGATGATCTCTGCCTGAAGCGTGACGGGTCCGCTTGCTGCGGCACCCAGGGGAGTGAGGCGATTCTAGGCCGTCCGGCTTACCGTTTTAGTGGATAATTTGGATATCGCTTAGCGATTGAGTCGATATGCGATTCACTCTCCGCCAGATCCAGGTCTTCGTCGAGATCGCCCGCAGCGAGAACGTCTCGCGTGCGGCCGAGGCGCTGTCGCTGTCGCAGTCGGCGGCCAGTGCCGCGCTCGCCGAGCTCGAGAACCAGTTCGACCAGCAGCTCTTCGACCGCAGCGGCAAGCGTCTGCGCATCAACGACCAGGGCAGCCTGCTGCTGCCGCGCGCGGTCGAGCTGCTCGACCGTGCGGCCGAGATCGAGGCCCTGCTGCGCGGCGAGCGCGGCCTCGGCAGCCTGCGGGTCGGCGCCACGCTGACCATCGGCAACTACCTGCTGCCGCTGATCGTGTCGGATTTCCTGCAGGCCCATCCCGAGAGCCGGGTGCGCCTGCAGGTACACAACACCGCGACCATCGCCAGCATGCTGCTCCACCATGAGATCGATCTCGGCCTGGTGGAGGGGCAGGTGGTGGATCCCGAGCTCGAGCTCGAGAGCTGGGTCGATGACGAGCTGGTCGTGTTCTGTGCGCCAGCGCATGCGCTCGCCGGCCGTGGCAGCGTCGACTTCGCCGACATCGCGAACCAGCCCTGGATCCTGCGCGAGCGCGGCTCCGGCACGCGCGCCACCTTCGATGCGGCGCTGCGCCACTGGCCGGGCGGCGTGGTGCCCCGGCTCGAGCTCGAGCACACCGAGGCGGTGAAGCGGGCGGTGGAGAGTGGCCTGGGACTGGGCTGCCTGTCGCGGCTGGCGCTGCGCGACGCCTTCCGCCGCGGCAGTCTGGTCGCGCTGGAGACGCCCGAGCTCGATCTGCGCCGGCGCTTCAGCTTCGTCTGGCACCGCGGCAAGTATCACAGCGCGGCGATGCGGCGCTTGCTGGCGGACTGCCGTGCCTTCACTGCGGGCGCGCGGCGCAGCGACCAGATTCCGCTGCCGCCGGTACCGTGAAGGCGGCCGTCTTCGCCCGCCTTCAGGCTGCGCCGCGGCGGCGGAAGTCACGCAGCCGGAAGCCGAGCGCGAACAGCGTCGCAAAGTAGGTCACCGCGCCCGCGACCACCACCAGCGCCAGCCGGCCGGCGCGCGCCAGCCCGCCGATCTCGGTCCACAACGCCGCCGGTCCGCTTGCGAACCACAGCACGCTGCCCATCATCGCCAGCGCCGCCAGCAGCTTCAGCGCGAACACGCCCCAGCCCTTCTGCGGCACATACACCTGGCGTTTGCGCAGTCCGCGGTACAGCAGCGCCGCGTTCAGGCACGAGGCCAGGCCGATCGCCAGCGCCAGTCCCGCGTGGCGCAGCGGAACGATGAAGGCGAGGTTCATCAGCTGGGTGGCGATCAGCGTGATGATCGCGATCTTCACCGGGGTGCGGATGTCCTGGCGTGCATAGAAGCCCGGCGCCAGCACCTTCACCAGGATCAGCCCGGTCAGGCCCACGCTGTAGGCGACCAGCGCGCTGCGCGTGTGCATCACGTCGGTGGCGGAGAACGCCCCATAGTTGAACAGCGTTGCCACCAGCGGCACCGCCAGCAGCGCCAGGCCGAGCGCGGCGGGCAGGGTCAGCAGCAGGGTCAGGCGCAGGCCCCAGTCGAGCAGCGAGGAGAATTCCTCGCTCCGGTCGTCGGCGTGCAGCTTCGACAGGCTCGGCAGCAGGATCGTCCCCAGCGCCACGCCCAGCAGCCCGGCGGGGAATTCCATCAGGCGGTCGGCGTAATACAGCCACGACACGCTGCCACTCTCGAGGAAGGAGGCGAAGATGGTGTTGATCAGCAGCGAGATCTGGCTTACCGACACGCCAAGCAGCGCGGGCGCCATCAGCTTCATCACGCGGCGCACGCCCGGATCGGAGAGGTTGAGGTCGAAGCGCGGCAGCATGCCGATCTTCCACAGCGGGCGGACCTGCAGCGCGAGCTGAAGCACGCCGCCGAGGAACACCGCCCACGCCAGCGCCAGCACCGGCGGGTCGAAATACGGCACCGCGAACAAGGCCATGCCGATGAAGGCGAGGTTGAGCAGCACCGGGGTGAAGGCCGGAATCGCGAACCGGCTCCAGGTGTTGAGCACGCCGCCGGCGAGCGCCACCAGCGACATGAAGAAGATGTAGGGGAAGGTGATGCGGGTGAGCTCGACGGTGAGCTCGAACTTGCCCGGGTCGCCCGAGAAGCCCGGCGCCGAGACGTAGATGATCAGCGGCGCCGCCAGCGCACCGAGCGCCGCGACCACCGCCACCACCAGGCCGAGCAGCGTCGCCACACGGTTGATCAGCGTGTGCGTGGCCTCTTCGCCCTGGCGGTTCTTGTACTCGGCGAGGATCGGCACGAAGGCCTGCGAGAACGCGCCTTCGGCGAACATGCGGCGCAGCAGGTTGGGCAGGCGGAAGGCGACGAAGAAGGCGTCGGTCGCCATGCCGGCGCCGAAGGCGCGCGCGATCACGAAGTCGCGCACGAAGCCGAGGATGCGTGACAGCAGCGTCATGCCGCTGACGGTGGCGAGGGCGCGCAGGAGGTTCATGCCGGTCGGGGAGGGCGCCAGTCAGGTGCCCGAAAAACGCGAAGCGCGCATCATAGCCGCCTGCCCGCGTGCCGATAAGCACGGCATCGAGGCCGAACGCGAAAACACGCTTGCATTCGTCCGAGCGGGCCAATATAATCGCGGACTTTTCCAGAACCACCACTACGGACTTCAAATTTATGGCCAACTCGGCACAAGCTCGCAAGCGCGCCCGTCAGGCGACCAAGGCCCGCGCCCACAACGCCAGCCTTCGTTCCCGCCTGCGTACCGC
>JAREIX010000364.1 GCA_029286945.1 Thauera sp. | reverse complement strand
GCAGGACCTGCGCGGCGCGCTGCAGCTCGCCAACGCCTCGCAGCCGGCGGGCAGCCTGGTCGCGGGCAACAAGGAAGTGCTGGTGCAGACCGGCACCTATCTGGAGTCTGCCGAGGACGTGCGCACGCTGGTGGTGGGCGTGCAGGATCGCAAGCCGGTCTTCCTGCGCGATGTCGCCGAGGTCGTCGACGGTCCCGACCAGCCCGCGCAGTACGTCTGGTTCGGCACCGGCGCCGCCGCCGAGCAACGCGGCATCGGCCAGCAGGGCCTGTTCCCCGCGGTCACGCTGGCGCTGTCGAAGAAGCCCGGCGCCAACGCCGCCGACGTCGCCCAGGCGGCGATGCAGCGCCTGGAGAACCTGCGCGGCAGCCTGATCCCGGAGGGCGTGGAGGTCACCGTCACCCGCGACTACGGCAAGACCGCCAACGACAAGGCCAACCAGCTCATCGGCAAGCTCGCCTTCGCCACCGCCGCGGTCGTGGCGCTGGTGTTCTTCGCGCTCGGCCGGCGCGAGGCCATCATCGTCGGCATCGCCGTCACTCTCACGCTGGCCGCGACCCTGTTCGCGTCCTGGGCATGGGGCTTCACGCTCAACCGGGTGTCGCTGTTCGCGCTGATCTTCTCGATCGGCATCCTGGTGGACGACGCCATCGTGGTGGTGGAGAACATCCACCGCTGGCATACGCTCGAGCCCGACACGCCGCTGTGGCGTCTGATCCCCAAGGCGGTCGACGAGGTCGGCGGCCCCACCATCCTCGCCACCTTCACCGTCATCGCCGCGCTGTTGCCGATGGCCTTCGTCACCGGGCTGATGGGCCCCTACATGAGCCCGATCCCGATCAATGCCTCGATGGGCATGTTCATCTCGCTGGTGGTGGCCTTCGTGGTCACGCCCTGGCTGGCGCAGAAGCTGCTGAAGAACGTCGACGCCCACCAGCACGGTGGCGAGGACAGGATGACGAAGCGGCTCGACGGTCTCTTCCGCCGCGTGATGACGCCGATGTTCGATGCCCGCCGCGGCGGCCGCAACCGCCTGATGCTGTGGCTGGCGGTGTTCGCGCTCATCGGCGCGTCGGTCGCGTTGCCGGTGGTGCAGCTCGTGGTGATGAAGATGCTGCCCTTCGACAACAAGAGCGAATTCCAGGTCGTGCTCGACATGCCGGTCGGCACGCCGGTCGAGGACACCGCGCGCGTGCTGAACGAGATCGGCGCGCATCTGGCGACCGTGCCCGAGGTCACCGACTGGCAGTCCTATGCCGGCACCGCCGCGCCGATCAACTTCAACGGCCTGGTGCGCCAGTACTACCTGAGGAGCGCACCCGAGCAGGGCGACATCCAGGTCAACCTGGTCGACAAGACCGCGCGCGACCGCCAGAGCCACGAGATCGCGGTGTCGGTGCGCGATGCCGTCACCGAGATCGCGCGCCGCAACGGCGGCAACGCAAAGGTGGTCGAGGTGCCGCCCGGCCCGCCGGTGCTGTCGCCGATCGTGGCCGAGATCTATGGCCCGGACTACGACGGCCAGGTGGAAGTGGCCAAGCGCGTGCGCGCCGCCTTCGAGGACACGCCCGACATCGTCGGCGTGGACGACACGGTGGACGAGGACGCGCCCAAGCTGGTGCTGCGCGTGGACCAGGCCAAGGCCGCGCGCATGGGCGTGGCGCAGGCCGACATCGTCGAGGTCGTGCGCCTGGGGCTCTCGGGCGAGAACGTCACCCCGGTGCATGGCGGCGACAACAAGTACGAGATCCCGGTGCGCATCCAGCTGCCGGCGGTGCGCCAGTCCGACCTCGCCGACCTG
>JAREIX010000172.1 GCA_029286945.1 Thauera sp. | reverse complement strand
AGTAGCGCACCAGCGCCCACGCCAGCAGCAGCCCGAACACCGCGTTGATCGCGGCGGCGAGCAGCGACATGCCGAAGGACAGCTTGTAGGAGGCCACCACCCGCGGCGCGGTGACGACGTCCCAGAATTCGGCGAAGCTCAGCTCGGCCGTCTTCAGGAACACCGCTGCGAGCGGGATCAGCACCAGCAGCGACAGGTAGGCGAGGGTGTAGCCGAGCGTGAGCCTGAAACCGGGCAGCACGCGGAAGGTCGGCGCGGCGGGGGCGGGGTGGAGCGGGGGGGAGAGTGCTGCGGTGCGCATGATGGAGGCCGTGACATGGATGCCGTGACTCGGAATGCGCTCGAGTCTAGGGCGCGGCCTTATGGACGAAAAACAATAAAAACAGCGTTGCTTATGCGATTTTCTGCAACGCGGGCTGCGACGTCCCGTGTGTCATGCGCCTCGGCTCAACTCGCACGACGACTACAATGGCGCGCTTCATCGAGGAGGCGATCGCGTGACGGACTTCTTTGGCAATTTCCTGCTGGCGCTGCTGCTGGTCGGCCTGCTCCGCTTCCTTTACGCCGTGTGCGCGCTGCTCGTGCGCACCCGCGACGGCGGCAACATCGCCTTCGCTGTCGCCCTGCCCTCGGCCTTGCTCTACATCGTGGTGCGCAATCCGGTGCCGGTGAGCAGCTGGACGGGGCTGGCGGCCGGCGCGTTCCTCGGGGCGGCGCTGCTGCTCGCGCTTGCGCGCTGGCGGCGGCGTCGGTCCTGAGCGGGCGCTCGCTGTACGGGCCTGATCCGCCAGGCTGGATAGATCCGCAGAATTTCTTGGTTCGGTTCCGGCGGCGGATCGGCGAGGCTTGGGCGCGCAACATCCGGGTCGAGACACCGACCCGATTCGGGAAATGGAGTAGGGAGACAGCAGACATGGAACAACCATCGAGCGCAGTGCAGCTTGCGATTGCGGAGCGTGCGCGCGCATTTCTCGACCGCCTGCCGCTCGAGCGCGGGGGTGGGCGGCAGTTGCGGCGTCTGGCCGATGGCGGCGTGGTCGGCGACTGGTTTGGCTGCGAGCTTTCGAGCGTGTTCCAGCCGATCGTGCTGTACGCCGGGCGTGAGACGCTGGGCTATGAGGCGTACCTGCGCATTCTCGGCAGCGGAGAGCGTGCCTTGTCGCCATGGACGCTCTTCTCTGCCAACGCCGATGATGGCCGGCTGGTCGCGCTCGACCGGCTGGCACGGACAGTTCATGCGCTCAACTTTCTCTCGTCCGTCGAGGGCGACGGGCTGCTTTTCCTCAACGTACATGGGCGCCTGCTCGCCGCGGTGAGTGGCGATCACGGTGCCGCGTTCCGCAAGGTGGTCGATGCGCTCGGCCTGCCACCGGAGCGCATCGTGATCGAGACGCCGCTCGCGGCGAGCGGCCAGCCGGACCTGCTCGCCTTCGTGCTGCGCAACTACCGCAACAACGGTTTCCGCGTGGCGATCAACGTCGATTCGCCGACGCAGTGGCAGGCACTATCCAGCCGGATTCCTGCAGACTTCATCAAGATCGCTGGCGAACGCCTCCTTGTCGACGGCGATTGGCGGGACCGCCTCGCGTGGCTGGCGACGCGGAGGGCGGGCGCAAGCCTTGTCGTGACCCGGCTCGAGCGCAAGCTGGAGGGAGCCTTGCCCGCCGGCGTGCTGGTGCAGGGCTACGCCTATGGGCTGCCTGCGCCGCGCGCTGCGATCACGCGCGCCGAGCGCCATGTGTTGGACCGCTTCGCCTGCTGATCACCTGCCGCCAAACTGCCAGCGAGAGTGGGCTGCTTACACCAGCGTGTGGATCAGCCCGAGCACCGCGCACGCCGCGATGACTCTCATCACGTCCTGCTTGTAGCGCCACAAGGCGATGAAGGCCGCGACGGCGATCAGCGCCTGTAACCACGCCACGCCGCCGGAGAAGGGGGCGCTGGCGGTGGCCTCGGGGAAGATCACGTGCCAGCCGAAGAACACCGCGAGGTTCACGATCACCCCTACCACCGCGGCGGTGATGCCGGTCAGCGGCGCGGTGAACTTCAGGTTGCCGTGGGTGGACTCCACCAGCGGAGCGCCTGCCAGGATGAAGACGAAGCTGGGCAGGAAGGTGAAGAAGGTGGCCACCGACGCGCCCGCCAGTCCCGCCAGCAACAGGGCGTCGGCGCCGTAGATCTCCTTGGTCCATGCGCCCACGAAGCCGACGAAGGCGACCACCATGATCAGCGGCCCCGGCGTGGTCTCGCCCAGGGCCAGGCCGTCGATCATCTGCGTGCCGGTGAGCCAGCCGTAGGTCTCGACGCCGCCCTGATAGACGTAGGGCAGCACGGCGTAGGCGCCGCCGAAGGTGACGAGCGCGGCCTTGGTGAAGAATTCGCCCATGGTGCGCAGCACCGGGTCGTCGAGCACGGCCATCGCCGCGCCCCAGAGGATCGCCGCCGCAAGCAGCAGCGTGACGAGGTAGGTCCAGCGGAAGCGCGTATGGGGCAAGGGCGGGGTGTCGTCGTCGATCAGGGCGGGGCCGTAGTCCTTGTCGGCGCCGGCATGCCCGCCGCCCACCCTGAACTTGTCCGGCGCCAGCTTGCCGCCGAGCGCGCCGAGCAGGCCGGCGCCGACGACGATCCAGGGAAAGGGCACGTCGAAGACGAAGATGGCGACGAAGGACGCCGCCGCCAGCGCCCACAGCAGGCGGTTCTTCAAGGCTCGCGAACCGATGCGCCAGGCGGCGAACAACACGATCGCCACCACCGCCGGCTTGATGCCGTCGAAGATGCCCTGCACGAGGGTCAGGTCGCCGAAGGCCAGGTAGACATAGGTCAGCGCGGCCAGGATGAACAGCGATGGCAGCACGAACAGCGTGCCGGCCACGATGCCGCCCCAGGTGCGATGCAGCAGCCAGCCGATGTAGATGGCAAGTTGCTGCGCCTCCGGTCCGGGCAGCACCATGCAGTAGTTGAGCGCGTGCAGGAAGCGATGCTCGGAAATCCAGCGACGTTTCTCCACCAGCTCCTGGTGCATGATCGCGATCTGCCCGGCGGGACCGCCGAAGCTGATGAAGCCGAGCTTCAGCCAGTACAGGAAGGCCTCGCGGAACGAGGGATGGGCGGGGCGCTGGTCCGGCGGTGGGGGGGCTGTCATGTTCGTTCGTCCTGTTGGCCGTCGATTCTCGCTGACTGGAGGTCGCGCGGGGGCCCGAGTTGACCCTGAATAATTCATTCAGGAGGGCCGGCCGGGAGCGCTGGCCCGCTCAATCAAGGGCTCGTGTCGCCCTCACGCCGTGCGTCACGAGCGATCAGCGCGCGGATTCCGCAGCAGGCGCACATCCGCATCCAGCGCCTTGGGTGCGCCGACGACGATATGGACGAAGTCCGGATGGCGCGGGTTGAGCAGGTCGTTGCGTTCGGCAGGCACGATGGCGTTCGGCACCGCGAGGACTGGGCTGGCCGCTTCCTCCAGCCCGGCGCGGCCGATCGCCTGCGACTCGGCGGTGTAGATGAGGGCATGGCCCTTGGCATTCCAGCGCCCGCCTTACAGCCGCGCGCCTTCGCCGGAAAATGCCGAGGCGGCGAGGCGGGCGGCCGCGCGAAGGTCCTGTAGGCCTTCCGCGCTGACGTTGCCGGGCACACGCTGCGGCGGTCAGGGCGCACTCGGCAGGCTGGCTCCGCGCAGGTTCAGGAAACGGCGCGTCTGGTGCCGGATGCGGGCCAGCGCGCTGCTGCGCCCGCGCAGCGGTGCGTGGCGCTCCGCGGCGACGAGCCCGAGCGGCAGGTCGCCCGCGCTGTCGCGCAGTTGCTGCAACAAGCTCAGGGCGAACGGCCAGGGGCCGTGACCGGACTCGACGTTGACGTGGCCGGCATCGCCGACGTCGATCAGCCGGCTGCCCCAGCGCTCGGCCCAGGTGCGGGCCGCCTCGGGTTTCAGCCACGGGTCGTTGCGACTGGCCACCAGGATGCTCGGGCAGCTGAAGGCCGACTGTGGCAGGAAGCGGCCGACCCCGGCGCTGCGCTGCGGGTCCGCGCGCACGCCGAGCAGCTCGAAGCGCTCCGGGTCGGCCGGTGCGACCAGCAGCAGGCCGGCCACCCGCTGCGGGCGGTCGGCCGCGGCCACCACGCTGGCCAGGCAGCCGAAACTGTGGGCCACCAGCCAAACCGCGCCGGGCGCGGCGTCGATTTCGCGTCGCACTTCGCCCGCCCAGCGCGCCAGCAGTGGTTCGTCCCAGTCGATGCCGGTGACGCGCCGGGCCTCGGGCAGTTCACCTTCGAGCCAGCTCTGCCAGTGCCCGGGGCCGCTGCCGCGGTAGCCCGGGACGATCAGCACCGTCTGGCGCATGGCGGCCTCACAGCGTGGCGATCGACACCTCGGTGGATTTCACCAGCGCGACGACCTCGGAGCCGGGCTGGAGCCCGAGCTCGTCGACCGAGCGCGTGGTGATCACCGAGGTGACGATGCCGGAGGAGGTTTCGACGTCGACTTCGCTGACGACTTCGCCGCGGATGATCTCCTTCACGCGGCCGCGAAACTGGTTGCGTACGTTGATTGCCTGGATTGCCATCGCATCGCTCCTCATTTGTCGGCGTAGATCTGGTCGAACACCCCGCCGTCGGCAAAGTGCTTCTTCTGCGCCGCCTGCCAGCCGCCAAGGTCCTCGATGGTGATGAGGTCAAGCTTCGGGAAACGGGCGACGTCGGCCGGGTCGGCGTGCTCGGGCTTGACCGGGCGGTAGTAGTGCCTGGCGGCGATCTTCTGGCCGACCGGCGAGTACAGGTACTCGAGGTAGGCGTGGGCGATCTTCTCGGTGCCGCGCTTCTTCGCCACGCCATCGACGACGGTGACCGGGGGCTCGGCGAGGATCGAGACCGAGGGCACGACGATCTCGAACTTGTCGGGGCCGAGCTCATTGACGGAGAGGAAGGCTTCGTTCTCCCACGCCAGCAGCACGTCACCGATGCCGCGCTGGACGAAGGTGTTGGTGGCGCCGCGCGCGCCGGAGTCGAGCACCGGCACGTGCTTGAGCAGCGCGCTGACGAAGGCCTGCGCGCTCTGCTCGCTGCCGCCCGGCTGCTTCAGTGCGTAGCCCCAGGCGGCGAGGTAGTTCCAGCGCGCGCCACCGGAGGTTTTCGGGTTGGGGGTGATGACCTCGACGCCCGGCTTCACCAGGTCGCCCCAGTCCTTGATGCCCTTGGGGTTGCCCTTGCGCACGAGGAAGACGATGGTCGATGTGTAGGGCGCGCTGTTGTGGGCGAGCCGCTGCTGCCAGTCGGCGGGGATCTTGCCGCTGAGCTGGCCGATCTCGTCGATGTCATAGGCGAGGGCGAGCGTGACCACGTCGGCCTCGAGCCCGTCCACCACGGCGCGCGCCTGCTTGCCGGAGCCGCCGTGGGATTGCTTGATGGTGAGGGTCTCGCCGGTCCTGTCCTTCCAGTAGCGGGAGAACTCGGGGTTGAACTCCTGATAGAACTCGCGCGTGGGGTCGTAGGACACGTTGAGCAGCGTGGTCTGCGCCTGCGCGCTGCCGACGAGGCCGGCGGCAAGGGTGAGGGCGAGCAGGGTGCGGCGAAGGGGGCTGAAGCGCATGGTGTTTTCTCCGGGGGTGATGTCGATGGAGAAAATCTATCCGTGCCGCTCGCCAGGCCGAACCAAGAAAAAATGGATTGCTTATCTGATCGACCGACTGGCAGGACTCGTCGCGAGCGCCTGTCCGCCCCGAGCGTTCGAGCGCCTGCGCGGGGAAGCGCTCGAGGTGTGGTGCGCATGTAACAAGCGTCATTTTTGCGGCGCATATTGGGGATAATTGTGGCGATGCAATATCGTTCCGTCCGCCCGTGAATCCCGAGGTCCCGCATCCCATGCCTGCGCCCGCGCAGCCGTCCCCGCCGCCCGCGCGCGGCCGCCTGCGGCCCGGGCGAGTGCTTGCCGCCGTCATCGTCGTCGTGCTGCTGGTGGCCTGCGTGGCAGGCGGCCTGCTGCTGTGGCACGAACTCAAGACCTCCCGCCTGCAGGCGCGCGAGATCGCGCGCTACGCCGCGCGCCTGGACTACCGCCTGGTGGCGGGGCCGAGCGACGCCATCCGCTTCCCCGCGCACGGCCCCTTCGACCAGCGCCTCGGCTACACCGCGCTGCCGCGCTTCGCCGAGCGCCTGCAGGCGCGCGGTTTCGCGCTCACCGAGCAGGTGCGCTTCAACGCGGCGCTGATCGAGCACGTCGACCGCGGCCTGTTCCCGCCCTACGCCGAGAAGACGCGCGCCGGCCTCGACGTGTTCGACTGCCGCGCCGAGCCGCTGTACGCCTTCCGCTACCCCTGGCGCGGCTACGAGCGCTTCGAGGACGTGCCGGCGATCGTCGCCCAGGCGCTGCTCTTCATCGAGAACCGCGACCTGCTCGACGAATCGCGGCCGACGCTGAACCCGGCGGTGGACTGGGTGCGCTTCGCGCGTGCGGCGCTCGGCCAGCTCGGGCGCATGGTCAATGCCGACCTCGACGCCCCCGGCGGCAGCACGCTCGCCACCCAGATCGAGAAGTACCGCCATTCGCCCGACGGCATCACGCTGGATGCGCGCGAGAAGCTGCGCCAGATGGTGTCGGCCTCGGTGCGCGCCTACCGCGAGGGCGAGCAGACGCTGCCGCTGCGCCGGCGCCTGGTGCTCGACTACCTGAACACCGTGCCGCTGTCGGCCGCGCCCGGCCATGGCGAGGTCAATGGCCTGGGCGACGGGCTGTGGGTGTGGTTCGGCGCCGACTTCGCGCGCGTCAATGCACTGCTGTCGGCGACGGAAGGCGAGGGCGCCGAGCGCATCGCCCAGGGCCAGGCCCTGCGCCAGGTGGTGGCGCTGATGATCGCCCACCGTCGCCCGTCCTGGTATCTCGCCGGCGGCCGCGACGAGCTCACCCGCAGCACCGATTCCCACCTGCGCCTGCTCGCCGAGGCCGGGCTGATCAGCCCCGCGCTGCGCGATGCCGCGCTCGGCCAGCCGCTGGTCTATCGCGACCTCGCCGCCGACCCGGCGGTGGTGCCGGCCAATCCGGGCAAGGGCACGACCGCGGTGCGCGCGCGCCTGGCGGGCATGCTCGGCAGCTCGCTGTACAGCCTCGACCGCCTCGACGCGCAGATGAGCACGACCCTGCACGGCGGCCTGCAGCAGGCGGTGAGCGACTACCTCGGCCAGCTCTCCGACCCCGCGTTTGCGCGCAGCCAGGGGCTGATCGCCGACCGCATGCTGCACCCGGCCACGCTCGGCGCGGTGCGCTACAGCTTCACCCTGGTCGAGCGCACCGCGGGCGGCAACCGCGTGCGCGTGCAGACCGACACCACCGACCAGCCGCTCGACATC
>JAREIX010000363.1 GCA_029286945.1 Thauera sp. | reverse complement strand
CTTCTTCAGCCCGGTGCCGCGCGAGGTGGACCGCTTCTTCGCCCAGCCCGGCATGGCCGAGCGCAACCTGACGCTGGACTGGTGGCCGGTGGGCACCGGCCCCTACATGCTGGTCGAGAACAACCCGAACGCGCGCATGGTGCTGGCGCGGAACCCGAACTACCGCCACGACCCCTATCCCTGCGAGGGCGAGGCGGGCGACGCCGGGGCCGGCCTGCTCGCCGACTGCGGCCGGGCGATGCCCTTCATCGACCGCGTGGTGTTCTCGCGCGAGCGCGAGGGCATCCCGTACTGGAACAAGTTCCTGCAGGGTTACTACGACGCCTCCGGCGTGTCCTCGGACAACTTCGACCAGGCGGTGACGCTGACCAGCCAGGGCGAGGTGTCGCTGTCCGAGGACATGGAGGCTCGCGGCATCCGGCTGCTGACCTCGGTGTCGCCGTCGATCTTCTACCTCGGCTTCAACATGCTCGACCCGCTGGTGGGCGGCGGGGCGTCGAAGGCGGAGCAGGCGCGCGCGCGCAAGCTGCGCCAGGCGATCTCGATCGCGCTCGACATGGAGGAGTTCGTGTCGATCTTCCTCAACGGCCGCGGCCTGCCGGGCATGAGCCCGCTGCCTCCGGGGATCTTCGGCGCGCGCGAGGGCAGGGCGGGGATGAACCCGGTGGTGTATGAATGGCAAGGCAGCGAGCAGGGCGGCCAGCCGGTACGCCGCAGCCTGGAGGAGGCGCGCCGCCTGCTCGCCGAGGCGGGCTGGCCCAACGGGCGCAACGCGCAGAGCGGCGAGCCGCTGGTGATCAACCTCGACACCACGCCGGGCGGGCTGGGCGACAAGGCGCGCTCCGACTGGCTGGCGAAGAAGTTCCGCGACCTGGGCGTGCAGTTCGTCGTGCGCCCGACCGACTTCAACCGCTTTCAGGACAAGATCCGCCAGGGCAACGCACAGCTCTTCTTCTTCGGCTGGAACGCCGACTACCCGGATCCCGAGAACCTGCTGTTCCTGCTCCACGGCCCGCAGGGCAAGGTGAAGTTCAACGGCCAGAATGCCGCCAACTACGAGAATCCCGAGTACGACGCGCTGTTCGAGCGCATGAAGGCGATGCCCGACGGCCCCGCGCGCCAGCAGCTCATCGACCGCATGGTGGCGATCCTGCAGCAGGACGCGCCGTGGATCTTCGCCTTTCACCCGATGTCGTATTCGCTGCAACACGGCTGGGTGCTCAACCGCAAGACCGGGGCGATGGTGCGCAACACCATGAAGTACCAGCGCCTGGACCTTGAACGCCGCGCGGCTGCGCGCGCCGAGTGGAACCGGCCGGTGGTGTGGCCGCTGGCGCTGGTTGCGCTGCTGCTGGCCGGGCTGGCGGCGCCGGCGGTGATCCACTGGCGGCGGCGCGAGCGGGCAACCGCGAAGGCCGCGGCCGCTGCGGGTGC
The DNA here is from genome assembly GCA_029286945.1 of Thauera sp. Lineage (GTDB taxonomy): Bacteria > Pseudomonadota > Gammaproteobacteria > Burkholderiales > Rhodocyclaceae > Thauera. Next base: position 375 of record JAREIX010000363.1, on the reverse strand, counting down.
GGCGGATTCGGGCGCGGCGGATTCGGGCGGAGGGGCGCGCTGATGCTGGCCTACCTGGTGCGCCGTGTGCTGTACGCGATCCCGATCCTGATCGGCGTGAATCTGCTCACCTTCGTGCTGTTCTTCGTCGTGAACTCGCCCGACGACATGGCGCGCATGCACATCGGCGTCAAGCGCGCCACGCCCGAGGCGATCGAGCGCTGGAAGGCCGAGCGCGGCTACGACAAGCCGATGTTCGTCAATGCCGCCGCCGAGGGCCGCGCGCGCTTCACCGACACCATCTTCTTCGACAAGTCGCTGCGCATGTTCGCGCTCGAGTTCGGCCGCGCCGACGACGGCCGCGACATCGGCCAGGAGATCCGCGACCGCATGGGG
>JAREIX010000006.1 GCA_029286945.1 Thauera sp. | reverse complement strand
CGGACCGGGCCTGAGCGAGCGCGCACCATGAACGAACTCGTCGCCGCCGTGCCCTGGCTGGGCAAGCGCAACCCCACCGCCGCGCGCTGGCTGATCATCATCGTCGCCATCGCCGCGCCCTTCATCGCCTGGCAGTTCGGCCGCAGCTGGGTGCGCATCCTCGACTTCGCGCTGCTGTACATGATGCTGGCGCTGGGGCTCAACCTGGTGGTGGGCTTTGCCGGCCTGCTCGACCTCGGCTACATCGCCTTCTATGCGGTGGGGGCCTACACCTTCGCCTTCCTGGCCTCGCCGCACTTCGACGTACATCTGCCGTTCTGGGTGATCCTGCCGCTGGGCGCCGCCTTCGCCGCGCTCGCGGGGGTGATGCTCGGCTTTCCGGTCTTGCGATTACGCGGGGACTACCTCGCCATCGTCACGCTCGGCTTCGGCGAGATCGTGCGCATCTTCATGCTCAACCTCAACCACCCGGTGAACATCACCAACGGCCCGCAGGGCATCAACATGATCGACCCGATCAGCCTGTTCGGCTGGGACCTGTCGCGCAACATCCGCATCGGCGAGGACTTCACGATCAACTCGCTGTTCCTCTACTACTACTTCTTCCTCGCCGCGGTGGTCGCCTCGATCGTCTTCATCCAGCGCCTTCAGATCTCGCGCATCGGCCGGGCGTGGGCGGCGATGCGCGACGACGAGCTCGCAGCCAAGGCGATCGGCATCAATACGCGCAACATGAAACTGCTCGCCTTCGCCCTCGGCGCAACCTTCGGCGGCGTGGCGGGCTGCCTGTTCGGGGCCTTCCAGGGCTTCGTCAGCCCCGAGAGCTTCAGCCTGATGGAGTCGATCGCGGTGCTGACCATGGTGGTGTTCGGCGGCATGGGCAACATCGCCGGCGCGGTGGTCGGTGCCTTCGTGCTCGCCCTGCTGCCCGAGGTGCTGCGCGACGTCGCCGTGCCGCTGCAGCAGACCCTCTTCGGCCACGTGCTGCTCGACCCCGAGGTGCTGCGCATGCTGCTGCTGTCGCTGGCGATGATCCTGATGATGCTGCTGCGCCCGGCCGGCATGATCCCGGCGCGCGCGCGCTACTGCCATGACGAGCATCTGGGCAACGCGCTCAAGCGGGAGGGCGCGAAGTGATCACGCTGCTCGAGGCCCGCAACATCGGCAAGCGCTTCGGCGGCCTGCAGGCGCTGTCCGAGGTGTCGCTGACCATCCGCAAGGGCGAGGTCTATGGCCTGATCGGCCCCAACGGCGCCGGCAAGACCACCTTCTTCAACGTGCTCACCGGCGCCTACACCCCGGACGGCGGCGAATTCGTGTTCAACGGCAGCCTGTTGCCCACCGGCAAGCCGCACAAGGTCGTCGGCCGCGGCATCGCGCGCACCTTCCAGAACATCCGCCTGTTCCGCGACCTCACCGCGCTCGAGAACGTCATGGCCGGCCACCACATCCGCACCAAGGCCGGCGTATGGGGCGTGCTGCTGCAGAGCCGCTTCACCCGCGAGGAAGAACGCCTGACCACCGAGCGCGCCTACGAACTGCTGCGCTACGTGGGCATCGAGCGTTTCGCCGACGTGGTGTCGAAGAACCTTTCCTATGGCGACCAGCGCCGGCTCGAGATCGCGCGTGCGCTCGCCACCGAGCCGCAACTGCTGGCGCTCGACGAACCCGCCGCCGGCATGAATGCCACCGAGACCGGGCAACTGAAATTGCTGATCCAGCAGATCCGCAATGACGGCATCACCGTGATGCTGATCGAGCACGACGTGAAGCTGGTGATGGGCCTGTGCGACCGCGTCGCGGTGCTCGACTTCGGCAGGAAGATCGCCGAGGACGTGCCCGCCGTGGTGCAGAAGGACGACGCGGTGATCGCCGCCTACCTGGGCGGAGGCAAGCATGCACACTGAACACGATTCGCCACTGCTGCGCCTGCGGGGGCTGAAGATCGCCTATGGCGGCATCCAGGCGGTCAAGGGCATCGAGCTCGAGCTCCACGCCGGCGAGACCGTGTGCCTGATCGGCGCCAACGGCGCCGGCAAGACCACCACGCTGAACGCCATCGCCGGCGTGCTGCCGATCGCCGGCGGCGACATCCACTACAAGGGCGAGCGCATCAACGCCGTGCCCGCCCACCGCCGCCTGCGCGCCGGCATCGCCCTGGTGCCCGAGGGGCGCGGCATCTTCACCCGCCTGACGGTGGAAGAGAACCTGCGCATGGGCGCCTACAGCCGCAGCGACGCCGCGGGCATCGCGGCCGACCTCGAGCGCGTCTACACCATGCTGCCGCGCATCAAGGAACGTCTGCCGCAGGTCGCCGGCACGCTGTCGGGCGGCGAGCAGCAGATGGTGGCGATCGGCCGCGCGCTGTTGTCGCGCCCGCGCCTGCTGCTGCTCGACGAACCGTCGATGGGCCTGGCGCCGCTGGTGGTGGAGAAGATCTTCGAGGTCGTGCAGTCGGTGGCACGCGAAGGCGTGACCATCCTGCTCGTCGAGCAGAACGCCAACCTCGCGCTCGAGTTCGCCCAGCGCGGCTACGTCATGGAGTCGGGACGGATCACGCTCACCGGCAGCGGCAGCGCCTTGCTGCAGGATCCGAAGGTGCGCGCGGCCTACCTGGGCGAGGAAGTGTAGGCCGCCACCGCGAACGCCAGCCGGCCAGGGCGCACAGGGGGAGCGAAAGCGCTACCATTGCGCACCTTTGTCGCGCGTCCTCCCCATGCAGAACCTCAAGTATTTCACCTGGTCTTTCGGCTTCACCGTGTTCGGCCTCATCGGCGGCTATCTCGTCGGCGGCTGGTCGGCCGTGTTCATCGTCGCCGTGCTCGCCGTGCTGGAGACCTCGCTGTCCTTCGACAACGCGGTGGTCAACGCCACCGTGCTGCGCCACATGGACGAGAAGTGGCGCCAGCGTTTCCTGCTGTGGGGCATCCTGATCGCGGTGTTCGGCATGCGCATCGTGTTCCCGCTCGCCATCGTCGGCGTGGTCGCCAACCTCGGGCCGGTGGCGGTGGTCGATCTGGCGCTGTTCAACCCGGACGAGTACGCACGCATCCTCACCTCGGCCCATCACGAGATCGCGGCCTTCGGCGGCGCCTTCCTGATGATGGTGTTCCTCAAGTTCTTCATCGACGTGAACAAGGACACCCACTGGCTGGCGCCGATCGAGGCCCCGCTGACCCAGCTCGGCCGCCTGGAGGCCGCGCAGATCATGTTCACCCTGCTTGCGATCCTGGCGAGCTCGGCCTGGCTCGACGGCGCCGAGCGCCGCATGGAGTTCATCGTTGCCGGCGTGTGGGGCTTGATCGTCTACATCCTCGCCGATGGCATCGGCGCGATCATGGGCGGCGAGGAAGGCGAAGGCGGCAAGGTCGTCGCCAAGACCGGCTTCGCCGGCTTCATGTACCTCGAGCTGCTCGACGCCTCGTTCAGCTTCGACGGCGTGATCGGCGCCTTCGCGCTCACCAACAGCCTGCCGATCATCGCCATCGGCCTCGGCGTGGGCGCGATGTTCGTGCGCTCATTCACGCTGATGCTGGTGTATCGCGGCACGCTCGAGGCCTACCGCTACCTCGAGCACGGCGCCTTCTGGGCGATCGGTGCGCTGGCGGCGATCATGTTCATCGGCGTGCACGTGCACATTCCCGAGACCATCACCGGCCTGATCGGCGCGGTGCTGATCGGCGCCGCGTTCTGGAGCTCGATCCGGCACAACCGTAGCGCGCTGGCGCATTGATCGCCGACGACTGCAGCGTGCAGACCCGCAGCCCACCCGCCTACCTCGCCGGCTATCCCGCGCACCTGCAGCAGCAGGTGGGCGCCCTCATCGAACAGGGCCGATTCGCCCCCGCGCTGCGGCAGCGCTATCCGAAGGCCCACGGGGTACGTTCGGACAGCGCGCTCTACGACTACGTGCAGGCGATCAAGGCCGAACACCTGCGCAGCGCGCCGCCGCTCGGCAAGGTGCGCTTCGACAGCACCCTGCACGTGATCCGCAACGCGCTCGGCACCCACACCGCGATCTCGCGCGTGCAGGGCGCGCGCCTGCAGGCCAAGCGCGAGATCCACATCGCCACCCTGTTCCGCAACGCGCCGGAAGAATTCCTGCGCATGATCGTGGTGCACGAGCTCGCCCACCTGCGCGTGCGCGACCACGACAAGGCCTTCTACCAACTGTGCCTGCACATGGAGCCGGACTACCACCAGTACGAGTTCGACCTGCGTGCCTACCTGGTCTATCGCGACGCCGGCGGCGAAGCGCTGTGGGCGCCCGGGTAGGCGGGCGCCTGCGCTGCAAGGGTCGCGGCGCCGTCCCAGCACCGGGCCAACGACGAAGCGCCGCCCCACGCACACCGCCCCCGCGACAGTGCCTGGACCACGCCACCGACCATGAAAAGCATTCATGTGATCCACGCCCTGCTCGCCGCCGCCCTGTTCGGCGCCAGCACCCCGCTCGCCAAGCTACTGGTCGGCGAGATCTCGCCCTGGATGCTGGCCGGGCTGCTCTACCTCGGGAGCGGGCTCGGCCTGGCCGCGGCGCGGCTGGTGCGCGACCGCGGCTGGACGCCCTCCGGCCTGACACCAGGCGAGTGGCCCTGGCTCCTGGGCGCGATCTTCTTCGGTGGGGTCGTGGCGCCGCTCGCCCTCATGTTCGGCCTGACGCGCACCAGCGGCGCGACCGCCTCGCTGCTGCTGAACCTCGAAGCGGTGCTGACCGCCCTGATCGCCTGGGTTGTCTTCAAGGAGAACGCTGACCGCCGCATCGTGCTCGGCATGCTCGCGATCGTGGCCGGGGGCGCGGTGCTCTCCTGGTCGGGCAGCGGCGCAGCAACCAGCGACCGGCTCGGCCCGCTTGCCATCCTGCTCGCCTGCCTGTGCTGGGCCATCGACAACAACCTGACACGGCGCGTGTCGGCCTCCGATGCACTGTTCGTCGCCAGTGCGAAAGGCATCGTGGCAGGCTCGGTCAACGTCGGCCTGGCCTTCGCGCTCGGCGCGGCACTACCGAGCGGCCCGATCCTGCTCGCCACCCTGGCCGTCGGCCTGCTCGGCTACGGCATCAGCCTCGTGCTCTTCGTGCTCGCGCTGCGTGGGCTGGGCACGGCGCGTACCGGGGCGTACTTCTCCACCGCGCCCTTCATCGGCGCGGCGGTTTCCCTGGTGCTGCTGGGCGAATCGACCTCGACCGCGTTCTGGCTCGCGGCCGCCCTGATGGCCTGGGGGGTGTGGCTGCACCTCACCGAACACCACGAGCACGAGCATGCACACGAGCCGATGGAACACAGCCACCGCCATGTTCACGACGAACATCACCAGCACGCACATGCCTTCCCGTGGGCGGGCAACGAGCCCCACGAACACTGGCATCGGCACGAAGCGCTGGTGCACAAGCACCCGCACTACCCGGACATACATCACCGGCATTCACATTGAGTGCCGGTCGCACCGCCTGCCCCTGGCGGCCGTCCGAGCTGCCGCGTGGCCTGGCCGCGGGAGGTCTCGATCGATGGGGATCAGCCCGGCAGCGCGATAACGACGGCAGAATCATCGACCTGCGCCGCGCAGTCTTCACCGACATGGAGTCGGTCCGCCGCGGCAGCGAAGCCCACCATCGACAGGCCACAGCCCAGCTGCAAGCTCACCTCTGCCACCCCGGCATCTCCCGAGACGCGAACCGCGCGACCGCGCAGCACGTTGTCGGCAGGGCTCGCGAAGTCCGCGGGCACGACCTTGACCGCCGTCGCTTTGCACAGGGCGAGGACCGCCATGCCTTTCCTGAGGTCAAGCAGTTGCGCGCTTTCCTGGGTGATGCGTGATGCCAGCCGCGTCCCGTCCGGGAGCGCGAGTTCGACCCGCACTGCAGCGCCCGACGTGCTTGCGTCGGCAACGACACACGGAAGCTGGTTGCGCATGCTCGTTCGCAGCCCGAGCGCGGCCAGCCCGAACCTTGGCGGATTGGCGCCCTCCTCTTGACCGAGCTGGTTCAGGACGGCCTGCCGCGCCGTCGCGAGCAGGTCGAAGGCCTGGAGCAGCCGGTGTCCGGCCGGTGTCAGCTGTGCCCCGCCTCCGCCGCTGCCGCCGACCGCCTTTTCGACCAATGGCGTGCCGGCGAGGTTGCCGAGGGTCTCGATGGCCTGCCAGGCGGCCTTGTAGCTGATGCCGGCACCACGTGCCGCCTCGGAGATGGATCCGACCGACCCGATGCGACGCAGCACATCGATACGCTTGTCCGTGACGTCATGCCCGAGGGCGGCGTCAAGTTGAACTGAGACCGATTGATTCATGCGCGGATCGTCCCCTCCCCCACGAAAGCTTGGCTATACTCGCTATTCCATTCATGAATAGCGCAAATTCCCATGAAACCCGTTGCTGCCTTGTTGATTGCCGGTCTGTCCCTGAGCACTCCGCTGTCGGCGGCCGAGCTCAATGTGGCCGTCGCGGCAAACTTTACCGCGCCGATGCAGAAGATTGCCGCCGCATTCGAGAAGGAGACGGGGCACAAGCTCGCGCTGTCCTTCGGCTCGACGGGCAAGTTCTACGCCCAGATCAGGAATGGAGCGCCGTTTGAAGTCCTGTTCGCCGCCGATCAGGAAACGCCGGCGCGCCTGGAGCAGGAAGGCCAGGGCGTGGCAGGGACCCGCTTCACCTACGCCACCGGCAAGCTCGTGCTCTGGAGCAAGCAGCCGGGCCTGATCGACGACAAGGGTGAAGTGTTGCGCACGGGCTCATTCGAGCGCCTTGCGCTGGCCGACCCCAAGCTTGCCCCCTACGGCGCGGCGGCAATGCAGACGCTGAACCAGCTCGGCCTGGCCGATGCGCTCGCCGGCAAGCTCGTTCAGGGCCAGAGCATCGGGCAGGCCTACCAGTTCGTCGCCACCCGGAACGCGCCACTGGGCTTCGTCGCACTGTCGCAGGTGTATGCCGAAGGCCGCCTGACCGAGGGCTCGGCCTGGATGGTGCCCGAAGCGCTCTACACGCCGATCCGCCAGGACGCGCTGATCCTCGCCAAGGGCAGGGACAACGCAGCCGCTGCCGACTTGATGCGCTACCTGCAGGGCGAGGCCGCGCAGGCGGTCATCCGCTCCTACGGCTACGGGCTCTGAGCTTCACCGTGCTGGACCACCACGCCTGGCAGGCCATATGGCTGACGCTTGAACTTGCGACGCTGACGACCGTGCTGCTGTTGCTCGTCTCGACGCCGCTGGCGTGGTGGCTGTCGCAGACGCGTTCGCGCTGGCGGGCACCGATCAGCGCGGTGGTGACCTTGCCGCTCGTGCTTCCGCCGACGGTGCTGGGTTTCTACCTCCTGGTGTTGATGGGGCCGCAGGGCCCCCTGGGGCAGCTGACCCTGGCCCTGGGTCTGGGCACCTTGTCCTTCACCTTCACCGGTCTGCTGATCGGTTCGATCATCTTCTCGCTGCCCTTCGCCGTGCAGCCCATCCAGCACGCCTTCGAATCCATCGGCCCACGGCCGCTCGAGGCCGCCGCCACCCTGCGCGCGAGCCCGTTCGACGCCTTCTTCAGCGTGGCCCTGCCGCTGGCGCGCCCCGGCCTGCTCACCGCCGCCATCCTCAGCTTTGCACATACGGTCGGCGAGTTCGGCGTGGTGCTGATGATCGGCGGCAACATCCCGGGCAAGACGCGCGTCGTCTCCACCCAGATCTACGGTCACGTCGAAGCGATGGAGTACGCGCAGGCGCACTGGCTGGCGGGCGGCATGGTGGCATTCTCCTTCGCGGTGCTGCTGTGCCTGGCGCTGCTCAAGCGCAAGGGCGCGAGCGTGGTGCGTTGATGACCCTCACCAATCGGATCCGCTTGAAGCTGGCGCGCGCGCAGTTCGACGTCGATGTCGACCTTCACCTCCCAGGCACGGGCATCACGGTGCTGTTCGGTGCGTCAGGGTCGGGCAAGACCAGCGTCCTGCGCTGCGTGGCCGGACTCGAGCGCGCCGCATCGGGCTTCGTCAGGATCGGCGACGCGGTATGGCAGGACGATGGGCAGGACATCTTCACGCCCACCTGGCGCCGCCCGCTCGGCTATGTCTTCCAGGAGGCGAGTCTCTTCGAACACCTGGATGTGCAACGCAACCTCGAGTACGGGCTGCGTCGCGCCGCCCGGTCGGCGGACCGCAGCGCGCTCGAGGAGGCGGTCGACCTGCTGGGGATTCGTACCCTGCTGCAACGCCGCCCGCAGGCACTGTCGGGCGGGGAGCGGCAACGAGTCGCCATCGCCCGCGCCCTGGCGACCCAGCCGCGACTGTTGCTGCTCGACGAACCCCTCGCTTCCCTCGACCTTCCCCGTCGGCGCGAAATCATGCCGTGGCTCGAACGCCTGCGTGACCAGCTCGCGATACCGATGCTCTACGTCACGCACTCGATGGATGAGCTCAGTCGTCTGGCCGACGAGGTCGTGGTGCTCGACAAGGGACGGGCCGTTGCCGCCGGCCCCGTTGGCGAAGTGCTGGCGCAGGGCGACTTGCCTGCGCTGGCAGACGAAGAGGCGGGCACGGTCATTCAGGGTGTCGTGCTCGAGTGCGATGCGCGCTGGCATCTGGCGCGTGTGCAGCTCCCTGAAGGAAGCTTGCTGGTACGCGACAACGGACTGGCGGCCGGCAGCCGGGTTCGCCTGCGCATCCTGGCGCGGGATGTGAGCCTGACGCTGGACGAGCCGACGCGCAGCAGCATCCAGAATCATCTCCCGGGCGTAGTCGATGCCGTCATGGCCGACAGCCATCCCGCGCAGGCCCTCGTCCGCGTTCGCTGCAGCGGCAATACCCTGACTTCGCGCGTGACCTGGAAATCGGTCGAGGAGCTTCAGCTTCGGCCGGGCTTGGCGGTGTGGGTTCAGGTCAAATCGGTCGCTGTCATCGCCTGAACGGGCAGCTCAAGGGTGGCCGAGGGCGGTCGCAGGGTCTCCACGCAAGGATGACGGAGCTTTGCGTCGAGGGTTCGCGCGGCCAGCAGGGGAGAGGACGCCCCACGGCCTTTCGGGTGTACGCCAGCAAGCCCCTGAGCGCACGTTCGCGGCGCGCCTAGATCGCGCGCAAGCGTTCGGTCAGTGCGTCACCGACATGCTGCATGAAGGCGCGCACCCGGGCCGTCTGCCGCAGATCGGGGTGCGTCAGCATCCAGATTGGTGCAGCCAGCTCGGGGATCGGCTCGGACACGGGCACCAGATCAGGGTTGCCGGCCTCCATGAAGGTGGGGAGCAGTCCGACGCCAATGCCGGTACGCAACATGGCGGCGGTTGCGTTGAAGATGTCAACGCGGACCCTGACGCGGGCGTGTTCCATCTGCGCGCGCATCCAGCGGTCGTAGATGCGGTCCTGCTGGGTTTTCTCGAAGGCGACCCAGGGCGCATCGCGCACCAGTGCCGGGAGCGGCTGCACGGATTGCGGAAGTCCAGGCGCGCCGCGACGGGCATAGACGCGGCACTGCGTCACGCCCAGGTTGCGCCCGACGAGGTGTTCGGAAACCTGGCCCGACAGGCGCAGCGCCACGTCCGCCTCGCGCTGCGCCAGGCTCTGGCCGACGAGCTCCGGCCGCCTGCACGACAGGTCGACGAGAAACGCGTTCTCGGTCACTTCGACCTCGATGCCGGGGTAGGCACGGGCGAATTCGGCCAGCGGCGCGGGCAGCAGATGTTCCATGATGACGAAGGCGGTGGTGACCTGCAGCAGCCCGGTGAGCTCGCGATCGCGACCCAGGATCTGGCGCTCGATCTCGTCCACCCGGTCAGCCATGTGGCGCGCGTGCGCCAGCACGGTCTGTCCGGCGTCGGTGGGTGCGTAGCCGCTTCGCTTGCGTTCGAACAGGCGTGTGCCGAGCTTCGCTTCCAGCGCGTCGAGCCGGCGCAGCACGGTCGTATGGTTGACGCCGAGCAGGCGCGAGGCCCCCGCCAGCGAACCCGTCTCGCCGATGGCGAGCGCGTACCTGAGGTCACTCCATTCGAGATCGGGCATGGCAGGGTCTCCTCGAAAACTTTGCAAATGTGCAAAGTTCGTTCGCAGTTTGCCCAATTGTGTGCGCGGATGTCGATTGCCACAATGCAAGCACTGCCCATCTGGAGGTCATCATGAACACCACTAGCCTGCCTCGCATCGCGCTCGCTCCGGCGTTCGAGAAGCCCGCGTCGCGCTCCGCAACCTCCCCGATGGGCCTGATCGAGCGGCTCGCCGCGTGGGCGGACCGGCACCCGCAGCACCACCGCCTCGGCAGCTGGACGGCGGTCGGAATCGCCGTGCCGTCCAGCGCTGCATCCACTCCTTCCGCGTGCGGGCGAGCGGAATGGAGCGAGGACCTTCACCGACGGGCCTGATGCCCTGGTCCGACCCGCGTCCGCGGCCCGTGGGCGATCCGGCACGAATCACCGCCTGGAACGACGCCAAGGGCTTCGGCTTCGTCACGCCCGACGGCGGTGGCGCGCCGCCGACTCAGGGAGCAGCGCCACCGCCCTCGCACGCCGCCAGCGCACGGATCGTGGCAATCGCAAGCGCGAAGGGACCGAACTGGCGGTCGGCAATCATCAGCCCGACCTGTTCGATGCGCGCACCGCGCAAGGGCGGGGCATCGGGCACGGCCCGACCGCGCCAGCTCGGCTGGAACGCATCGATCGTCAGCCGCAGCCTTACCCACACTCCGGCAGGGGGCGCAAAGGCGGCCTGGTAGCTCACGCCGTCGAAGCCGCGGTCGGTGCGCAGATTGAGCTTGTAGCGGTGGCCGTCGCCGCGCACGACGAGCTCGATCGCGTCGACGTCGCCGGTCGGCGGCGGTGAAACCGCTGCACGCACGGAGGCGAAGCCGCCGTTGTGGTCCGGCGACACCTGCCCGCTGAACACGGCATGGCCCACCGGATCGAAGCGCAGCGCGCTGCGCGAGACGCCGCCCATGACGCGGTCGTCGATGGCGGACCAGGCGGCGACCGCCTCGGGGCGGTCGAAGAGGAAGAGCGCTTCGGACATGGCCGGATTATGGCGTCGATGACCGCCCGTGCGACACCCGGCGGAATTCCGATGCAGCTCTAGACGACCGGTCTATTCCCACGTACACTGCCGGTCCATGAGCACCCGTCAAACCGACACCCGCCAGCACATCCTGTGCACCGGCAAGCACATCATTGCGGCCAAGGGCTTCTCCAGCGTCGGCCTCGCCGAGCTGCTGCAGGCATCCGAAGTGCCGAAGGGCTCGTTCTATCACTACTTCAAGTCGAAGGAGCTCTTCGGCCAGGCGCTACTCGAGGACTACTTCACCGACTATCTCGCCCGCCTCGACACGCTGCTGCAGACCCCGGCGCTGTCCGGCCGGGAGCGCTTGCTGCGCTATTTCGAGCAGTGGCGCACGACCCAGGCGGACGATTGCGGCGAGCAGAAATGCCTGGTGGTCAAACTCAGCGCCGAAGTCTCGGACCTTTCCGAGGCGATGCGGCTGACGCTGCGCGACGGCACCGAGCGCGTCATCGCGCGGCTGGCGCAGTGCGTGGCGGACGCCGTCGAGGACGGCTCGCTCGCGGCGCTCGAGCCGCTTCAGACGGCGCGCACCCTCTACGCGCTGTGGCTGGGCGCCAGCCTGCTCGCCAAGCTCCACCGCAACGCCGAACCGCTCGAGCAGGCGTGGGCGGCGAGCCTGCGCGTGCTGGCGGCCTGATCCGGGAACGCGCGCACCACCACGAAGCGCGCGCGAACCGCCCCGCAGCATTCGGCCATGTCGAACCGCGAGCCGCCCCGTCCACTCCCAACGCACCTCCGTCCGGCCCCTGTCACCGGACGCCACGAACCAAGGACCTCCACATGCTGAACTTCGACTTCTACAACCCCACCCGCGTCGTCTTCGGTGAGGGCACCATCGCCCGCCTGGACGAGCTCGTGCCCGCCGCTGCGCGCGTGCTGGTGCTCTACGGCGGCGGCAGCGCCGAGCGCAACGGAACGCTGGCCGAGGTCGAGGCCGCGCTCGGGCAGCGCAGCGTCCAGCGCTTCGGCGGCATCGAGCCCAACCCGAGCTACGAGACCCTGATGAAGGCCGTCGAGCAGATCCGCCGCGAGGGCCTCGACTTCCTGCTCGCGGTGGGTGGCGGCTCGGTGATCGACGGCACCAAGTTCGTCGCCGCAGCGGTCGGACACGCGGGCGACCCGTGGGAGATCCTGCAGACGCGAGGCAAGAGCGTCTCCAGCGCCCTGCCCCTCGGCTGCGTGCTCACCCTGCCCGCGACCGGCTCCGAGATGAACTGCGCCTCGGTGGTCACGCGCAGGTCCCTCAACGCCAAGATCGGCTTCTTCAGCCGGCATGTGTTCCCGCGCTTCTCGGTGCTGGACCCGGTGAAGACCTACACCCTGCCGCCGCGCCAGATCGCCAACGGCGTGGTCGACGCCTTCGTGCACGTCGCCGAGCAGTACCTCACCTACCCGGTGAGCGCAGCGGTGCAGGACCGCTACGCAGAGAGCCTGCTGCAGACCCTGATCGAGGTCGGCCCGCAGGCGCTGGCCACGCCGCAGGACTACGACGTGCGCGCCAACCTGATGTGGGCGGCGACGCAGGCGCTCAGCGGCCCGGTCGGCGCAGGCGTGCCGCAGGACTGGGCGACGCACATGATCGGCCACGAGATCACCGCGCTGCACGGCCTGGACCACGCCCAGACGCTGGCGATCGTGCTGCCCGCCCTGCTCAAGGAGCGCCGCGCACCCAAGCGCGCCAAGCTGCTGCAGTACGCCGCGCGGGTGTGGAACATCCGCGACGGCGACGAGGACGCACGCATCGATGCCGCGATCGCACGCACCCGTGAATTCTTCGAGTCGCTCGGGGTGAGGACGCGGCTGTCCGACTACGGCATCGGTGCCGAAGCGATCGACGCGCTGGTCGCCCAGCTCGAGGCCCACGGCATGACCGCGATCGGCGAACACCGCGACCTCGACCTCGCCACCAGCCGTCGCATCCTCGAAGCCTGCCTCTGAAACCCCATCGCTTCCCGAACACCTTTCAAGGACACCCCGCATGACCGCACTTTTCGAGCCCTTCAAGCTCAAGGACCTCACCCTGCGCAACCGCATCGCCGTGCCGCCGATGTGCCAGTACATGGCCACCGACGGCGTGGTCAACGACTGGCACCGCGTGCACTACCCCGCGATCGCGCGCGGCGGCGCCGGCCTGGTCATCGTCGAGGCCACCGCGGTGTCGCCCGAAGGCCGCATCACGCCCAACTGCACCGGGCTGTGGAACAACGCCCAGGCCGAGGCGCTGGCGCCGATCGCCGCCTCGATCAAGGCCGCGGGCGCGGTGCCCGGCATCCAGATCGGCCACGCGGGGCGCAAGGCCAGCGCCAACCGGCCGTGGGAGGGCGACGACCACATCGCCGCCGACGATGCGCGCGGCTGGCCGACGATCTCGCCCTCGGCGACCGCCTTCGGCGCCAACCTGCCCAAGGTCCCGCGCGCGATGACGGTGGAAGACATCGCCCGCGTGCGCGCGGACTTCGTCGCCGCCGCCCGCCGCGCGCTCGAGGCCGGCTTCGAGTGGCTGGAGCTGCACTTCGCCCACGGCTACCTCGGCCAGAGCTTCTTCTCGGTGCATGCCAACGAGCGCGACGACGCCTACGGCGGCAGCTTCGACAACCGCAGCCGCTTCCTGCTCGAGACCCTGCGGGCGGTGCGCAAGGTGTGGCCGGAACACCTGCCGCTGACCGCGCGCTTCGGCGTCATCGAGTACGACGGCCGCGACGAAGAGACACTGGCCGAGTCGATCGAGCTCGCGCGCAACTTCAAGCGCGAGGGCCTGGACCTGCTGAGCGTCAGCGTCGGCTTCTCGACCCTCGAGGCCAGGGTGCCCTGGGGCCCCGCCTTCCTCGCCCCGATCGCCGAGCGCGTGCGCCGCGAAGCGGACCTGCCGGTGGCCGCGGCCTGGGGCATCGACAACCCGGCGATCGCCGACGCCACCGTGCGCGAGGGCCAGCTCGACCTGGTGATGGTCGGCCGCGCCCACCTGGCCAATCCGCACTGGCCGCTGCAGGCCGCGCGCGCGCTCGGCGTCGAGCGCCCGACCTGGGTGCTGCCGGCACCGTATGCGCACTGGCTGGAGCGCTACGCGGGGGCTTGAAGCGGCCACCCGCTAAAGGCATCACGCCGAGGCCGCAAGCAGGCGCCGGCCCCTGTCGGCATAGCCTGCGAACTCCGCCGGCGGCACCATGCTGCCGCCGGTCGCCCAAGCGAGGTGGGTCGCATTGGCCAGCTGCGCCGGCGTGACACCGATGCGCTCGAGATAGGCCGGGTCGCCCAGCACGCGCGCCATGCCCGGCACGCCGGCGAGGGCCGAGGGCTCGAGCTGGACGCCTTCCTCGTCGCAGGCGAGCGCCAGCAGCCGGAACAGCGCCTCGTCGGTGACAGTGTAGTAGCCGTCGATCAGCCGCTGCATGGCCTTGCCGACGAAGCCCGAGGGCCGCCCCACCGCCAGGCCGTCGGCGGCGGTCAGGTTGTCGATGCCGAAGTCCTGCACGCTGACCTGGTCGTGCAGGCCGGTGTAGACGCCGAGCAGCATGCACGGCGAATGGGTAGGCTCGGCGAAGATGCAATGCACCGCGTCGCCGAACACGAGCTTGAGCCCGAACGCCACGCCGCCCGGGCCGCCGCCCACGCCGCAGGGCAGATAGACGAAAAGCGGGTGTTCCGCATCGACGCGCACGCCGGCGGCCTGCAGCTGCCCGGCCAGGCGCTCCGCCGCGACCGCGTAGCCGAGGAAGAGCTGGGGCGAGTTCTCGTCATCGACGAAATGGCAGGCGGGATCGGATGCCGCCTCGCGCCGGCCCTGCTCCACGGCCACGGTGTAGTCGGAGGCGTGTTCGACCACCGTGACGCCGCTCGCGCGCAGGCGGTCCTTCTTCCACTGCCGCGCATCCGCCGACATGTGCACCGAGGCCTGGAAACCCAGCTTCGCACTCATGATGCCGATCGACAGGCCGAGGTTGCCGGTGGAGCCGACCGCGATCCGATGACGTCCGAAGAAGGCACGCGCCGCATCGCTCGCCAGCGCGGCGTAGTCCTCGTCCGCGCGGATCAGCCCCGCCTGCAGCGCGAGCCGCTCGGCGTGCCACAGCACCTCGTGAATGCCGCCGCGCGCCTTGATCGAGCCCGAAATCGGCAGCGCGTTGTCGGTCTTGAGCCAGAGCGCGCCGCCCGCAGGCAGGCCCGCCTCGTCCAGAATGCGGCGCTGCAGCTTCGGCACCGGCACCACACCCGACTCGATGATCCCGCCCGCGGCGGCCGTCTCCGGGAAGACCCGCGCGATGTAGGGCGCAAAGCGCCGCAGCCGGGCGCTGGCCTCGGCGACGTCCGCGGCGCTCAGGCCGACCTCACCGAGGGCCGTGGCCGCCGGTGCGATGGCCGGGTTGAACCAGCGGGTCTCGCGCAGCGCGACCAGCTCCTCGATCAGCGGGTGACGCGCGACCCAGTCCTCGATCGTCCTGCCGTGAATGGTCTTCATCGTTGCGTCCTGCTCCTTGCCTTGTTATGCGTCCTTCCCCGGACTGGATTAGCGGGCGTCGATCTTCTAGAGTCCTGCAACAGTTTGCATGACCGGCGGGCGACTTCCCACCGGCACACACCGCCGGCCCCTGCCCGCCTGCCCCCGACAGACCCACTGGGAACGAGACGATGCCTACCTACCCGAACCTCTTCCGCCCCCTGGACCTCGGCTTCACCACCCTGCCCAACCGCTTCCTGATGGGTTCGATGCACGTCGGCCTGGAAGAGGCCGAGGGCGGCTTCGAGCGCATGGCGGCCTTCTACGCCGAGCGCGTGCGCGGTGGCGTCGGCCTGATCGTCACCGGCGGCATCGCCCCCAACGCCGAGGGCCGACCGTGGAGCGGCGGCGCCACGCTGACCACGAACGCAGAGGCCGCGCAGCACCGGATCATAACCGACGCGGTGCATCGCGAAGGGGGCAGGATCGCCATGCAGATCCTCCACTTCGGCCGCTACGCCTACCACCCCGAGCTGGTCGCGCCCAGCCCGATCCAGGCGCCGATCGCGCCCTGCGTCCCGCGCGAGCTGTCCGCCGCCGACGTCGAGCGCACCATCGAGGACTTCGTGCGCTGTGCCGAGCTCGCCCGCGAAGGCGGTTACGACGGCGTCGAGATCATGGGCTCCGAGGGCTACCTGATCAACGAGTTCATCGTCGCCCACACCAACAAGCGCAGCGACGAATGGGGCGGCTGCTTCGAGAACCGCATCCGCTTCGCCACCGAGATCGTGCGCCGCACCCGCGATCGCCTGGGGCGCGACTTCATCATCATCTTCCGGCTGTCGATGCTCGACCTGGTCGAGGACGGCTCCAGCTTCGAGGAGGTGGTGCAGCTCGCGCAGGCGATCGAGGCCGCCGGCGCCACGCTGATCAACAGCGGCATCGGCTGGCACGAGGCGCGCATCCCGACCATCGCCACCTGCGTGCCGCGCGCCGGCTTCGCGTGGGTGACGCAGAAGTTGAAGGACCACGTCGGCATCCCGCTCATCGCCACCAACCGCATCAACACGCCCGAGGTCGCCGAGGCCATCCTCGCCGAGGGCAAGGCCGACATGGTGTCGATGGCGCGGCCCTTCCTCGCCGACCCGGACTTCGTGCGCAAGGCGGCCGAAGGACGCGGGGCCGACATCAACACCTGCATCGCCTGCAACCAGGCCTGCCTGGACCACACCTTCAACGGCCAGATCACCTCCTGCCTGGTGAACCCGCGCGCCTGCCATGAGACCGAGCTGGTGATCGAACCCACCACCACGCCGCGCACCATCGCGGTGGTCGGCGCCGGCCCGGCGGGCCTCGCCTTCGCCACCACCGCCGCCGAGCGCGGCCACCAGGTCACGCTGTTCGAGGCCGGCGCGCGCATCGGCGGGCAGTTCAACATCGCCATGCAGATCCCGGGCAAGGAGGAGTTCGCCGAGACCCTGCGCTATTTCGGCCGCCGCATCGAGCAGACGGGGGTCGTGCTCAAGCTCAACACGCGCGTGACGGCTGCCGAGCTCGCCGGCCGGTTCGACGAGGTGGTGCTGGCCACCGGCATCGTGCCGCGCGTGCCCGACATCGAAGGCGTCGATCATCCCAAGGTGCTCGGCTACCTCGACGTGCTGCGCGACAGGAAGCCGGTCGGCCGCCGGGTCGCCATCCTCGGCGCGGGCGGGATCGGCTTCGACGTCGCGGAATACCTCAGCCACGCGGGCGTGAGCCCCAGCCTGGAGCCGGCAAAGTTCTACGCCGAATGGGGCATCGACGCGCGCTACGCGCGCCGCGGCGGCCTGATGCAGCCGCAGCGCGAGACCGCGCCGCGCGAGATCGTGCTGCTGCAGCGCAAGACCAGCAAGGTCGGCGAAGGCCTGGGCAAGACCACCGGCTGGATCCACCGCACCGCGCTGAAGAACCGCGGCGTGCAGATGATCGCGGGCGTCACCTACCATCGCATCGACGACGCCGGCCTGCATGTGACGATCGGCGGCAAGGATGAGTTGCTTCCGGTCGACAACGTGATCCTGTGCACCGGCCAGGAGCCCCAGCGCGAGCTGCAGGCGGCGCTGCGGGAGGCCGGCATGCGGGTGCATCTGATCGGTGGCGCCGACGTGGCCGCCGAGCTCGACGCCAAGCGCGCGATCAAGCAGGGGGTCGAGCTCGCCGCGCGCATCGAGAAGGCCGCCTCCACGCCTGCCCTGGTCGCGGGCCAGCTCCCCGCCTCCGCCACCCTCGCCGGCATCCCGCTGCCGCAGTTCGACACCCTGCGCCTCGGCCTCGACGGCCAGGTCGCCGTGGTCACCCTGAACCGTCCCGACAAGGCCAACGCGCTGAACATGCAGATGTGGCAGGACTTGCGCGCCGCGATGCAGTGGATCGATCGCACCCCGGCCGCGCGCGTCGCGGTGGTGCACGGCGCCGGCGCCAACTTCTGCGCCGGCATCGACCTGCAGATGATGATGAGCATCCTGCCCACCGTGAAGGACGCCTGCGAGGCGCGCACGCGCGAGAATCTGCGCAACCTGATCCTCGACCTGCAGGACACGCTCACCAGCATCGAGCGCTGCCGCAAGCCGGTGCTCGCCGCCATCCACGGCGCCTGCGTCGGCGGTGGCGTGGACCTGGTCGCGTGCGCCGACATGCGCTACTGCGCCGCGGACGCGAGCTTCTCGGTCAAGGAGATCGACCTCGGCATGGTGGCCGACGTCGGCAGCCTGCAGCGCCTGCCGCGGCTGATCGGCGACGGCATGGTGCGCGAACTCGCCTACACCGGGCGCAAGCTCGGCGCAGAGGACGCGGCGCGCATCGGGCTGGTCAACCGGGTGTTCGACAGCCCCGAAGCCCTGCTGGAAGGCGTACTGAAGCTCGCCCAGCTCATCGCCGCCAAGTCGCCGCTGGCGGTGCGCGGCACCAAGGACGCGCTCAACTACGCCCGCGACCACAGCGTGGCCGACGGCCTGGACCGCGTCGCCACCTGGAATGCGGCGATGCTGATGTCCGAGGATCTGCAGGCGGCGATCCGTGCGGGGATGACGCACCAGGCGCCGAAGTTCCGCGACTGAGTGCGCGCTCCTGAAATGAAACGCGGCCGGGATGACCGGCCGCGCTGCGTTTACGGGAGGACGTGGGAGCGTGAGAGCACGTCCAGCGCGAGCGCCGGCTCCCGCCCCCGGTGTTCCTTCACGCTCAGTTCTTCTTCACGAACTCCGACTTCAGCTTCATCGCGCCGATGCCATCGATCCTGCAATCGATGTCGTGGTCGCCCTCGACCAGGCGGATGTTCTTGACCTTGGTGCCGACCTTCACCACCAGCGACGAGCCCTTGACCTTGAGATCCTTGATCACGGTGACGCTGTCGCCGTCATGCAGCAGGTTGCCGTTGGCGTCCTTCCACACCTTCTGCGCCTCGCCGGCCTCGGCGGCGGCGTGCTTTGGCCATTCGTGCGCACATTCGGGACAGACGTAGTTGTCGCCGTCCTCGTAGGTGTATTCGGAACTGCACGCGGGGCACTTGGGTAGGGCGGACATCCTGTTTCCTTGTAGTTATCGAATCGGGCGGGACCGCAGCGCACAGTCACCGCTCGCGGGGATCAGTCGATCGTGACCTTCATCGCCGGCGGGCGCAGGCCGCGGCGCTTGCGCTCGGCGGCGATGAGCTCGGCGATGTCGGTGTTGTTGTTCTGCAGCGCGAAGGCGTCGGCCGACAGACCAGTGTCGTTGAGCGCGTTGAGGTCGATCTGCGGCAGCGCGAGCAGGCGGCGGACGACGCCGATGTGGCCGTTGCGCGCGGCCAGCATCAGCGCGGTGGCCTTGTTCGGCGCCAGCGCGTTGACGTCGGCGCCGGCGGCGAAGAGCGCATCGAGCACGGCCTCGCGGCCCTCGAACGCGGCGTAGTGCAGCGGCGCCCAGCCGTCGTGGTTGACCGCGGCGCCGGCCTTGAGCAGCGCCTGCGCCACTGCGTCATGGCCACGCAGCACCGCGAGCATCAGCGCCGAATCGCCGGCGGGGTTGCGGTAGTCGAGCTTGGGGCGGTACTTGAGCAGCGCCGCGACGGTGTCGAGCTGGCCCTCGCGTGCGGCGAGGATCAGCAGCGAGTTGCCCTGCGCATCGACCGTGTTCGGATCGACGCCGCGATCGAGCAGGCCGGCGAGCTGGGACGTGTCGCCCAGGCGCGCGGCGCCGAGCGCGTCCTCGTAGCTGCCGGCGATGGTCGCGCACGAGAACAGGCTGCAGGCCGCGAGCGCGGTAGCGGCGAGCAGCTTGCGCGGCAGGACGGGCGAGCGGCGCTTGCGGGCGGCGGTTTCAGACGGGTCTTTGTACATGGCTGAACAGGCGGAAGAAGTTGTCGGTGGTGGCTTGCTCGATGCTCGCCAGCGGCACGTCGCGCAGGCGGGCGATTTCCTCGGCCACATGCACGACCCAGCCGGGTTCGTTGGTCCTGCCCCGGTGCGGCACCGGGGCGAGGTAGGGGGAATCGGTCTCGATCAGCAGGCGCTCGAGCGGCACGCGGCGGGCGACCTCCTTGAGATCCTTCGCGTTGCGGAAGGTGACGATGCCCGAGAACGAGATGTAGAAGCCCTGCTCCAGCGCCGCCTCGGCCACTTCCCAGCTCTCGGTGAAGCAGTGCATGACACCGCCCGCCTCGCCCGCCTTCTCCTCGCGCATCAGCCGCAGGGTGTCGGCGGCGGCGCTGCGGGTGTGGATGACCAGCGGCTTGCCGGTCTCGCGCGCGGCACGGATGTGGGTCCGAAAACGCGCGCGCTGCCACTCGGGGGCGTCCTTCTGCCAGTAGTAGTCGAGCCCGGTCTCGCCGATCGCGACCACCTTCGGGTGGTCGGCGAGCGCGACCAGGCGGGCGACGTCGGGCTCCTCGACGCCGTCGTTGTCGGGATGCACGCCGACCGTCGCCCACAGCTGGGGGTGGCGCTCGGCCAGGCCGAGCACGCGCGGAAAATCCTCCAGCTTCACGCTGATGCAGAGCGCGGTGCCGACGTCCTTGGCCGCCATGGTGGCGAGGATCTCGTCCTCGCGGCTGGCGAGGTCGGGGAAATCGAGGTGGCAGTGTGAATCGACGAACATCCGGTTCCTGTAAGAGTGAGGTGCGGGTGGGCAAGCAGCGCGCCGCAAACGCGCGACCGGGGCGCCGGCCGCCTGCGCGGCGCAGCGCCGGATCAGAGCGTGTGCGTGGGCCGGTTCGAGCCCAGATGGCCGGCCAGTACCTGCTCGATGCGGCTGCGCAGCACCTTGCTCGACTCGTCGGCCGAAAAATGCACGCCGATGCCCTGTGTCTTGCCGCCCTGCGCGCCATGCGGGGTGATCCACGCCACCGTGCCGGCCACCGGGTGGCGGGTCGGGTCGTCCATCAGCTGCAGCAGCATGAAGACCTCGTCGCCGATCTTGTAGCCCTTGGGCGTCGGCACGAAGATGCCGCCGTTGGTGAGGAAGGACATGTAGGCCGCGTACAGCGCCGACTTCGAGTTGATGTTGAGCGACAGCACGCTCGGGCGGGCGGTCACGGCGGCGGGGCGGGCGGCTTCGGTCATCCTCGGGCTCCGGCAATGGCGCGGGCGTAACGCATCAGCATGTCTTCGAGAACAAGGCGCAGGCTCAGCGGATGGCGCGCAAACCTGTGTATCTGAACGAGTTCATTGTAGCAGCCGCTCGCCGCCGCCACGCTCATGCGGCTGGCGAGCGCGGCCAGCGCGCCCTCCTGGGCGGGGAAGAAGCGCACCCGGCCACCCAGGCGCAGCGCGGCGAGGTCGCTCACCCAGCGCTGCATCCAGTCGCTGAGTTCGGGCAGGCCGAAGCCGGCCGCGGCGGCCTCCTTCGATTTCAGCCAAGCCTCCCACTGCCCCGCCAGGCGCAGCACGTCGGCCCCCTGCAGCCCGCCGAGGTCGCGCACGAAGCGCGCCAGCAAGGCGCCGCCGCCGCGCTCGGCCAGGCGCTCGGCCGCCAGCGGCATGCCCCCGCCGAGCGCGAGCAGGGCCTGCGCGTCGCGGTCGGCGCGCGCCTTCCAGTGGCCGAGCTCGGCCTCGCTCGGGCGGGCGAAGTGCCACTGCTGGCAACGGCTGCGGATGGTGGGCAACAGCCGCCGCGGCGCCGAGGACACGAGCAGGAACACGCAGCCCGCCGGCGGCTCCTCGAGCAGCTTGAGGAGCGCGTTGGCGGTGAACACGTTCATCGCCTCGGCCGGGTCGAGCACCACCACCCGGCGCGAGCCGTGGTGGCCGGTGATGCTGAGCGCGGCCTGCAGGTCGCGGATCTGCTCGATGAGGATCTGCGCCGAGGCGGCCTTGGCGCCGGACTCGCGCGCGGGCGCCTCCGTCTCGCCGGCGCCCTCGGCCGCCGCGGCGGCCGCATCCGCTGCGGGCACCACGCGGACGAGGTCGGGGTGGTTGCCGGCAAGCCGCCACTGGCACGGTTCGCAGTGCTCGCAGGCGTGACCGTCGGCGCGCGGCGCATCGCACAGCAGGCGCGCCGCGAGCGCCTCGGCGAGCTCGCGCTTGCCCAGGCCCGCCGGGCCGACGAAGAGGAGCGCATGGGGCAGCCGCCCGCCAAGCTCGACGAGGCGCTGCCAGGTCGGCTGCAGCCAGGCGTGGATCATGAGAAGAAACGCTCGCGCACGATGCGCTCGATCTCGGCGCGGATGACCTCGGGCGCGCGGTCGGCGTCGATCACGCAGACGCGCTCCGGCGCACGCGCGGCGCGCTCGAGGTAGGCGGCGCGCACGCGCACGAAGAAGTCGCGCTGCTCGCGCTCGAAGCGGTCGGGGTCGACGCCGGTCGAGGCCACGCGGGCGGCGGCGACCGCCGGATCGAGATCGAACACCAGCGTGAGATCGGGCTGCAGGCCGGGATGCACCCAGGCCTCGAGCGCGTCGAATTTGTCGCGGTCCAGCCCGCGGCCGCCGACCTGGTAGGCAAAGGTGGCGTCCGAGAAGCGGTCGCACACCACCCAGCGCCCGGCCGCGAGCGCCGGCTCGATGCGGGCGGCGAGGTGTTCGCGGCGCGCGGCGAACATCAGCATCGCCTCGGTCTCGAGATGCATCGGCTCGCGCAGCAGCAGCTCGCGCAGGCGCTCGCCGAGCGCGGTGCCGCCGGGCTCGCGGGTCTGCTCGACATCGACGCCGGCGGCCTGCAGCAGCGCCACGGTGGCGGCGATCTGGCTGCTCTTGCCGGCGCCGTCGATGCCCTCGAAGGTGATGAAGCGGCCGCGCGCGGGGCCTCCGTCCGGGCGCGGTGCGCGCGCCGGAGCGCTCGCGGGGGCGGTCGTGTCGTTGTGGCTCATGGAAAACTCGGACAGGGGTCGGGCGGGCGGCATCCGGCTCATCAGCCGCCCCCGTTGCGGATGAACTTGTTCACCGCGCGGTTGTGGTCGGCGAGGTTGCGCGAGAACTCACTGCTGCCATCGCCGCGCGCGACGAAATACAGGAAGTCGCTCTCCTCCGGCCGCACCGCGGCGCGCAGGGCCGCGACGCCCGGCATCGCGATCGGCGTCGGCGGCAGGCCGGCGCGGGTATAGGTGTTCCACGGATGGTCGGTGTCGAGGTGGCTGCGGCGCAGGCGGCCGTCGAAATCGGGCCCGAGGCCGTAGATCACCGACGGGTCGGTCTGCAGCCGCATGCCGATCCGCAGCCGGTTCGCGAACACCGAGGCGACCCGTGCGCGGTCTTCCGGGCGCCCGGTCTCCTTCTCGATGATCGAGGCCAGGATCAGCGCCTCGTAGGGCGAGGCCAGCGGCGTGGCCGGATCGCGCTCGGCCCAGGCGCGCTCGAGCTCGGCCTGCATCGCGCCGTAGGCGCGCTTGAGCAAGGCGAGCGCGCCCGAGCGCTTGTCGAACAGGTAGGTGTCGGGGAAGAACAGCCCCTCGGGATGCTTCTCGCTGGCGCCGATGCGGGCCAGGATCTCGGCCTCGGCGAGGCCGGCAGTGTCGGGCTCGAGATCGGGGTGGGCCTCGAGTGCCTGGCGCACCTGGCGGAAGGTCCAGCCCTCGACGAGGAGCAGCTCGCCCTGCGAGACGTCGCCGTCGGACAGCTTGAGGATCAGCTGCCAGGGCGTGATGCCACCATGCACCTCGTAGCTGCCGGCCTTGATGCGGTGTGCGCGGCCGCTGAGCCGGGCGAGCAGGGTGAGCAGGCGGGCATCGACGCCGACGCCGGCGCGTTCGATCAGCCCGGCGGCCTGGCGCATGCCCACGCCGCGCGGCACGGTGAAGTCGATGACCTCGGCCTGCAGCACGAGCGGGCGATGGGCGTACCACCACCCCGCGCCGGCGGCGAGCGCTGCGGCAAGGAGCATGAACAGCGCGAGACGGAGGAAGAGACGCTTCATCGGCGGTCGCATTCGGCGAGAATCCCCTGCCGGCGCCATGGGCGACCGGGCTGCGGAGGGGCCTTATAATACTTCATCGCACCAACCCCCGAGCCCGCACCCCGATCATGACAGTCTGGACCGAACACCTCGCCGCCCTCGGCGCCACCCTTGGCGATGCCGCCCTGCACTTTGCCGACGCGGCCAGCGAAGCTCGCGCCGCCTCCACCGCGACCATCGCGGTGCCGCTGCTGCACCTCGGCACCATCCGCTCGGTCGGACCGGATTCTGCGGCCTTCCTGCACAACCTCGTTTCCAACGAGGTCAAGCAGCTCGCCGCCGATACCGCCGAATGGAACAGTTTCAACTCGCCCAAGGGGCGCATGATCGCCAGCTTCCTGATGTGGCCCGAGGCGGAGGGTCATGCGCTGGTGCTGGCGGCCGACATCCTGCCGCCCTTCCTGAAAAAGCTGTCGATGTACGTGCTGCGCAGCAAGGTCAAGCTCACCAACGCCAGTGCCGAGCTGGCGCTGATCGGCGTCGCCGGCGCGGACGCCGCGGCCGTCGTGCAGGCCGCCGGCGCCACGCTGCCCGCGGCCGACATGAAGCAGACGCTCGCCGCCTCCGGCCTGCGCTGCATCCGCCTGGCCGAGACCCGCTACCTGCTCGCCGTGCCGCTCGAGGCCGCGCCCGCCGCCTACGACGCCCTGCTCGCCGCCGGTGCGACGCGCGCCGGCACCGCCGCCTGGCAGCTGACGATGATCCGCGCCGGGCTGCCGCTGATCACCACCGCGACGCAGGAAGAGTTCGTCGCCCAGATGCTCAACTACGAGCTGATCGGCGGCGTGAGCTTCCACAAGGGCTGCTACCCCGGCCAGGAGATCGTCGCCCGCACCCAGTACCTCGGCAAGCTCAAGAAGCGCACCTACCGCGTCGCGCTGCCGGCAGGCACGGTGGCGGCGGCCGGCATGGACGTCTATGCGCCCGATTTCGGCGAACAATCCGCCGGCAAGCTGGTGAACGTGGCGCCCACCGCCGATGGCGGCAGCGAGGCGCTGGCGGTGATCCAGTCGAGCAGCGCCGAAGCCGGCGAGCTGCGCCTGGGCGCGCCCGATGGCCCGCGCCTGAGCATGCTCGACCTGCCCTACGCCCTCGGCTGAGCGAGCCCGGCGCGCCCGCGATGTGTCTGGTCGTCTTTGCCTGGCGGGTTCACCCGCGCTATCCCCTGGTGCTCGCCGCCAACCGTGACGAGTACTTGAGCCGCCCCGCCGCACCCGCCCACTGGTGGACCGACGCGCCCGACCTGCTTGCCGGCCGCGACCTCGAGGCCGGCGGCACCTGGATGGGCTTCAACCGCAACGGGCGCTTCGCCGCGCTCACCAACTTCCGCGACCCGAGCCGCCGCGTCGCGGGCGCGCCCTCGCGCGGCGCCCTCGTGCGCGACGCGCTCGAGGACAGCCGCGACGCCGCGACCAGCCTGCACGACCTGGCGTCCTGGGCCGGCGCCTATGCCGCCTTCAACCTGCTGGTCAGCGACGGCGAGCAGCTCGGCGTGCTCGAGAGCACGACCGGCGCGGTGCGCATGTTGCAGCCCGGCGTGTATGGGCTCTCGAACCACCTGCTCGACACCCCGTGGCCGAAGCTGGTGAAGACGCGCGCGGGCCTCGAGCGCGCGCTCGCCCTGCTGCCGGCGACGGCCGGCGTGCAAGACCGGGCCGGCGAGGACGCCCTGGTGGCGGCGCTGCTCGAGCTGATGCGCGACCCCACGCCGGCGGCCGACCCGCACCTGCCGCAGACCGGCGTCAGCCTCGAGTGGGAGCGCTGGCTGTCGCCCGCCTTCATCCGCGCGCCCGGCTACGGCACGCGCTGCAGCAGCGTGGTGCTGCGCGACGAAGCGGCGAGGACGCGGCTGGTGGAGTGGACCTGGGATGTGGATGGCGCGCTGCGCGCCGAGGTCGAGCATCGCTTCACGCCGACCGTGGCGGCCTGAACGCGCGCCCGCAGCGGGCACGCAACTCCCCCTCAGCGCGCAGGCCGCCCCTGGCGGCTCTTCAGTCCGCCTGCAGCCGCCGCTGCATCGCGCGGTGGGCGATGCCCGCCTCCATGAAGACCTCGCCGTGCTCAACGAAGCCATGGCGGCGATAGAAGGCCAGCGCGTGCACCTGGGCGTTGAGCGCGACCATCGCCATGCCGCTGCGCGCGGCCTCCGCGACCAGGGCCTCGAGCACCGCGCCGCCGACGCCCTGCCCGCGCATCGCCGCCACCACCGCCATGCGGCCAATGTGGCCATCGGGCAGCAGGCGGCCGGTCGCCACCACCGCAGCGCCGCGGTCGCGGGCGATCGCATGGCGGCTCACCTCATCGAAGGCATCGCGCTCGATCTCCTCGGGCACGCCCTGCTCGACCACGAACACCGCGAGGCGCACCGGCATCACCCACGGCGCGGCGCGCGCCCAGTCGGCAATCTCGATGCGTACTTCGGCTGCGCCGCTGAGCGCCGCGCTCTGCTGCTGCGCACTCATTCCACGATCTCCACCTCGGTGCCCACCGGCACCAGCTCGAACAGCTCGATGATGTCCCGGTTGCGCATGCGCACGCAGCCGTGCGAGCGCGGCACGCCCATGGGCTGGTCCTCGCCGGTGCCGTGAATGTAGATGTAGCGCCGCATCGAGTCGACCTCGCCGCCACGGTTGCGGCCAGACTCCTCGCCGCACAGCCAAAGGATGCGCGTGAGCACCCAGTCGCGGCCCGGATGGGCGGCGGCGAAGTCGGTGCTCCACACCTCCCCGGTCGGACGGCGGGCGCGGAACACCGCGCCGCTCGGCGCGCCGCCGCCGATGCGGGCGCGGATGCGATGGCGGCCGCGCGGCGTGCGGTAGCTGCCCTGCTGCTCGCCTGCGCCGTTGGCGGCGGTTGAGACCGCGTAGCGGCGGATGCAGGCGCCATCGTCGCCGAACAGCGACAGCCGCTGCGCGCCGATGTCCACGCGCACCCGCATTCAGGCCACCAGAGTCCTGCCGCGGCGGGCGGCGAAGAAGCTCGACAGCATGCGGCCGCACTCGTCGGCGAGCAGCCCGCCCTCGATGCGGGCGTGGTGGTTGAGGCGGGTCTCGGCGAACAGGTCGAGCACGCTGCCGGCCACGCCGGTCTTGGGGTCGCGCGCGCCATAGACCACGCGCGCGATGCGGGCGTGCATGATCGCGCCGCTGCACATCGCGCAGGGCTCGAGCGTCACGTAGAGCTCGCAGCCAGGCAGCCGGTAGTTGCCCAGGCGCTCGGCCGCGTCGCGCAGGGCCATGATTTCGGCATGGGCAGTGGGGTCGTGGCGGCCGATCGGCTGGTTGAAGCCGCGGCCGACGATCTCGCCGTCGAGCACCACCACGGCGCCCACCGGCACCTCGTCACAGGCCCCGGCCTGGCGCGCCTGCTCGAGCGCGGCGCGCATGTAGTCTTCGTCGCTCATCACGTATTTCATCCGCAGATGACCGCGATTCTAGCCCGAATGGCCGCCCCCTCGCGGGCGCCGGCGTGCGCCCGCCCGC
Source organism: Thauera sp. (assembly GCA_029286945.1). Lineage (GTDB taxonomy): Bacteria > Pseudomonadota > Gammaproteobacteria > Burkholderiales > Rhodocyclaceae > Thauera. The sequence goes on along the minus strand of JAREIX010000006.1, from coordinate 3,806 downwards.
CGCGCGGCGGCTTGGGCTAGAATCCGCGCGACCCGCCCCCGCCGAGGGGGCGTTCACGTTTACGGACCCCGCCATGCACGTCGATCCCGCCCTCATCCGCCCCTACGCACCGCTGGTGCGCCGCATCGAAGCCGAAGCCACCGTGATCGGCGACCAGATCCTCAAGATCGACCACTTCCTCAACCACCGCATCGAGCCGGCCTTCATCACCGAGATGGGGCAGGAGCTCGCCCGCCGCCTGGCGCAGTTCGAGCCCACCGTGGTCCTCACCGCCGAGGCCAGCGGCATCGCACCCGGCCTGGTGGTGTCGCAGGCGCTCAAGGTGCCGCTGGTGTATGCGAAGAAGTACGCGCCGCAGGTCGAGTCGCCCGCGATCGCGCGCGTGATCCCCTCGCCGACCAAGGGTGGCGAGACCAAGCTGGTGCTGTCGCAGCGCTACATCGTGCCCACCGACCGGGTGGTGATCGTCGACGACTTCCTGTCCAACGGCCGCACCGCGGTGGCGCTGGTCGAGATGGCGCGCGAGGCGGGTGCGAGCGTGCTGTGCGCGAGCTTCATCGTCGAGAAGCGCTTCAAGAAGGGCCACGCGACCATCGAGGCGCTCGGCGTGCCGGTGTGCACGCTGGCCCAGGTCGAGGCGCTCGAGAACGGCCGCGTCGTCCTCACCCAGCCGTGAACCTGCGCCGGAGCGTGGGATTTGCACGCGCACCGGGGCGCCCACGCTCCTAGACTGGCCACTTCGAGAGAACGGACCGCAGCCATGGAAGAGTTCCAGTCCCAGATTGACGCCTTCGCCGAACAGATCGAGCAGGAACTGCGCGACGGCGTGCTGAGTTTTCCGACGGTCTTCGACCTGTCGCTGCGGATCAAGAAGCTGGCCGACGACCCCGACAGCTCGCTCAACGACATCGCCAGCGCGGTAAAGGCCGAGCCGGTGCTCGCCGCCAAGGTGATCCGCATGGCGAACACGCTGTCCATGAACCCCTATCGCGGCGAGGTCAGCAGCCTGAAGGACGCGATCACCCGCATCGGCCTCTCCACGCTGCGCTGCCTCGCCTTCGCGGTTGCCGCCGAGCAGCTCGCGCGCGACCACCGCTCGCGCCAGATGCGGCTGGTCGCCACCGGGCTGTGGATGCATGCGATCGACGTCGCCGCGTGGAGCTTCGCGCTCGCGCGCGAACGCGAGCGTGCGAACCCGGACGGCGCCATGCTCGCCGGCCTGCTGCTCGACATCGGCCAGTTCTACCTGCTCGCCCGCGCCGCGCGCTACCCCGCGCTCGAGGGCGACATGCCGCGCTTCGCCGAGGTCGTGGCGCTGTGGGACGAGCCGGTGCGCACCGCGGTGCTCGAGGCTTTCGATCTGCCGGACGTGATCGTCGACGCCTGCGCGGCCGATCCGACCGCCCACACCGAATGGCCGCCGCAGACCCTGGGCGACCTGGTCTTCCTCGCCACGCTGGCCGCCGAAGCGCCCAACCCCTTCGACACCCTGCTCGGCATCGAGCGCCGTCCGGAGCTGCTCGCGGCCAGCCTCGGCGACCTCGACAAGGCGGCCTTCGACACCCTGGTGGAGGCTGCCCGCGACACCCGCCACGAGCTCATCGCCGCCGCCTGCGACTGAGCGCCCGCCGGCGCATCAGCGCGCGGCCGGCCCATCAACGGCCGGCGTCGGCGAGATGGCGGCGCAACGCCTCGGCGCATAGCGCGACCGCCTGCTGCGCCTCGGGAAAGATCTTGCCCAGGGTGAAGAAGCCATGCACCACGCCCGCGAAGGCGTGGTAGCTGACCTCGCCCCCTTCGGCCGCGACGCGGGCAGCGAAGGCCTCGCAGTCATCCACCAGCGGGTCGAACTCGGCCCCGATCACCAGCATCGGCGGCAGCCCCGCCAGCGACGGGGCGCGCATCGGCGATGCGCGCCAATCCTCGCTGTCGCCCGCGGGCAGGTAGCGCTCGAAGAACCACTGCAGCGTGCCGCGATCGAGGAAGAAGCCCTCGGCGTAGCGCTCACGCGAGGCGCGCTCGCTGCGGATCTCGGTGCTCGGATAGACCAGCATCAGGAAGCGCGGCTGCACGGCGGCGCCGCGCAGCGCGAGCGCGGTGACGATGGAGAGGTTGCCGCCCGCGCTGTCGCCACCGAGCGCGATCCGTCGGGCATCGACCTCGAGCACGTCCGCCTGCGCCACCGCCCAGTCGAAGGCCAGGCGCGCATCATCGACCGCCGCGGGAAACGGATGCTCGGGCGCGAGCCGGTAGTCGACCGACAGCACCGCGCAGCGCGAGGCGTTGGCGAGTTCGCGGCACACCACGTCGTGGGTGGCGACGTCGCCGACGCACCAGCCACCGCCATGGAAATAGATCAGCAGCGGGAGACGCTCGCCGGGGTGGCCCGACAGCGGACGGTAGTAGCGGGCGAGCAGCGCCGAGCCGTCGCGCCGGGGAATCGGCACCTCGGTGGTCGCCGCCACCGCCGGTGCTTCGGAACCGAACACGAACTGCAGCTTCTCGAAGGAGTGGCGCGCCTGGGCTACGGAGAGCTGGTCAAAGCGCGGCGCGCCGACCCGGTAGGCCATGTCCAGCAGATGGCGGGCTTCGGGAGTCAGGGGCATGGGGAGCGAGGGCGCGGGGCCGGGCCCGCGTCATGGTCTGGAATTGGGGGCGCAATTCTAGCGCTCCTCGGGCGTGCGACGGGCCCCAACGCGGGCGGGCGGGGAACGCGGATTCCGGCGCAATCGGTCACGAACGGCCATCGGCGGGCGAACCCTGCGCACGCGCGGCGGGATTAAACTGGGACATCTGACAGGAGAATCGCGATGAGCAAGGAAGAAGACCTCCAGCCCACCTCCCCCACCTCCCCCGGCGCGCCGCAGCCCGCCGCCACGCCCGCGCGCAAGCCCGTCCGCGCCAGCGCCAAGGGTCGCCGTGCCCGCGCCGGCGACACCGCACCCGTGCTCAGCACGGAAGGCATCGAACGCTTCGAGATCGATCAGGCGATCGCCGCCGCCGAAGGCTCCAAGCTCGCCGCCGTCAGCGACATCCTCAAGACCGAGCTCGGGCGCGACCCCAAGCGCGCCGTGCGCGCCCTCGACGCGATCCTGGCGGGCGCCTCGCCCGACGACATCCACGTGCTGCGGCGCGCGCTGCTGCGCGCCGACACCGGCAGCGCGGCCCCGGCCGCCGACCCCGACGAGGAGCTGGCGCCCGACTGGCGCCAGGGCGGCTACCCCTACCGCAACCTGATGTCGCGCAAGGCCTACGAGAAGCAGAAGTACCGCCTGCAGGTGGAACTGCTCAAGCTGCAGGCCTGGGTGAAGGACAGCGGGCAGCGCGTGGTGATCCTGTTCGAGGGCCGCGACGCCGCCGGCAAGGGCGGCACCATCAAGCGCTTCATGGAGCACCTGAATCCGCGCGGTGCGCGGGTGGTGGCGCTGGAGAAGCCCTCCGAGATCGAGCGCGGCCAGTGGTATTTCCAGCGCTACATCCAGCACCTGCCGACCGCCGGCGAGATCGCGCTGTTCGACCGCTCCTGGTACAACCGCTCCGGCGTCGAGCGCGTGATGGGCTTCTGCACCAACGACGAATACAACGAGTTCATGCGCCAGGTGCCCGAGTTCGAGCGCAACCTGGTGCGCAGCGGCATCCACCTGATCAAGTTCTGGTTCTCGGTGAGCCGCGAGGAGCAGCGCCGCCGCTTCAGGGAGCGCGAATCCCACCCGCTCAAGCAGTGGAAGCTGTCGCCGATCGACCTCGCCTCGCTCGACAAGTGGGACGACTACACCAAGGCCAAGGAGGCGATGTTCTTCTACACC
>JAREIX010000171.1 GCA_029286945.1 Thauera sp. | reverse complement strand
CAAGCAAACAGCCGCTATCCGCTCACCAGATCAAGGTCATGCTGTGCCGTGCCGGCGGTGGACGCCGGATTTGTGCGGGAATCGACCGCCGTTAACACAAAGTGGAGCCCCGTCCGTATGGATCGTCTGGAAACGATGCGCCTTTTCACCCGCATCGTGGCACTCGGCAGCTTCAGCCGCGCAGCGGAACAGCTCGGTCTCGCCCGCGCCTCGGCCACCCAGAGCATCAAGCAGCTCGAGGCCCGGCTCGGCGTACGACTGCTCCTGCGCACGACGCGGCAGGTCACGCCGACGGTAGACGGCGAAGCCTACTACCATCGCTGCGTCGCGATCCTCAACGACGTCGACGACCTCGAGGCCGAGTTCGCGCACGCCGGCGGGCATCCGCAGGGGCGCATCCGCATCGACCTCTCGGGCTCGCTCTGCCGCCTGGTGCTGCTGCCGGCGCTTCCGCGCTTCTGCGCCGCCTATCCGCAGATCCATCTCGACATCACCGTCAGCGATCGCCACATCGACCTCGTCCGCGAGGGCGTCGATTGCGTGCTGCGCTTTGGCGGACTCGGCGACGTGCCGCACGTCGCCCGCCGCCTGGGACAGATGTCACAGGTCACCTGTGCGAGCCCGGGCTATCTGCAGCGCAGCGGAACCCCGCAGACCCTGACCGATCTCGCCCATCACCGCGCGGTCGATTACGTCGCGGCCGCCAGCGGCAAACCCGTGCCGCTGGAGTTCGTCGTCGATGGGACGATCGAGCGCCGCAACCTGCCGGCCACGGTGTCGATCAACAGCGGCGAGGCATACGTCGCCGCCTGCGAGGCCGGCTTCGGCATCGTCCAGGTGCCGCGCTACCACGTCGCACGCCAACTGGATGAAGGCAGCCTGCGCGAGATCCTGCCGAACTGGCGGCCGCCTGCGCTGCCGCTCAACGTCCTGTACCCGCCCGGCCGGCAGCTTCCGGCGCGCGTCAGGGTGTTCATCGACTGGCTCGAAGAACTCTTCGCGACCGAGCCTGCATAGGTCGGCCGCCTTCGGGCGAACGCCACAGGGGCCTCTCCCCCGGCGGCAGATTCATGCCCGCGAGGGTGCAAGGCCGTGCAGACGCACGCGAGGCCCGGAAAGACGATGGGCCGGCCCGCTCAGCGCGGGTCGGCCCATCTTCCGGGTCGCGGGGGAAGCCCCCGCTCGCACGAATCTGAAGCTTACTTCTTGCCGGCGGCCTTCTGGGTCGCGGTCATGGCCTTGACGGTGGCTTCGGTCGCGGCGGTCATGTTGGCCTCGGCAACTTCGGCGGCCTGCTTGGCGGCCTTGCTGGCGTTGTCATACAGGCTGTTGGCGGTTTCCATCGCCGACTTGACGGCTGCGAAGACACCTTCGGAACCGGCGGGCGCCGACTTGGCAGCCTGCTCCAGCATGGCAGCGAAGTTCCTGTTCAGCTCGGCGATCTGCTTCTCGAACAGGCTCGAGACTTCCTGCTGGCCTTCCGTGGCGATTTCCTGGACGCTGCGGGCGTAGGCAACGGCCTTGTCGATCATCGGCTTGGTCAGCTCGGTCTGCAGGCTGGCCAGCTCCTGCGGGTTCTTGGCTTCGGCGAGCTTGCGGGTGGTGGCGACGCTGTCTTCCAGCACCGAACGCACGGTGTTGAGGTTCAGCTCGGCCAGGCGCTCGGCGCGGGCGATGGCGCTGCCAGCGAGCGACATCAGGGTCTCGAGGTTGGCTTGGCCGAGGGCGGCGAACTGCTCGGGGGTCTGGATCTTGGTCATGAGGGCATTCCTTTAAGGTGGGTGGTGCGCTGAAATCGTGGTCTGGCTGTGTGCCCCAAGATCATCACCCGACGTCTTGTTGCGCTGCAGCATGGAGCGAATTATATCGGGCCATTTTCGCCTGTCAACAATTTTGTGCACTGCAGCATGCCGATCCATCCCGGCGATCCGGGGGAGAACGCCGGGAGCCCCTGCGCAGCTGGCCGGACCCGCGACATGGTCGCCCCGCCGCAGCCGTGCGCATGGATAACGCGGAGCACGGGAATCCTCTTGCAACAGCTTTTTGTTGCACTGCACCATCATGCTAGTTTAAGATCCGTCTGTCTCCTCCACCTTCCTCGATTGGTGGTTTTGGGCCCGGGCACGAAAGCGCCCGGGCCCTTTTCTTTGCCGCACCCCCGTCAGCCCTCGCCTGCACGCCCACCCGCGCAACGTTGCACCAGCACGTCCGCAAAACGCTCCGGCGCGGCGCTCGATGCGCCGAGGAAGAGCTCCGGCTCGATCAGCTCGATCTCCATGAGCGCGGGTCGGGCGTCGACCTCGACCAGGTCGACGCGCGCGTAGGTGGTCGGCAGCGGCACGCAGCCCAGCGCCCGCTCCGCCAACGCCAGCTCGGCCTCGCTTGGCTGGTGCGCGTGGACCGTGCCGCCGTACATATCCTGCACGCGGAAATCGCCCGGCGCCGGCCGCTTGCAGATCGCGTGCGAGAAGACCCCGCCGAAGTAGACCAGCGACACCTCGCCGACCGCCGCGACGCTGGGCACGAAGGGCTGCACCATCACGTCACCTTGGCTCGCCAGCTCTTCGATGTGGCGCACGCAGGCGGGATCGGACAGCTTCGCCCGCAAGGCCCCGATCGCGCCGATCGAGACGGCGGGCTTGACGACGACCTCATCCCAGCCGCGCTCGGCGACACGCGCCGCTGAGTCGGTCTCGCCAGGGGCAAGCCACAGCGTGGGAACCGTCGCGATGCCGGCCGACGACAGCTCCCGCAGGTAAGCCTTGTGGCTATTCCAGTCGATGACGGCGAAGGGGTTCACGAAGTCGACCAGCGCGCTGGTCCGACGCGCCCAGTCGAGAAACTCGCCGAGGCGCGCGAAATAGTCCCAGGGCGTGCGGACGACGACGAGACGGTACGAGGTCCAGTCCCGATCGCCGTCCCAGGGCACGAGTTCGGCAGCGATGCCGCGGCGGGCGAGTGCTGCCACCAGAAGGTGGCTCTCGGGATCGGGCTTGGCCATGGCGGCGCCGGTCACGAGCGCGATGGGGGTGGATTGGGTCACAGATGTCCTTGCTGCTTCATGGCGGCGCCCGGCCCCGCGTCCGCTCGCACCACCGCGTGGCGCCCGGGCATTCGCCGTGCGGGGTCAGTGGGTCTTTTTGCCGGGGGTCGCCGGGTCAGCGGGATCGATGGCCCAGTCGCCGAAGGTGTACCAGTCGTCACCGAGCATCTCTGCGGGGTGCAGCGTGCGGCCGGAGCCATTGCCACAACCGAGTGCATCCGCCGGACAGTACTTGTCGCACCCCCAGCAGATACGCTCGGGGTTTTTGGGATGAAGCGGGAATTTCTTCGCCATGACAGGCTCCGCGAACCGTGAACGACGAAGCCCGGAAGAGCTTCTCCGGGCTTCGAGGGTTCTGGTGGGTGCTGACGGGGTCGAACCGCCGACATTCGCCTTGTAAGGGCGACGCTCTACCAACTGAGCTAAGCACCCGCGCTATGCTCCAGCCACCGCCGGAACAGCAAAGTCCGTCAGTTTACTGAATCTTTCAGGCCTTTGCCAGCGCGGAATTTTGGAACCTTGGCCGCCTTGATCTTGATGTTTTTCCCGGTGCGCGGATTGCGCCCGGTTCGTGCGGCACGGTCACCCACGTAGAACGCGCCAAAACCCACCAGCGTGACCGTCTCGTTGTTCTTCAGCGCTTCCGTCACCGCGGCCACGGTCGCATCGAGAGCCCGCGTCGCGTCCGCCTTGGTCATGGATGCCTTCTCCGCAATGCTTGCAACCAGTTCCTGTTTGTTCACTTGAACCCTCCGGATATGAACTGCAATGGGAAGAACTCCGCGACCTCGGCCTTTGGGCTCGGGATTCGACGGTCTGGGACACGCCTTGCAAACTTCATGTTTTTATAGCGCGCCAAATTCAGCCCTGTCAACGACGGCCGCGCGACGGAGATGCCCCAAACAAAGGAGCCGCAGCGCACGGTGTGCACTGCGGCTCCAGTCTGCGGACCGAACAACGAGCGCGAATTGCGCGTCAGTGGGCGCGTCGTCCGGCAGGCCCCACGTCGCTCTCCTCCGCCACCGCCGGCACCGCCTCGGCAGGTGACGCGTCGTCGGCCAGCGGTTCGGGCCTGCGCTCGAGGGCCAGCTCGAGGACGCGGTCGATCCACTTCACCGGGATGATCTCGATCGCGTTCTTGATGTTGTCCGGGATCTCGGCGAGGTCCTTGACGTTCTCTTCCGGGATCAATGCCGTACGGATCCCGCCGCGCACCGCCGCGAGCAGCTTCTCCTTCAGGCCGCCGATCGCCAGCACCTCGCCACGCAGCGTGATCTCACCGGTCATCGCGATGTCGCAGCGCACCGGGATCCCGGTCAGCACCGACACCAGCGCGGTCGAGATCGCGATGCCGGCCGACGGCCCGTCCTTAGGAATCGCGCCTTCCGGCAGGTGAATATGGATGTCGCTCTTCTGGTAGAAGTCCGGATCGATGCCAAGCGAGCGCGCGCGCCGACGCACGACCGAGAGCGCGGCCTGGATCGATTCCTGCATCACCTCGCCGAGCTTGCCGGTGGTGAGCACCTTGCCCTTGCCCGGCAGCTGCACCGCCTCGACCGTCAGCAGCTCGCCGCCGACTTCGGTCCATGCGAGACCCGTGACCTGGCCGATCTGGTTCTCCTTCTCCGCCATGCCGAAGCTGTACTTGCGCACGCCGAGGAACTTGTCGAGGTTCTTCGCGTTGACGATGATCTTGCTGTTGCGGCTTTTGAGCACGAGCTGCTTGACCACCTTGCGGCAGACCTTGGAGATCTCTCGCTCGAGGCTGCGTACGCCCGCCTCGCGGGTGTAGTAGCGCACGATGTCGCGCACGGCCTCTTCGGTGACCGAAAGTTCGTCGGTCTTGAGGCCGTTGTTCTTCATCTGCTTGGGCAGCAGATAGCGCTGCGCGATGTTGACCTTCTCGTCCTCGGTGTAACCCGACAGGCGGATCACCTCCATGCGGTCGAGCAGCGCCGGCGGGATGTTCAGTGTGTTGGCGGTGGCGACGAACATGACGTCCGAGAGGTCGAAGTCCACCTCGACGTAATGGTCCTGGAAGGTGTGGTTCTGCTCGGGATCGAGCACCTCGAGGAGCGCCGACGACGGATCGCCACGGAAATCCATGCCGAGCTTGTCCACCTCGTCGAGCAGGAACAGCGGATTCTTGACCGCGACCTTGCTCATGTTCTGCAGGATCTTGCCCGGCATCGAGCCGATGTAGGTGCGGCGGTGGCCGCGGATCTCGGCCTCGTCGCGCACGCCACCGAGCGCCATGCGGATGAACTTGCGGTTGGTGGCCTTGGCGATCGACTGACCGAGCGAGGTCTTGCCCACGCCCGGAGGGCCGACCAGGCACAGGATCGGCGCCTTGACCTTGTCCACGCGCTGCTGCACGGCAAGGTATTCGAGGATGCGTTCCTTGACGCGCTCGAGGCCGTAGTGGTCCTTGTCGAGCACCTTCTCGGCCTCGGCCAGGTCCTTGCTGACGCGCGACTTCTTCTTCCAGGGCAGGCCGATCAGGGTGTCGATGTAGTTGCGCACCACGGTAGCTTCGGCCGACATCGGCGACATCAGGCGCAGCTTCTTGAACTCGGCCTCGGCCTTCGCCAGCGCCTCCTTCGGCATGCCAGCGGCCTTGATCCTCTTGTCCATCTCCTCGAGGTCGGCGCCGTCCTCGCCTTCGCCGAGTTCCTTCTGGATGGCCTTGACCTGCTCGTTGAGGTAGTACTCGCGCTGGCTCTTCTCCATCTGGCGCTTGACGCGGCCGCGGATGCGCTTTTCCACCTGCAGGATGTCGAGTTCGCCCTCGAGCTGGCTCAGCAGCTTCTCGAGCCGCTCGGCGGTGTCGAACATCTCGAGCACTTCCTGCTTCTGCTCGAGCTTGAGCGGCAGGTGCGCAGCGATGGTGTCGGCGAGACGCCCCGCCTCCTCGATGCCCGCGAGCGAGCTGAGGATCTCCGGCGGAATCTTCTTGTTGAGCTTAACGTACTGGTCGAACTGGGCGATGATCGCGCGCCGCATGGCTTCCAGCTCGTGGGTACCGCTCTCGCTGACCGGCACCGGGCGCACGGTCGCCACGAACAGGCTGCGCAGGTCTTCCACTGCGTCGATGTGGGCGCGCTGCACGCCTTCGACCAGCACCTTGATGGTGCCGTCGGGCAGCTTGAGCATCTGCAGGATGTTGGCGATGCAGCCGATCGAATACAGATCCTCGACCGCGGGCTCGTCCTTCGCAGCCGATTTCTGCGCCACGAGCAGGATGCTCTTGCCCGCCTCCATGGCGTTCTCGAGCGCCTTGATGCTCTTCGGACGACCCACGAAGAGCGGGATCACCATGTGCGGAAACACCACCACGTCGCGCAGCGGCAACAGCGGCATTTCCATCGCTTCGTTGGGGAGGTCAGCAGGACCCGACATTTTTTTCTTTCCTTAAGCAAAAGGTCACACCCATGTGTGGGCGTGACCTGGAAATTCAAGCGCCGGGGCGCAAGCCCCTTGGCGGAGGGGGCTGCGTACGGTCAGTGGCCCGTCAGTTGGCGCCCGATACCTTCTGCTGTTCGGCGTACATCAGCAAGGGCTTGCCACCCTCCTCGATCGTAGACTCGTCGACGACGACCTTCTCCACGTTCTCCATCGTCGGCAGGTCGTACATGATGTCGAGCAGCGCCGCTTCGAGGATGGAGCGCAGGCCGCGTGCGCCGGTCTTGCGCTTGATCGCCTTGCGCGCGACCGCATGCAAGGCATTCGGACGGATCTCGAGCTCGACGCCTTCCATCGCGAACAGCTTCTGGTACTGCTTGACCAGCGCGTTCTTCGGCTCGACCAGGATCTGGATAAGCGCCGCCTCGTCGAGTTCCTGCAGCGTCGCCACCACCGGCAGGCGGCCGATGAGCTCGGGGATCAGGCCGAACTTGATCAGGTCCTCGGGCTCGACCTGGCGGAAGGTGTCGGTCAGGTTCTTCGCTTCCTTGCTCTTGACCTCGGCGCCGAAGCCGATGCCGACCTTCTCGGTGCGGTTGCGGATCACCTTCTCCAGGCCATCGAAGGCGCCACCACAGATGAACAGCACGTTGGTGGTGTCGACCTGGATGAAGTCCTGGTTCGGATGCTTGCGCCCACCCTGCGGCGGGATCGAGGCCACGGTGCCTTCGATGAGCTTGAGCAGCGCCTGCTGCACGCCCTCGCCGGACACGTCGCGGGTGATCGAGGGGTTGTCGGCCTTGCGCGAGATCTTGTCGATCTCGTCGATGTAGATGATGCCCTGCTGGGCCTTGTCCACATCGTAGTCGCACTTCTGCAGCAGCTTCTGGATGATGTTCTCGACGTCCTCGCCGACGTAGCCGGCCTCGGTCAGCGTGGTGGCGTCGGCCATCACGAAG
>JAREIX010000362.1 GCA_029286945.1 Thauera sp. | reverse complement strand
GGAAGTGATCATGGGCTGCGTGCTGCCCGCCGGCCTCGGCCAGGCGCCCGCCCGCCAGGCCGCGCTCGGCGCCGGCCTGCCGCTGTCGGCCGGCTGCACGACGATCAACAAGGTGTGCGGCTCGGGCATGAAGGCCACCATGCTGGCCCACGACCTGATCCTCGCCGGCAGCAACGAGGTCATGGTCGCCGGCGGCATGGAGTCGATGTCCAACGCGCCCTACCTGCTGCCCAAGGCGCGCGCCGGCTACCGCCTCGGCCACGGCCAGATGTTCGACCACATGTTCCTCGACGGCCTCGAGGACAGCTACTCGAAGGAGAACAAGGGCCGCCTGATGGGCACCTTCGCCGAGGACTGCGCCGGCCACTTCAACTTCAGCCGCAGCGCGCAGGATGAGTTCGCGATCGCCTCGACGACGCGCGCGCAGGCCGCGATCAACAACGGCGACTTCACCTGGGAGGTTGTGCCGGTCACCGTCTCCGGGCGCAAGGGCGACGTCCTCATCGACAAGGACGAGCAGCCGCTGAAGGCGCAGATCGACAAGATCCCGTCGCTCAAGCCCGCGTTCAGGAAGGACGGCACGGTGACCCCGGCCAACTCGAGCTCGATCTCCGACGGCGCCGCCGCGCTGGTGCTGATGCGCAGGTCCACCGCCGACAAGCTCGGCTTGAAGCCGGTCGCCACCATCGTCGGCCACGCCACCCACGCGCAGGAGCCGCAGTGGTTCACCACCGCCCCGGTGGGCGCGATGCAGAAGGTGCTGGCCAAGGCGGGCTGGAGCACCGACCAGGTCGACCTGTGGGAGATCAACGAGGCCTTCGCGGTCGTCACCATGGCGGCGATGCACGAGATGAAGCTGCCGCACGACAAGGTGAACGTGAATGGCGGGGCGTGCGCGCTCGGCCACCCGATCGGCGCCTCGGGCGCGCGCATCCTGGTCACCCTGATCGGCGCGCTGCGCAAGCGCGGCCTCAAGCGTGGCGTGGCCAGCCTGTGCATCGGCGGCGGCGAGGCCACCGCGATGGCGATCGAGGTCGATGCCTCGGTGGCCTGCGGCGGCTGATTGCCTGTGCCTCGAACCGCCAGCCGCGCCGGGGGTTCGTTCCGCAGCCTGCGGAACTCGCCCTGCGGGCTCGGACAGTCCTCGGCGGCTTCACGAACCCCCGACACGGCCGGCTTGGCCGTGTCGCATATTGACGAGCAATGGAACGGCGTGGCCGCTCCAGTAGAGGTTTGATCATGATTCTGACCCAGGAACAGGAACTCATCCGCGACTCCATGCGCGCCTTCGCGCAGGAGCGCCTGGCCCCCTTCGCCGCCGAGTGGGACCGCAACCACACCTTCCCGCGCGAGGCGTTGAACGAGCTCGCCGAACTCGGTGCGCTCGGCATGGTGGTGCCCGAGGAGTGGGGCGGTGCCGGCATGGATTACATGAGCCTGGTGCTGACGCTGGAAGAGATCGCCGCCGGCGACGGCGCCACCTCGACCATCGTCAGCGTGCAGAACTCGCTGCCCTGCGGCATCCTCAACCGCTTCGGCTCCGACGCGCAGAAGGAAGCCTGGCTGAAGCCGCTCGCCCGCGGCGAGAAGCTCGGCTGCTTCTGCCTCACCGAGCCGCACGTCGGCTCGGATGCCTCGGCGATCCGCACCACCGCGGTGCGCGACGGCAACGAATGGGTGCTCAACGGCGTCAAGCAGTTCATCACCACCGGCAAGCACGCCGACGTCGCCATCGTGTTCGCGGTGACCGACAAGGCCGCCGGCAAGAAGGGCATCACCTGCTTCCTCGTGCCCGCGAGCGCGCCCGGCTACCA
>JAREIX010000170.1 GCA_029286945.1 Thauera sp. | reverse complement strand
CGAATTTCATCGTGAACCACGCCAGAATGAAGAACACAACGAGCTGGGCTATCAGGGTTGCGTTCAAATTCACGGTTCTTGGCCCTCAGGTTGGTTCAAGGATGGATGAACTCGAACCGATCAGAGCTGGAACGGGTTGGCGAAGGCGAACATCATGGCGATACCGACACCGATCAGGAACGCGGCGTCGATCAGGCCGGCCAGCAGGAACATCTTGGTCTGCAGCGCGTTCATCAGCTCGGGCTGACGGGCGGAAGCTTCGAGGTACTTGGAACCCATGATGCCGATACCGATACAAGCGCCGATGGCACCCAGACCGATGATCAGACCAGCAGCCAGAGCAACAAAACCCAGAACGTTTTCCATGACAACTCCTTAGTGGGGAAGGTGAGTTTAAAAACCAGGTACTGCTATGAAGATGAAACCGGAAACTTAATGACTTTCGTGCGCCTGACCGACATACACCAGGGTCAGCATCATGAAGATGAAGGCCTGCAGGGTGATGATCAGGATGTGGAAGATCGCCCAGATGGTGCCCGCAACGACATGACCGACGAAGCCGAACACGGTGGCGGTGCCGCCGAGCAGGGCGATCAGGATGAACACGAGTTCGCCGGCATACATGTTGCCGAACAGTCGCATGCCGTGCGAAACCGTCTTGGCCAGGAACTCGATGATCTGCATCAGGAAGTTGACCGGGTACAGCAGCGGGTGGCTGCCGAAGGGCGCGGTGAAGAGCTCGTGCACCCAGCCCGAGACGCCCTTGATCTTGACGTTGTAGTAGAGGCACAGCAGCAGCACGCCGATCGACAGACCGAGCGCGGCGGACAGGTCGGCGGTCGCGACGACACGCATGTAGGCGTGGGCGGGATCGCCACCGGCGGCGGAATAGACACCGGTCCAGAGCATCGGGATCAGATCGACCGGCAGCAGGTCCATCGCGTTCATCAGGAAGATCCAGACGAACACGGTAAGCGCGAGCGGAGCGACGAAGCGGCGCGACTCGGCGCTATGCACGATGCCCTTGGCCTGATCGGCCACCATTTCGACCAGCAGCTCGACGATGCCCTGGAAGCGGCCGGGAACGCCCGATGTCGCCTTGCGCGCGGCAAGCCAGAGAATGAAGACGGTGAGCAGGCCCAGCAAGATCGAGAAGAACATCGAGTCGATATTGATCACACTCCAATCGACGATGTTCTCCTGGGGATGCCCGGTATTGTTGAAGTGTCCGAGGTGGTGAATTACGTACTCGGATGCGGTGGGAGCGTTTCCAGCCATGATCAGGTCTTCACCAAAAATGCAAATAAATTCGCTTTCAGCGCCAGGATGAGACCGATCAACATGCCCCCCCAGTGGAGGTCAGGATATACGGCCCACACCAGCACCAACAATCCCACGATCGAGGCGATCTTGATGAACTCGCCTGCGACGAAAGCGGTCACGCTCGCCGTGCCGGTGCGCTTGACCATCGCCGCGAGGCGCATGGCGAACAGCCAGCTCGGCAACACGCATGCCAGACCCGCCCCTGCAGCAGAAATCGCCCCGCGGACGCCGAACAGGGCCCCGCCAAGGAGTATCGCGACGAGCGTCGCGACTGCCTGCAGTATGACAGCTTTGAGCATGGGTTTTGTCGCACACGCGTGCCCGGACGCCGGCGACCGCTTAAAATCCCGCGGATGGTAGGGGTTAACCTTAGCGAAGTCAAACATTTGTTGCATCGCAGCACGACTTTATGAAGTCATTAGATATCTTATAAATGACAAGACATCCAACAGCAGGCGAAACATCGCCGGACTGCGCCGCATCCAGACTGCCCGCGCCACCCGCCGGGGGGCCGTTGCCGGCATGATCGCGACCCGCAAGGCGCGCCGGCGCGAGATCTTCGGCTGGTGCATGTTCGACTTCGCCAACCAGGCCTACACCTTGTTGATCATCACGGTGATCTTCGGCGACCTGTACACGCGGCTGATCGTCGGCGATGCGCCGGACTACCGCCTCGGCAACCTGCTGTGGAGCCTCGCGCTGTGCCTGAGCTATGCGCTCGTCGTCGCCAGCGCGCCGCTGCTGGGCGCGGTCATGGACCATGCGCGCGCGAAGAAGCGCATGCTGTTCGCCAGCTACCTGATCACCGTGGCGAGCACCGCGCTGCTCTACCACGTCCAGCCGGGCCACGTCTGGCTCGGCTTCGCGCTGATCGTGATCTCGAACACCGCGTATTCGGCCGGCGAGTCCTTCATCGCCAGCTTCCTGCCCTTCCTCGGCGAACGCCACGAGCTCGGCCACATTTCCGGCCTGGGCTGGGCCCTAGGCTATGCCGGCGGGCTGGTGGCGGCGGGCTTCGTGATGCTCTTCCTCGGCGAGGCGAGCGCCGAGAACTTCGAGCGCATGCGCTGGGTCGGGCCGTTCGCGGCGGTCTTCTTCCTGGTCGGCGCGATTCCGACCTTCGTCTGGCTGCGCGAGCCGGCGGTCGGCGCGCGCCAGCCCCTGGGCATGACGGTGGTGCGCACCGCCTATCGGCGCCTCGCGCACACGGCGCGCTCGACGGCGGAGTTCCCCGACCTCGCCTGGCTGTTCGTGTCGATCCTGTTCGCGATGGCGGGCGTGTATGTGATCGTCGCCTTCTCCTTCATCTACGGCGCGCAGGTGATCGGCTGGAGCGAGGCGACGCGCAACCTGATGTTCATCGTCGTGCAGATCACCGCGCTGCTCGGCGCGGTGCTGTTCGGCATGCTGCAGGGCCGGCTGGGGGGACGGCGAACCTACGCGCTGACCCTGCTGCTGTGGATCGCAGCCATCCTCGCGATCTACTTCGTCGCGCCGCTGACCGCGGCGGTCAATGCCGCGCTGGGCCTGGCGCTGCGCGCGGAGCAGGTGTTCCTGTTCGCCGGCCTGCTGTCGGGGCTCAGCCTGGGCTCGAGCCAGTCGGTGGGGCGGGCGCTGGTGGGCATGTTCGCGCCCGAGAGCCGGGCCGCCGAGCTGTTCGGCTTCTGGGGCCTGTTCAGCAAGCTGGCGGCGATCTTCGGAATCTTCGGCGTGGGGCTGCTGCAGTGGCTGTTCGGGCTGCAGGGCGCGGTACTGTTCTGCATCCTGCTGTTCGCCGCCGCCCTGCTGCCGCTGCGCAGGATCGACGAGGCACGCGGCATCCGCGCCGCGCAGCGCGCCGGCTGAGGCGCGCGGCCGCAGGCCGGCGCGCTCAGCGCAGGCGGCCGAGCAGGCCGTCGAGCTGGTCGAGGCTGCCGAAGCGGATCGTGACCTCGCCGGCGCCCTTCTTGTTGGCCTTGATCCTCACCGTGGCGCCGATCGCATCGGCGATCTCCTCCTCCAGCCGCAGCAGGTCGCGATCGGGCTGCGGTGCGGGCTTCTTGAGCCGCGGATTGAGGATCTGCTGCACCAGACGCTCGGTGTCGCGCACCGACAGCTGGCGGGCGGCGACCTGGTTGGCAAGCTGGATCTGGCTGGCGCCGTCGAGCGGCAGCAGCGCGCGCGCGTGGCCCATGTCGATGTCGCCCGCCATCAGCAGCTCCTGCACCGGCCGGGCGAGGTTGAGCAGGCGCAGCAGGTTGGAGGCCGCCGGACGCGAGCGGCCGACCGCATCGGCGGCCTGCTGGTGGGTCATGTCGAACTCGTCGATCAGGCGCTGGATGCCGCCCGCCTCTTCGAGCGGGTTGAGATCCTCGCGCTGGATGTTCTCGATCAGCGACATCGCCAGCGCGGCCTCGTCGGGGATCTCGCGCACCAGGCAGGGCACCTCGGACAGGCCGGCGATCTGCGCCGCGCGCCAGCGGCGTTCACCGGCAATGATCTCCCAGGCGCTCTCGGCGACCGGGCGCACCATGATCGGCTGCATCACGCCCTGAGCCTTGATCGACGCCGCCAGCTCCTCGAGCGAGCCCGGATCCATGCGCGTGCGCGGCTGGTACTTGCCCGGCTGCAGCGCACGGGTGGGCAGCGACTGCAGCTCGCCCTTGGCGGCCTCTTCTTCCTGGTTGGCGGCCAGCAGCGCATCGAGTCCGCGGCCGAGGCCCTTGAGTCGGGGTTTGTTCATGTCGGTTCCGGAATTCAGAAGGTCTTCGCGCGCTCGATCATCTCGTGGGCGAAGGCCATGTAGGCCTGCGCACCCTTGGCGGCCTTGTCATACACCACGCCCGGGATGCCGTGGCTGGGCGCCTCGGCCAGGCGCACGTTGCGCGGCACGATGGCGCGGAACACCTTGTCGCCGAAGTGAGCTTCGAGCTGGGCCGAGACCTGCTGCTGCAGGGTCATGCGCGGATCGAACATCACCCGCAGCAGGCCGATGATCTTGAGCTCGCGATTGAGGTTGGCGTGCACCTTCTTGATCGTGTTGACCAGGTCGGAGAGGCCCTCCAGCGCGTAGTACTCGCACTGCATCGGGATGATGACGCCATTGGCGCAGCACAGGCCGTTGAGGGTCAGCATCGACAGCGAGGGCGGGCAGTCGATGAGGACGAAGTCATAGTCGGCGTCGAAGGCGGCGAGCGCATTGCGCAGCCGCTTCTCGCGCTGCTCGAGATTGACCAGCTCGACCTCGGCGCCGGCGAGGTCGCGGTTGGCCGGCAGCACGTCGTAGCCGCCGGTGGGCGAATTCACCCGCGCGCCGGCCAGGTCGACCAGGCCGACCAGCACGTGATAGACCGAATGCTGCAGTCCGCGCTTGTCGATGCCGCTGCCCATGGTGGCGTTGCCCTGCGGGTCGAGGTCGATCAGCAGCACGCGCTGCCCGGCCCGGTGCAGCGCGGCGGCGAGGTTGACGCAGGTGGTGGTCTTGCCCACCCCGCCCTTCTGGTTGGCGACGCAGAAAATCTTGGCCATGGTCGAATCAGGCTATTCCGTTTGCAGAGGCCGCGCGGGAGGCGCGAAACCCGGAGTGTACTTCAATGCGGCAGTGCAGCAGGCGCGGCATGCGCTGCACCTGGCGCCATCATCCCGCGCGGCGGATGACCAGCAGATGACGCTCGGCGCCCAGCCCCGGCACGTTCAGCGCGTGAGTCGCGGTGAGCGCCCAGCCGGCGGGCAGCGCCGCGAGCTCGTCGACCGGATTCACGCCCTTCATCGCGTACAGCGCGCCGCCCTCGGCGACCAGATGCCCGGACAGCGTGACGAAGTCCGCCAGGCTGGAGAAGGCGCGCGAGATCACGCCATCGGGCGCACCGCCTGGCAGCGCATCCGGCTGGACCTGCTCGACACGCTTGTTGAGGACGCTGAAATTGCTCAGCCCGAGTTCGATCTTGGCCTGCTGCTGGAAGCTCGCCTTCTTGCCCACGGTCTCGATCGAGCACACCGCAAGTTGCGGGCGCACGACGGCCAGCACCACGCCCGGCAGGCCACCGCCCGAGCCGATGTCGGCGAGCCGGCTCACCGCGGCCAGATGCGGCAGCACCGCCAGCGAATCGAGCAGGTGATGGGTGATCAGCTCCTGCGGAGTGCGTATGGCGGTGAGGTTGTAGACCTTGTTCCACTTCAGCAGCAGCTCGCCGAAGGCGAGCAAGCGGTCGATGGTCTGCTGCGGCAGGGCGAGACCGAGCGCGCTCACCCCTTCGGCGAGCTGGGCCGCGTAGGGCTGCAGGCGCCCGCTCATGCAGCCGACTTCCTGGACGCGGCCGCATCGCCCGCAGCGCCCGCGCGGGCCGCCAGCTCGCGGCGCTTGAGCCAAACCAGCAGCAGCGAGATCGCCGCCGGGGTTACGCCCTGGATGCGGCCGGCCTGGCCGATGGTCTCCGGCTTGTGCTGGTTGAGCTTCTGCTGCACTTCCCTGGACAGGCCGCGCACCTGCGCGTAGTCGAGCTCGGCCGGCAGGCGGGTGGCCTCGGCCTGCGCCTGTTTCGCCACCTCTTCCTGCTGGCGGTCGATGTAGCCCTGGTACTTGGCGGCGATCTCGATCTGCTCGATCACCTGCGGGTCGGTCTCGCGCTCCTCGGGCGCCCCGGGCAGGCTCATCAGCGCGGCGTAGGTGGTGTCGGGCCGGCGCAGCAGCTCGAAGTAGCGCTGCTCGCGCTCGAGCGCCTTGCCGAGCACGCGCGCCTGGTCCTCGGCGGGAATCGCCTCCGGCCGCGCCCACGCCGCCTTCAGCTGCGCCGTGCCACGCTCGATCGCCTCGCGCTTGGCGCAGAAGGCGGCCCAGCGCGCGTCGTCGACCAGGCCGAGCTCGCGCCCCTTCTCGGTCAGGCGCAGGTCGGCGTTGTCCTCGCGCAGCGACAGGCGGTACTCGGCGCGCGAGGTGAACATGCGGTAGGGCTCGGACACGCCGCGGGTGATCAGGTCGTCCACCAGCACGCCCAGATAGGCCTCGTCGCGGCGCGGGCACCAGGGCTCACGGCCCTGCACCTGCAGCGCGGCATTGGCACCCGCGAGCAGGCCCTGGGCGGCGGCTTCCTCGTAGCCGGTGGTGCCGTTGATCTGGCCGGCGAAGAAGAGCCCGCCGATCGACTTGGTCTCGAGGCTGGACTTGAGGTTGCGCGGGTCGAAGTAGTCGTACTCGATCGCGTAGCCGGGGCGCAGGATGTGGGCGTTCTCCAGTCCGCGGATGCTGCGCACGATCTCGAGCTGGACGTCGAAGGGCAAGGACGTGGAGATCCCGTTGGGGTAGATCTCGTGCGTCTCCAGGCCTTCGGGCTCGAGGAAGATGTTGTGGCTGTCCTTGTCGGCGAAGCGGTGGATCTTGTCCTCGATCGACGGGCAGTAGCGCGGACCCACGCCCTCGATCACGCCGGAATACATCGGCGAGCGGTCGAGGTTGGCGCGGATCACGTCGTGGGTGCGTTCGTTGGTCTGCGTCATCCAGCACGGCAGCTGGCGCGGGTGCTGGCCGGCATGGCCGAGGAAGCTGAACACCGGCACCGGGTCGTCGCCCGGCTGCACCGTCATCACCGAGAAGTCGATCGAGCGCGCGTCCAGTCGCGGCGGCGTGCCGGTCTTCAGCCGGCCCTGCGGCAGCTTCAGCTCCTTGAGGCGCGCGCCGAGCGAGATCGCCGGCGGATCGCCCGCGCGCCCGGCGGAATAGTGCTGCATCCCCACGTGCACCAGGCCGTTGAGGAAGGTTCCGGCGGTCAGCACCACCGCCGGCGCCTCGAAGCGCAGGCCGATCTGGGTGACCACGCCGGTGACACGGTCGCCGACCACGGTGAGGTCGTCCACCGCCTGCTGGAACAGCCACAGGTTCGGCTGGTTCTCCAGCCGGCGGCGGATCGCCGCCTTGTACAGCACGCGGTCGGCCTGGGCACGGGTGGCGCGCACGGCCGGGCCCTTGGAGGCGTTCAGGATGCGGAACTGGATCCCGCCCTCGTCGGTGGCCGCTGCCATCGCACCGCCGAGCGCGTCGACCTCCTTGACCAGGTGACCCTTGCCGATGCCGCCGATGGACGGGTTGCAGCTCATCGCCCCCAGGGTCTCGATGTTGTGGGTGAGCAGCAGCGTGGCCGCGCCCATGCGCGCCGCG
>JAREIX010000169.1 GCA_029286945.1 Thauera sp. | reverse complement strand
CCGGTGCGCTCGAGGATGGTACGCAGCGCGGTCTCGTGCAGGTTCTTGACGATCGGCGACTGCAGGCCCTGCTCGTTGGGCTGGCTGGCGTCATTGACCTTGATGTAGGCGAGGCCCTTGGCGCCGTAAATGCCGACGAACTTGGTGTATTCGTCGATCTCGCCGCGGGTGAGGCTGTTGCCGCCCGGCACGCGCATCGCGGCGACGCGACCGCCCGAGGTGGCGGGGCCGCTGAAGACCTTGAAGGCGACGTCCTGCACCGCGTCGGTGACGTCGGTGAGCTCGAGCGTCACGCGCAGGTCCGGCTTGTCCGAGCCGTAGCGGCGCATCGCCTCGGCGTAGGTCATGCGCGGGAAGGGCGCGGGCAGCTCGACGTCCATCGCCTCCTTGAACACGAAGCGGATCATCTCCTCGACCAGCGCGGTGATCTGGTGCTCGTCCATGAAGGACGTCTCCAGATCGACCTGGGTGAACTCGGGCTGGCGGTCGGCGCGCAGGTCCTCGTCGCGGAAGCACTTGACGATCTGGTAGTAGCGGTCGTAGCCGGCGACCATCAGCAGCTGCTTGAAGAGCTGCGGCGACTGCGGCAGGGCGAAGAACTGGCCCGGGTGCACGCGCGAGGGCACCAGGTAGTCGCGCGCGCCTTCAGGCGTGCTCTTGGTGAGCATCGGCGTCTCGACGTCGATGAAGCCGGCGCCGTCGAGGAAGCGGCGGAAGGCCATCGTCGTCTTGTAGCGCAGCATCAGGTTCTTCTGCATCTGCGGGCGGCGCAGGTCGATGACGCGGTTGGTCAGGCGCACCGTCTCGGACAGGTTCTCGTCGTCGAGCTGGAAGGGCGGCGTGGCGGCGGCGTTGAGCACCTCGATGTCGTGGCACAGCACCTCGATCTCGCCCGAGGTCAGGTTGGCGTTCTCGGTGCCGGCCGGACGGCGGCGCACCTTGCCGCTCATCTTCAGCACGAACTCGCTGCGCACCGACTCGGCGGTCTTGAACATCTCGGCGCGGTCGGGATCGCACACCACCTGCACCAGACCCTCGCGGTCGCGCAGGTCGATGAAGATCACCCCGCCGTGGTCGCGGCGGCGATGCACCCAGCCGCAGAGGGTGACGATCTGGTCGAGGTCGGCGGCGGTGACTTTTCCGCAGTAGTGAGTTCGCATGGATGGATTCCGGCAGTTCTGGGTCGTGGCGCGCGGGCGTCGCACGGCGGTCTGAGAAAGGTGAGTGGGCTTACTGGTTGAGCAGCGCAGGCCGCTCGACGCGGCGTGTCGGCGGGGCGACGACGCCCATCGAGATGATGTACTTGAGCGCCTCGTCGACGCTCATGTCGAGCTCGATGACGTCTTCCCGCGGCATCATCAGGAAGAAGCCCGAGGTCGGGTTCGGCGTGGTCGGCACGTAGATGCTGACGTACTCGCCCCGGAGGTGGTTGGCGGCATCCCCGCCGGGCTTGCCGGTGAGGAAGGCGATCGTCCACGAGCCCTGGCGTGGGTACTGCACCAGCAGCGCCTTGCGGAAGGCCTGGCCGCTGCTCGAGAACAGCGTGTCCGAGACCTGCTTGACGCTGTAGTAGATCGACTTCACCACCGGGATGCGGGCGAGCAGCGCCTCCCACAGCTTCACCAGCTTCTGGCCGAGCACGTTGGCGGCGATGAGGCCGGTGAAGAACACGATCAGCAGGCTCGCCACCAGGCCGACGCCGGGGATGTCGAAGCCGATGTAGCGGCTGGGCTGGTAGTCGCTTGGAAGCCAGAGCAGGATGGCGTCGAGCGTGCCGACGATCCAGGCGAGCACCATGAAGGTGATCGCCAGCGGGATCCAGATCAGCAGGCCGGTGATGAAGTATTTTTTCAAGTCAGTGGCACGCGCAGCCGCCGCCGCAGCTGGCTGCAGGCGCGGTGTCGGACGAGGATGACGAGGTGGCGGGCGCGGCCGACGAGCCGCCGCCCTTGAAATCGGTGGCGTACCAGCCCGAGCCCTTCAGCTGGAAGCCGGCGGCCGACAGCAGCTTGGCGTAGCCGGCGGCGCCGCAGGACGGGCAGGACGACAGGGGTTCATCGCTCATTTTCTGCAGGTGTTCCTTCTGGAAACCGCAGCGCGGGCAACGATATTCGTAGATGGGCATGGCGTGCTCCCGAAAACAAGTGCGCAAGTCTAACGCAATGCAGCATAAGGAAAAAGCGCGCCCCGATCGTCAGGACGCGCTCGACAGATGAGGGCGGCAAGGGGCCGCTTCAAGCCCCCGCCAAGGCGGGGTCAGAGCAGGCCGAGATAGCGCGTGGTCAGCGCCTCGCCCCAGAACAGGGCGATCACCCCGGCAGCCGCCAGGTAGGGGCCGAACGGGATCGGCACGTTGCGGCCATGACGGGCGAAGAGGATGAGGGCGATGCCGACCACCGCGCCGACCAGCGAGGACAGCAGGATGGTCAGCGGCAGCACCGGCCAGCCCAGCCAGGCGCCGATCGCGCCGAGCAGCTTGAAGTCGCCGTAGCCCATGCCTTCCTTGCCGGTGGCGAGCTTGAACAGCCAGAACACCGACCACAGCGCGAGGTAACCGGCGATCGCGCCGATGACCGCCCCCGGAAGCTCGGTGTAGGTACCGGCGAGGTTGAAGGCGAGGCCCAGCCACAGCAGCGGCAGCGTGATGTCGTCGGGCAGCAACTGGGTGTCGAGGTCGATGAAGGCCAGCGCCACCATCGCCCAGATGAAGAGCAGGGCGCCGAGCGCGGCGAGGCCGAAGCCGAAGTGCCAGGCAGCATAGCCCGACAGCGCCGCGGTGAAGGCCTCGACGATCGGGTAGCGCTTGCTGATGCCGGCGCCGCAATGACGGCAGCGCCCGCGCAGCAGCACGTAGCTGACCACCGGGATGTTCTCGAGCGCGCCGATCGCGTGGCCGCAGTGGGGGCAGCGCGAGCGCGGGGTGGCGAGGTTGAAGCGCTCCGTCGCCGGCGCCTCCTCGCCGCGCAGCTCGGCGGCCTGGGCGTGCCAGTCGCGCTCCATCATCTTCGGCAGGCGATGGATGACGACGTTGAGGAAGCTGCCGACGAAGAGGCCGAGCAGCGTGGCGAGCGTGGCGAAGGCCAGCGGATCCTGCAGCAACTCGAGCATGGGTCAGACGACCGAGCCGAGCTTGAAGATCGGCAGGTACATCGCGACCACCAGACCGCCGATGATGGTGCCGAGGAAGACCATGATCAGCGGCTCGAGCAGCTGCGACAGGCCGGCGACGGCGTCGTCGACCTCCTGCTCGAAGAAGTCGGCGACCTTGCCGAGCATGGCGTCGAGCTGGCCCGACTCCTCGCCGATCGACACCATCTGCACCACCATGGTGGGGAACACGTCGGCGTTCTGCATCGCCAGCGTCAGGCTGGTGCCGGTGCTGACCTCGCTCTGGATCTGGCGCGTCGCGACCAGATAGACGTAGTTGCCGGCGGCGCCGCCGACCGAATCGAGCGCCTCCACCAGCGGCACGCCGGCGGCGAACATCGTCGACAGCGTGCGCGTCCAGCGCGCCACCGTGGCCTTGCGGATGATGGGGCCGATCACCGGGAAGCGCAGCAGCGCGCGGTCGAGCGCGATCTGCATCGCGGTCGAGCGTTTGTAGCTCCAGGCGATGGCGACGATGGCCCCGATCAGCGAGCCGAACACGAGATACCAGTAGTCGACGAAGAAGTCCGACATCGCGATGACCATCATCGTCGGCGCCGGCAGGTCCGCCCCGAAGCTGGCGAACACGCTCTTGAACTCCGGGATCACGAACAGCATCATCACCGACACCACCAGGCCGGCGACCACGACCACCGCCGCCGGGTAGAACAGCGCCGACTTGATCTTGCTCTTGATGGCGAGGATCTTTTCCTTGTAGGTGGCGATGCGGTCGAGCAGGCTGTCGAGGATGCCGGCCTGCTCGCCGGCGGCGACCAGGTTGCAGAACAGCTTGTCGAAATGCACCGGATGCTTGGCGAAGGCCTGCGACAGGTTGAAGCCGGTCTCGACGTCGGTGCGGATCTCGTTGAGCAGGCGCGACAGCGCGGGGTTGCCCGAGCCCTTCATGGCGATATCGAAGGCCTGCAGCAGCGGCACGCCCGACTTCATCATGGTCGCGAGCTGGCGGGTGAACAGCGCGATGTCCTTGTCGGTGATGCGCCCGCCGCGCGCCATCTTGTGCTTCTTGACCTTGCTGACCTGAATGCCCTGGCGGCGCAGCATGGCCTGCACCATGGCATCTCCGGTGGCGCGGATCTCGCCGCGGACGACCTTGCCGGTCTTGTCCTTCCCTTCCCAGGTGTACAGGTCCTCTTTCGGGCCTGTGGCGCGCACCGCCCGGCTTGCTGTCGCCATGAGATCGAACGTCCTTTATTCGTTGGTCGTCGCCAGCACTTCTTCCAGTGAGGTGACGCCCTGTTTCACCTTGCGCAGGCCCGAGCGGCGCAGATCCTGCACGCCCTCGCGCTCGGCCTGGGCCGCGATGTCCATCGAGTTGCCGCCCGTCATGATGATGTGGGCGATCTCCTCGGTGATCGGCATGACCTGATAGATGCCCACCCGGCCCTTGTAGCCGCTGCCCTTGCAGCGGTCGCAGCCCACCGGGCCCATCGGCTGCCAGCTGCCGTCCAGTTCCTCGGCGCCGAATCCGGCTTCGATCAGCGCCTCGAGCGGGATGTCCACCGGCTTCTTGCAGGAGCATAGCCGCCGTGCAAGGCGCTGGGCCGTGATAAGAATCACCGAGGATGCGATATTGAACGGCGCGACGCCCATATTCTTTAGGCGTTCGAGCGTCGACGGGGCATCGTTGGTGTGCAGGGTGGAGAGGACGAGGTGGCCGGTCTGCGCCGCCTTGACCGCGATCTCGGCGGTCTCCAGGTCGCGGATCTCGCCCACCATGATGATGTCCGGATCCTGGCGCAGGAAGGCGCGCAGCGCGGCGGAGAAGGTGAGGCCGGCCTTCTCGTTGACGTTCACCTGGTTGATGCCGGCGAGGTTGATTTCCGCGGGGTCCTCGGCGGTGGAGATGTTCACGCCGGGCTGGTTGAGCATGTTGAGGCAGGTGTACAGGGACACCGTCTTGCCCGAGCCGGTGGGCCCGGTCACCAGCACCATGCCGTACGGGCGCTGGATCGCGTTGACCAGCGCCGCCTTCTGGTCGGGGTCGTAGCCAAGGGCGTCGATGCCGAGCATGGCCGAGCTCGGGTCGAGGATCCGCATCACGATCTTCTCGCCGTACAGCGTGGGCAGCGTGGACACCCGGAAGTCGATCGCCTTGTTCTTGGACAGCACCAGCTTCATGCGTCCGTCCTGCGGCACGCGCTTCTCGGAGATGTCGAGGCGCGAGATCACCTTGATGCGCGCGGCGATCTTGTCCTTGAGCACCAGCGGCGGCTGCGAGATGTCGCGCAGGATGCCGTCGGTGCGCACGCGGATGCGGTAGTACTTCTCGTAGGGCTCGAAGTGGATGTCCGAGGCGCCCTCGTTGATCGCGTCGATCAGCACCTTCTGGATGAACTTGACGACCGGGGCGTCATCGACCTCGTTGGCCTCTTCCTCGTCGCGCTGCTGCGTCGGGTTGTCCTGCTGCAGCATGTCCATGTCGAAGGCTTCGCCGGTGAGCTCCTTGAGCGTGTCGGCGGCCGACTCGGACAGGGTGTCGACGACGCGCTTGAGCTTGTCGGCCTCGGCGATCACGAGGTCGAGCTGCATGCCGGTCTGGAAGCGGATCTCGTCGAGCGCGCGCAGGTTCGACGGGTCGGCGGTGGCGAGCGTGATGCGGTTCTGGCGCTTGGCAAGCGGGGCGACCTGGTGCTTGCCCAGCACCTTGCGGTCGACCGCCTCGCGGGCGAACATCGCGGGGTCGAAGGCGGCGATGTCGAGCAGCGGGTAGCCGAAGGTCTCGGCGGCGAAGCGGGCCATCGCCGCGCAGCTCATCAGCCCCC
This sequence comes from Thauera sp., assembly GCA_029286945.1. GTDB lineage: Bacteria > Pseudomonadota > Gammaproteobacteria > Burkholderiales > Rhodocyclaceae > Thauera. The sequence continues at coordinate 1,530 of JAREIX010000169.1, read as the reverse complement.
GATTGGCCACCTCGAGCATGAAGGCGTTGGTGGCCTCGCCGGCGTGGGTCGAGCAGGCGAGCGCATCCGCTTCCCGCAGATGACCGTGCTGGATCAGCGCCCTGGCGAATCCGCTCAGGATCGGTTTGGTGGTTTCCGCCATGCCTTGCTCGCGTTCGGGGTGCGGCCGATGTTGCCCGCCCCATGCAGCCTTGTAAAGCGCCGTGCGGCCGGCGCCGGGGACGGCCCGGCCGCGGCGCGACGATGCGGAGCCTCAGCCGCCGCGGCGCTCAGCCCGCACGGTGCAGCACCACCTCGATCACGAAGCGGCTGCCGACGTAGGCCAGCATCAGCGCGACGAAGCCCGCCAGCGTCCAGCGCAGGGCGACCCGGCCGCGCCAGCCCCACAGGCGGCGCCCCAGCAGCAGGCCGCCGAACAACAGCCAGGAGATGAAGGCGAACACGGTCTTGTGATCGACGCGCAGCGCCTGGCCGAACAGGGTCTCGGAGAACAGCACGCCGGTGGCCAGGGTCAGGGTCAGCAGCACGAAGGCGATGCTGATCAGGCGGAACAACAGCGCCTCCATCGTGAGCAGCGGCGGCAGCCCGGCGAGCAGCCGGCTGAAGCGCGCGTTGTGCAGCTGGCGGCTGGCCACCGACATGAGCATCGCGTGCAGGGCGGCGAGGGTGAACAGGCTGTAGGCCAGCATCGCGATCACGAAATGCACGCGGAAGGCGGGCGAGGCCGCGTTGGCGAGCACGTGGCCGCCGGGAAAGAACAGCGGTATCAGGCTGGCGACCGCACCCGCCGGCGTGATCACGGCGTGCAGGCCCTCCAGCCGGGTGTACAGGGTCTCGACCCAGTAGAAGCAGATGGCCAGCCACACCATCAGCGACAGCGCGACGCCGAAGCCGAAGCGCATCTCCACGCCTGGGAAGATCGAGGAATGCAGCGCTGCGCCGTGCGCAAGGAGGGCCACGAGCAGCAGCAGCCGCTCGCGCATGCTCATGCATTCGCGTTGGCGAACCGGACCGCCGGCGCCGACGATGCAGGTCCGCCAGAACATCACGCCAAGCGCCGCGTAAAGCGAGGCGGGAACCAGATGAAGTAGAATTGTTCGCATACGTCCAAGCAGTTTACTCCAAGTCACGCGCCCAAGGCCTCCCCGACCATGCTCGACAATCTGACCCAACGCCTGTCCAAAGTCGTCAAGACCCTGCGCGGCCAGGCCCGTCTCACCGAGGAGAACATCCAGGAGGCGATGCGCGAGGTGCGCATGGCGCTGCTCGAGGCCGACGTCGCCCTGCCGGTGGTCAAGGACTTCGTCGCGAAGGTCAGGGACAAGGCCGTCGGCCAGGAGGTCATTGGCTCGCTGACCCCGGGCCAGGCCCTGGTCGGCGTGGTGCATGACGAGCTCAAGGCGCTGATGGGCGGCGCCCACGAGGGCCTGAACCTGTCCACCCAGCCGCCCGCGGTGGTGCTGATGGCCGGCCTGCAGGGCGCGGGCAAGACCACCACCACCGGCAAGCTCGCCAAGCTGCTGCACGAGC
>JAREIX010000168.1 GCA_029286945.1 Thauera sp. | reverse complement strand
ACCTCGGCGTTGTGGCCGAGGCGCTTCTTGAGCCAGTACTCCATGGCCTTGACGTCGTGGTTGGTGGTGGCCTCGATCGCCTTCACCGCCTCGCCGTCATCGGTCGAGAAGCTCGCCACCACGGCATCGAGTTCGGCCACGGTCGCCGCCGAAAACGGGGCGATCTCGGCCAGCGCCGGCTCGGCGGCGAGCGCCTTGAGCCACTCCACCTCGACACGCACGCGGTTGCGGATCAGGCCGTGCTCCGAGAAGTGCGCGCGCAGGCCGGCGACCTTGCCGTGATAGCGACCATCGAGCGGAGACAGGGCGGTGAGCGGGGACGGTGCGGCGTTCGACATGGCGTGGGCTTCCGGAAAAAACTGTTATTTTAACGCCTCCCCCCAAGCTGACAGAGAACAAAAAACCGTGAGCCCGTCCGAGCGCTATCAGATCGAAGTCACGGCGAGCGCGCAGTACGTCGCCGAGCAGTCCCGACCGGAGGACGATCACTACGTGTTCGCCTACCACATCACCATCCGCAACACCGGCACGGTGGCGGCACAGTTGCTCGCGCGCCACTGGGTGATCACCGACGGCAACGACAAGGTCCAGGAGGTGCACGGCCAGGGCGTGATCGGCGAGCAGCCCACGCTCGGCCCCGGCGAGCGCTTCGCCTACACCAGCGGCTGCGTGCTGGCGACGCCGGTCGGCACGATGCACGGCAGCTACCAGATGCGCGCCGCGGACGGCCACCGCTTCGACGCCACCATCGCCCCCTTCGTGCTCGCCGCGCCGCGAGTGCTACACTGAAACGACGTCGCGGCAGCGATTCCCCTGGCATGCACGGGACCTGCGGCATCATGACGAAAACCTGAGTCTGGAAGGCAGACCCCTGTCCCCGCGGGCTGATTCCCATGGAAATCGTTCATTGCTCGTTCTGCCAGCACGGCAATCCGCTCGATGCAAAGTTCTGCAATGCCTGCGGCGCCTCGCTCGAGTTGCAGCTGTGCGAGGCTTGCGGCGCGATCGACAAGGTCTCGGCGACGAACTGCCACAAGTGCGGCAAACCCTTCCCGCCCCGCCTGCCGGTGGCGGCCGCGGACGATGGCGCCGCGCCCGATGCGGCCGCTGACGCCCGCGCGCCGACGCCCGCCGAGCCGACACGCGCGCACTGGAAGGCGTTCGTGCTGCTTGCGCTGCTGGCCGCCGGCGGACTGCTGATCTACCCGCGGACCACGGCAGACCACGAGCGTGCGATGCGCGCCGCGCTGCCGCCCGCGCCCGCCGCAGCCGATGCGGGCATCGCCTCGCCGCTGCCGGCAGCCCCGGTGGAGCCGGCGCAGGAGGCCGAGGAGCCTGCGAAGGAAGCCGACAAGCCGCCCCCTGCTGCGCCGCCGGAGCCCTCGCCGCCGCCCCGCGCCACGCCCGCCGAGGACGAGTCGGCCTCGACCGCCCGCGCCGCGCCGCAACAGCCCGAACCGGAGCCGGCCACCTCGCCCAGCGAGCCGGTGACGGGCACCGCCGCGCCGCTGCCCACCCCGCACGCACCGGCCGACACGGCCGCCGACCCTGCGCCGGCAGCCGCGCCCCGACCATCGCCGACGCCCGCCGGCTGCAGTCCGGCCATCGACGCGCTCGGGCTGTGCAACCAAGGCTTCAGATAACCACGGAGGGGGAAAACACCATGATCAGATCTGCCCTGGGCGTGCTCTCCTGCGCGGGAGCGCTGCTGCATGCGGCATCCGCGCTCGCCGCGGCCGAATACAAGATCGTGACCGCATCCGAGCGCGGCACCTACATCCAGATCGGCCGCGACCTCGCCAACCTGGTCGCGCCCGCCGCCGACATCACGCTCGACGCCCTGCCCTCGGCGGGCTCGGCCGAAAACGTCCGCCGCCTGCGCTACGAGCCCGGGGTGAAGTTCGCGCTCGTGCAGTCGGACGTCTACCAGGCCTTCATCGACCAGGGCCGGGAGGGCAACGCCGAGGCGGCACGGATGGTGAATCCCCTGCGCGTGATCATGCCGCTCTACAACGAGGAGATCTATTTCATCGTCCGCGCCGATGCCCCGCTCGAGCACATCCACGACATCAAGGACAGGAAGATCAACGTCGGCCTGCTCGGCAGCGGCACCGCGCTGTCGGCGACGACGCTCTACCGGCTGATGTTCGGCGCGCCGCTCGCCGAGGACAACGCCAGCTACCTGAGCAACGAGGAGGCGCTGGTCAAGCTCATCACCGACAAGACGCTCGACGTGGTCGTGGTCGTCGCCGGCCAGCCCGCGAAGCTGCTGAGCGAGATGAAGCCCGAGGTGCGCCAGTACATCAAGCTGCTCAAGCTCGACCCCAAGCACGACACCACACGCGCGGCCCTCACCACCTATTTCCCGGCGACGATCAGCGCCGCGAACTATCCCAACCTGCTGAGCGAGGACACCGCCGGCATCGCGGTCAAGGCCTTTCTGGTGACCTACAACTACACCGGACCGGAGACCGTGCAGCACCTGCGCCAGTTCGCGCAGTCGCTGTGCCGCAACTTCCCGCGCCTGCAGGCCGAAGGCCATCCGAAGTGGAAGGAGGTGGCGCTGGCCCTGCCCGCGCTCGGCAAGGGCTGGAGCTATTCACCGGCGACCGAGCGCCACCTGCGCGCCTGCATCCAGCAGGGGCCATCGGCCTTCACGGCCCCGAAGCGGGCGAACTGCTCCCAGCAGGAGCGGGTGCTCGGGCTGTGCAACTGAGCGGGCGGCGAGCGGCGTTGCAGCGCGGATGACGCCACCACGCGCGCACAAGAAAACAGCCCCGCAGTCATCGTGACCTGCGGGGCTGCATTGCGGGCGGCACGCCGAATCAGCTGCGGTAGTCGGCGTTGATCTTCACGTAGTCGTACGAGAAGTCGCAGGTCCACACGGTGGCCGCCGCCCCGCCACGCGCGAGGTCGATGCGCACGGTGAGCTCGGCGTGCTTCATGATCCGCGCGCCCGCGTCCTCGCGGTAGCTCGCGGCGCGCCCGCCGAGTTCGGCGACCAGCACCGATTCTTCCGGATTGCCCAGCCACACGCGCAGCTTGGACACGTCGAGGTCATCGATGCCGGCGTAGCCGATCGCCGCCAGGATGCGGCCGAGATTGGGATCGGAGGCGAAGAAGGCGGTCTTGACCAGCGGCGAGTGTCCCACCGCGTAGGCCACCTTGCGGCATTCGTCGCGGTCCTTGCCGCCCTCCACCGCGATCGTCATGAACTTGGTCGCGCCCTCGCCGTCGCGCACGATGGCCTGGGCGAGCGCCACCGAGACCTCGACCACCGCGTCGCGCAGCGTCTTGTAGTCGGCGCTGGCGGCGTCGGTGATCTCGGCGTTGCCGGCGGCGCCCGTGGCGATGACGATGAAGGAGTCGTTGGTCGAGGTGTCGCCGTCGACCGTGATGCTGTTGAAGGACAGGTCAGCCGCTTCCCGGGCCAGACCGTCGAGCAGCGCCTGCGACACGGCGGCATCGCAGGCGAGGAAGCCGAGCATGGTCGCCATGTTGGGCTTGATCATGCCGGCGCCCTTGCTGATGCCGGTCAGCGTGACCGTCCGGCCGCCGATCTGCACCTGCTTCGATACCGCCTTGGCGAGCGTGTCGGTGGTCATGATCGCGTGCGCGGCGTCGAACCAGCCGTCGGTACGCAGGTCGGCGATCGCCTTCGGCAGGCCGGCGACCAGGCGGTCCACCGGCAGCGGCTCGAGGATCACGCCGGTCGAGAAGGGCAGCACCTGCCCGCCGTCCACGCCCAACTGCGCGCCCAGCGCGGCGCAGGTCGCCTGCGCGTTGGCCAGCCCGGGCTCGCCGGTGCCGGCGTTGGCGACGCCGGTGTTGATCACCAGCGCGCGGATCGCGCCGCCCGCGAGATGCGCCTTGCACACCTGCACCGGCGCGGCGCAGAAGCGGTTCTTGGTGAACACGCCGGCGACGCGGCTGCCGGCGGCGAGTTCGATCACGGTGAGGTCGCGGCGGTTGGCCTTGCGGATGCCGGCCTCGGCGACGCCGAGGCGCACGCCCGCGACGGGATTCAGGTCGGCGGGGTTCGGGGTGAGGAGATTGACGGCCATGCGGTGCTCCGGAGCGGATGGATCAGTTCAGTTTGCCGTGGCAGTGCTTGTACTTCTTGCCCGATCCGCAAGGGCAGGGATCGTTGCGGCCGACCTTGGGCGCGGCATTGACCTGCGGCAGCGCGCCGGCCTCGGCGGCCTCGGCCTTGCCGAGCGCCTCGTCGTAGTCGGCGTGCTGGTACTGCACGTTCTCGACCTGCGGCGGCACCTCGGCCTGCTCGAGTTGCGACTCGGTGCGGATCTGCACGGTCATCAGCACCTTGGTGACGTCGGTGCGCACGGTGTCGAGCAGGGTCTCGAACAGCTCGAAGGCCTCGCGCTTGTACTCCTGCTTGGGGTTCTTCTGCGCGTAGCCGCGCAGGTGGATGCCCTGGCGCAGGTGGTCGAGCGCGGCCAGGTGCTCGCGCCAGTGGGTGTCGAGGCTCTGCAGCATCACGTTGCGCTCGAACTGGTGCCAGGCGGACGGATCGACGATCGCGGTCTTGGCGGCGTAGGTCTCCTCGCCGGCCTGGATGATGCGCTCGAGGATGGCCTCGTCGTCCAGGCTGGGCTCGGCCTTCAGCCATTCGCCCACCGGCACCTTGAGCTGGCATTCCGACAGCAGCGCCTGCTCGAGCGCCGGGATCTCCCATTGCTCCTCGACGCTCTCGGCCGGCACGTAGCGGCGGAAGATGTCGTGCAGCACGCCCTGGCGCATGGCGCGGATGGTGTCGGTGATGTCCTCGCTCTCGAGCAGCTCGTTGCGCTGCTGGTAGATGACCTTGCGCTGGTCGTTGGCGACGTCGTCGTACTCGAGCAGCTGCTTGCGGATGTCGAAGTTGCGCTGTTCGACCTTGCGCTGCGCCGACTCCAGCGAGCGGGTGACCATCGCGTGCTCGATCGCCTCGCCCTCGGGCATCTTCAGGCGGACCATGATCGCGTTCAGGCGCTCGCCGGCGAAGATCTTCATCAGCGGATCCTCCAGCGACAGGTAGAAGCGACTCGAGCCCGGGTCGCCCTGGCGGCCGGAGCGGCCGCGCAGCTGGTTGTCGATGCGGCGCGACTCGTGGCGCTCGGTGCCGATGATGTGCAGGCCGCCGTTGGCGATCACCTGGTCGTGCACCTTCTGCCATTCGGTGCGCATCGCCGCGATCTTCGCTTCCTTGTCGGCGTCGGACAGGCTCGTGTCCTCGCGCAGCGTGGCGACGGGCTTCTCGACGTTGCCGCCGAGCACGATGTCGGTGCCGCGGCCGGCCATGTTGGTGGCGATGGTGACCATGCCCGGACGGCCGGCCTGGGCGACGATCTGCGCCTCGCTCTCGTGCTGCTTGGCGTTGAGCACCTGGTGGTCGATCTTCGCCTTCTTCAGCACCGAGGACAGGAATTCGTTGGTCTCGATCGAGGTGGTACCCACCAGCACCGGCTGGCCGCGCTCGACGCAGCCGCGGATGTCCTCGATCACCGCGTCCCACTTCTCCTTTGCGGTGCGATAGACCTTGTCGTTCTCGTCCTTGCGCTGCATCGGTCGGTTGGTCGGGATGACCACGGTCTCGAGGCCGTAGATCTGCTGGAACTCGAAGGCCTCGGTATCGGCCGTGCCGGTCATGCCGGCGAGCTTGCCGTACATGCGGAAGTAGTTCTGGAAGGTGATCGAGGCGAGGGTCTGGTTCTCGGCCTGGATGCGTACGCCCTCCTTCGCCTCGACCGCCTGGTGCAGGCCGTCGGACCAGCGCCGGCCCGGCATCAGGCGGCCGGTGAATTCGTCGACGATGACGACCTCACCGTTCTGCACCACGTACTGCTGGTCCTTGTGGTACAGCGCATGGGCGCGCAGCGCGGCATAGAGGTGGTGCACCAGCAGGATGTTGGCCGGGTCATAGAGGCCTCCGCCTTCGGCGAGCAGGCCCATGCGCACCAGGATCTGCTCGGCGGTCTCGTGGCCCTGCTCGGTCAGCAGCACCTGGTGTGCCTTGAGGTCGACCGTGTAGTCGCCCGCCTCGAGCACCTCGTCCTTGTCGTCGAGGCCGCCTTCCTGGCGCTTGAGCATCGGCGCCACCTGGTTCATCTTCAGGTAGAGCTCGGTGTGGTCCTCGGCCTGGCCGGAGATGATCAGCGGCGTGCGCGCTTCGTCGATCAGGATCGAGTCCACCTCGTCGACGATCGCGAAGTTGAGCGCGCGCTGCACCCGCTCGTGCACGGCGTACACCATGTTGTCGCGCAGGTAGTCGAAGCCGAACTCGTTGTTGGTGCCGTAGGTGATGTCCGCCGCGTAGGCGGCCTGCTTCTGCTCGTGCGACATGCGCGACAGGTTGCAGCCGGTGGTCATCCCGAGGAAACCGTAGATGCGACCCATCCATTCGGCGTCGCGGCTGGCGAGGTAGTCGTTCACCGTGATGACATGCACGCCCTTGCCGGACAGCGCGTTGAGGTAGGCGGGCAGCGTGGCGACCAGGGTCTTGCCCTCGCCGGTGCGCATCTCGGCGATCTTGCCGTTGTGCAGCACCATGCCGCCGACGAGCTGGACGTCGAAGTGACGCATGCCGTGCACCCGCTTGCCGGCCTCGCGCACCACGGCGAAGGCCTCGGGCAGCAGGGCGTCGAGCGTTTCGCCGCTGGCCAGGCGCTCCTTGAACTCGGCGGTCTTGCCGCGCAGCGCTTCGTCGGACAGCGCCGAGACCTCGCCCTCGAGGGCGTTGATCTTGCGCACGGCGGACATGTACTGGCGGACGAGGCGGTCGTTGCGACTACCGAAGATTTTCTTGAGCAGGCCGGAGATCATGTTTTGGGTTCGACGTCGATTCGGCAAAGGCGAGAGTTTATCATGGCCCACCCAGCCGCCTCATGACGCATCACACGACCGCCCGATGACCCGCCTGCTCCACCGCTTCCTGGGCAGTGGCGACGCCCTCGCCCGCCTGCAGGATCATGCCGCCCGGCTGCGCCGCCTGCAGGGCGCACTCGACGCCGCCTTGCCGCCGCAGCTGCAGGAGCAGTGCCAGGTCGCCAACCTCAAGGACGGCACCGTGGTGCTGAGCGCGCAGGGCGGCGCGGCGGCCGTGCGCCTGCGCCAGATGCTGCCCAGCCTGCTCGATCAGCTCGTGCGCGCCGGCCACGCGGTACAGGCGATTAAGGTGAAGGTCGCCACGCCCGGCCAGGTGGAGTGGCGCCGCCCGCCCACCGAGCGCCACATCTCGCCGGCCGCCAAGGAGGGGCTGAGCGCCTTCGCCCACAGCCTGCCTGCGGACTCGCCGCTACGCGCATCGCTCGAGCGCCTGGTGCGGCGCGGCAAGGACTGAAGGCGGAACGCGCTTTCCCGCCGGCATCGGCGGCCAGCGCAGGCGGCGGGGCGGCTGCCCTCAGGCCATCGGCGCCAGCACGCGCTCGATGGCGAACAGCGCGAGGAACACGAACAGCAGCACCACCG
>JAREIX010000167.1 GCA_029286945.1 Thauera sp. | reverse complement strand
TACCGACGTCGGCAACCGCTGCGTGGCCTGCCGCATCAACGGCGACCTGATGCCGCTGCGCAGCGAGCTGCGCAATGGCGACCAGGTCGAGATCATCACCGCCGCCCACGCCAACCCCAACCCGGCGTGGCTGTCCTATGCGCGTACCGGCAAGGCGCGCTCGCAGATCCGCCACTTCCTCAAGAACGCGCAGCAGGACGAATCGGTCGCGCTCGGCGAGCGCCTGCTCAACCAGGCGCTGCGCCCGCACGGGCTCACCCTCGGCCAGATCTCCTCCTTCGCCTGGGACCGCTTCCTGCGCGACCGCGGCGTGCGCCACAGAAAGGACGTGTTCGCCGACATCGGCCTGGGCAAGCGCCTGCCGGTGATCGTCGCCCGCCGCCTGGCCGAGGCGCAGGACCTCGAATCCGGCCGTCCCGACGTGGTCAAGCCCAAGCCCGCCGGCGCGATCACCATCCGCGGCTCGGAGGGTGTGGCGGTGCAGCTCGCGCGCTGCTGCCACCCGATCCCGGGCGATCCGATCATCGGCACGCTGCGCAAGGGCCAGGGGCTGGAGGTGCACACCCACGACTGCCCCAACGTCGCCAAGCTGCGCGGCGACCGCGGGCGCTGGGTGGACGTGGAGTGGGAGCACGTCGTCGACGAGCGCCTGTTCGACGTCGGCATCCGCGTGCTCAGCCGCAACGCGCGCGGGGTGCTGGCGCGGGTGGCGAGCGCGATCGCCGAGGAGGACTGCAACATCCAGAGCGTCAGCATGGAAAGCGAGCAGGGCGACTACACCGCGTTGAGCTTCACCGTGCAGGTGCGCGACCGCATGCACTTGGCGCGGGTGATGCGCGCGGTGCGGCGGGTGCAGGAGGTCGTGCGCATCGGCCGGGTGAAGGGCGACGGCCGCGTGGGTTGATCGCGGCCGGCGCTGGTAGAATGCGGGCCGACCGCAGCGACTCTCGTTGCTATCAATTCAATCGAGGCCCGACATGGCGAAGTACGAATCCGATCACACCCGGTTCATGCGCGAATGGATGGAGAAGCACCCCGAGCAGCGCGCGGAGCAGCAGAAGGGCCGCGCCCTGTGGTGGGACAAGCCGCAGAGCGTCGAGGAGCAGCAGCGCCGCGATGCCGCGCGCGTGCCGGTCAAGCCCTACTACTACGACTCGAACCACTGAGCCTGCGCGCATTCGGCGCTGAGCCGGCGGCCCGCGTCCATGCGCTGCGGCCGCGTGGGCGCCGGTGGCCGTCCATGAACGAGCGCCCTGTCCGGCGCGGCGGGCCGGCATGAGCCTGCCGCGCCGCCTCGCCATCATCGATGTCGAGAGCACCGGCGCGCATCCGGTGCGCGACCGCATCACCGAGATCGCCATCCTGCGCGTCGAAGAGGGCGAGGTGGTCGCGCGCTGGGAGAGCCTGGTCGCGCCCGGCCAGCCCATCCCGCCGCTGATCGAGCAGGTCACCGGCATCTCCGACGCCATGGTGGCCGACGCACCGGCCTTCGAGGCGCTCGCCGACACCGTGGCCGCGCTGCTCGAGGGCTGCGTCTTCGTCGCCCACAGCGCGCGCTTCGACTTCGGCTTCATCAAGAACGCCTTCACCCGCATCGGGCGCGAGTTCGATGCGCCGGTGCTGTGCACGGTCAAGCTGTCGCGCGCGCTGTTTCCCGAGCATCACCGCCACGGCCTCGATGCGCTGATCGAACGCCACGGCCTGGTCTGCGGCGCGCGCCATCGCGCGATGGGCGACGTCGAGGTGCTGTGGCAGTTCGTGCGCCAGGTCGAGGCGGGCTTCGCGCCCGAGGTGCTGGCGCGCGCGGCCGAGCGCGCGATGAAGGCGCCGGTGCTGCCGCCCGGCCTGCCCGAAGGCATGCTGGAGGCGGTGCCCGACGTGCCCGGGCTGTATCTCTTCCACGCCGCCGAGGAGCCGCCCGTCGACGGCCGGCGCGAGCAGCCGCTGTTCGTCGGCCGCGGCCAGAGCCTGCGCGCGCGCGTGCGGGAACACTTCGCGCCGGGCGCGCGCAAGGGGCGCGATGCCGAGCTGGCGGCGCGCGTGAAGCGGGTGGACTGGATCGAGACCGCCGGCGAGCTCGACACCTCGCTGCAGGAACTGGCGCTGCTGCGCGACTTCCGCCCGCCCTGGAACCGCCCGCAGGAGCCCGCCGACGGCGCCTTCGCGCTCCGCCTGCTGGCCAACCGGCGGCGGCCGCCGATGCACGAGCAGGTGCCGATCCCCGGCACCGACCCGGCCGACTGGGCGGGGCTGTACGGCGTGTTCCGCACCCGCCGCGAGGCCGACAACCTGCTGCGCGAGCTGGCCATGCTGTACCGGCTGTGCCCGCGCCGGCTCGGGCTGGAGGGCGGCAGCGGCGCCTGCAGCGCGCACGCCGCGCGCCGCTGCGCGGGGGTGTGCGCCGGGCGCGAGACGCCCGCCGAGCACGACGCGCGCCTGGCCGCCGCGCTCGCCGGCGTCGGTCTCAAGGCCTGGCCGTGGGCGGGCGCGGTGCGGATCGTCGAGCATCACCCGTCGAGCGGGCACACGCGCCACCACGTCTTCGACCGCTGGTGCTTCCTCGGCAGCGCCGCCGACGCGGCGGCTGCGGCGGCGCTGGCGGCGACCGCGGCGCGCGCCTTCGATGCCGACGTGTGGCGGATCCTCGGCCGCTGGCTGGCCGTCCCCGCCCACCTGCAGCAGGTCGTGCCACTCGCGGCCGGCGAGGCCTGAAGGCTTGTGCGTTCGCCCGGCGGGTGTGTCAGTGCGCTGCGCAGCTGCGCAGCTCGGACAGCTTGCTGAGCACCATGCCGCGCCGGCCGCGGGGCTGGATCATGCCGTCGCGGGTGAGCTGCGACAGGATGCGCGACAGGGTCTCGGGTGTGAGGTTGAGTTGGGCGGCGATGGTCTGCTTGTCGATGTCGAGGCGGATCTCGCAGTGCTCGGCATCGTCCGGTGCGAGCCGGGTGAGGTAGTGCGCCACACGCTGGGTGCCGCTCATCTGCAGCTGCACCTGCATGGTGGTCAGCAGGTCGTAGTTGGCCATCGCCAGGCGCATCGCCATCGACACCGCGAAGGCGGTCGACGACACCATGGTCTCGCGCAGGATGGCGATCGGCACCAGCAGCAGCTCGCTCGCGCACATGGCCTGGGCATTGACGACATGGGGGCGGTTGAGCAGCGCCGCGTCCTCGCCGAAGAAGCTGCCGGACTCGGCCAGGTTCACGATCTTTTCCCCGCCCGAGGGCGAGAGCACGAAGCACTTCACCCGCCCGCCGAGGACGAGATAGACGCCGCGCGGACAGTCGTCCTGCTGCAGCAGCAGTTCGCCGCGCACGGCGTGGATCGGCCGCATGCTGGCCTGGACGCGCTCGCGCTCGCGGGTGTCGAGCATGTTGAAGGGGGCGAAACGGGCGAGGACATCCTGTGGATCGAGGACGGCGGGCTTGTGGCTGCTCATGCGACTCTCCTGCTGACGCCATGTGCGGCGAACGACCTGTAGACTAGCCGTTGCGGTGCCCGCTGCATTCCTTTGGACTGCGGCGCATGCAATCCGCGATCGGGATTGCATACCTCCAAAGAGGTAGTCGGGAACTTTTTCAAGCCGTTGATACTTATAGAGAAATGGAAACAGGATCGTCGCCTCAGGGCGAAAGCGGCGTGAAAGGGGTATGTCCACGTTGCCGCCGGGCAGCAGGCGCAGGAGGCGTCCGATGATGCGAATGGCGATTCCACGGCCGCTGGTGCGGCGCTCGATCATGCTGCTGGTGTCGGTGGCGATGCTGGCGCTGACGCTGATCAGCCTGGCGGGCATGAGCGCGTCGGTGCTGGTGGTCGAGAGCACGCGCGGCAGCGCGAGCGCGATCAACATCGCCGGCAGCCTGCGCCGTTACGCGCATCGGGTGGCCAACCTGATCGCGCTCGACGCGGTGGCCGGCCGCTTCGAGTCGGGGCGCGTCACCGCCGCCATGCTCGATTTCGAGCAGCAGCTCGCGCACCCTGCGCTCACGCGTTTCATCGAGCGCGCCCCGGGTGAGCTGTTCGCTGCAACCTACCGCGGGGTCGAGGCAGCCTGGTACCAGAGCCTGAAGCCGCGCATCGACGCGCTCGAGGCCGAGCCGGGGCCGCCGGCACCCGAACAGCTCGAACTGCTGCTGAACGAGGTCGACGCCTTCGTCGAGCAGCTCAACACCCTGGTGGCGGTGCTCGAGCACGACACCGAGACGCGCATCCACGACCTGCGCTTCATCCTCGGCCTGGCGATCGCGGTCACGCTGCTGGTAGTGGTGATCGCGCTCTACATGCTGCATCGCGCGCTGCTGCGCCCGCTCAACGGACTGCTCGACGCCGCGCGGCGGATCGCGGGCGGCGATTTCGGCGTGCGGGTGGACTACACCGGCGAGGACGAACTCGGCCGCGTGGGCAACGCCTTCAACCTGATGGCGGATGAGCTCGCCCGCCACTACCACTCGCTCGAGCAGCGGGTGGCCGACAAGACCGCGGAGCTGCAGCGCAGCAACCGCTCGCTCGAGCTCCTCTATCACGCCATCGCCCGCCTGTATCAGTCGCCGACCGCGGTCGAGGCCTACGAGGCGACGCTGCGCGACATCGACCGCGTCGCCGGCCTCGAGGGCAGCTTCGTCTGCATCGAGCCCCGCCACGGCGGTCCGGCGACGGTGATCGCGTCATCGATCGGCGCCTGTCCCGACCGCGCGGCGCGCGGCGACGAGGCCTGCAGCGCGTGCCGCGCGGCCTCGGCGGGCGACGGCGTGGTCCTGCACAACCCGGCGCTGCTGCGCTTTCCGCTGCGCGACCGCGAGCACCACTACGGCATGCTGCGCCTGTCGCTGCCCGACGGGCTGCGGCTGGAGGACTGGCAGCGCCAGCTCGTCGAGGCGCTGTCGCGCCATATGGGCATGGCGCTCGGCGCGGCCCGGCGCGGCGAGCAGGAGCGCCTGCTGGCGCTGCAGGAGGAGCGCTCGGTGATCGCGCGCGAGCTGCACGATTCGCTCGCGCAGGCGCTGTCGTACATGAAGATCCAGGTCAGCCTGCTGCAGCCGGTGCTCGCGGTGCCGGCGCGCAGTGCGCAGGCCGCGTCGATCCTCGCCGACCTGCGCGAGGGCATCAACGCTGCCTACCGCCAGCTGCGCGAGCTGCTGGTGTCCTTCCGCCTCGGACTGTCGGCCGACCTCGCCACCCTGATCCAGGATGCGGTGCGGGAGTACGGCAGCCGCGGCGGGGTCGACATCGCGCTCGAGGTCGATCTGGGCCCCTGCCTGCTCACGCCCAACCAGGAGGTGCATGTGCTGCAGATCGTGCGCGAGGCGCTGTCCAACATGGTGCGCCATGCGTGTGCGCGCAGCGCGCGGGTGAGCCTGCACGGCGCGGCGGACGGCGAGGTCCGTCTGATCGTGGAGGACGATGGCGACGGCATCGGCGCGCCGCCGACCGATGCACACAACCATCACGGCCTCGCCATCATGCGCGAACGCGCGCGCAGCATGGGCGGGGAGATCGAGATCGCGCCGATGGCGGGGCGTGGCACCCGGGTGTGCGTGCGCTTTCGCGCGCACTCGGCGGCCGCCGCGGCCCCGCGCACCGACCAGGGAGACGTCCGCGCATGACCGAGATGCATCGCGTACTGATCGTCGACGACCACCCGCTGTTCCGTCGCGGTCTCGTGCAGCTGCTGCAGATGGTGCCGGGCTTCGACCTCGTCGGCGAGGCGGCCGGCGGTGCCGAAGGCCTGGCGCTGGCGCGCACGCTGCGGCCCGACCTGATCCTGCTCGACCTCAACATGCGCGACATGGGCGGGCTCGAGGTGCTCCGCGCCCTGCGCGCCGCGCGCCTGGAGGCGCGCGTGGTGATGGTCACCGTGTCGGACGCGGGCGAGGATGTGGTCGCGGCGCTGCGTGGCGGCGTCGACGGCTACCTGCTCAAGGACATGGAGCCGGAGGCGATGCTCGAGGCGCTGCAGGCGGTCGCCGCCGGCCGCATCGTGATTCCCGACCAGCTCAACCACCTGCTCGCGGCCGCCCTGCGCAGCGAGTCGCGTCCGCAGTCGGTGGGTGCGGCCGGCCTGACCGAGCAGGAGACGCGGATCCTGGAGAAGATCGCCGCGGGCCTGTCGAACAAGCAGATCGGGCGCGAGCTCGACATCGCCGAGGGCACGGTCAAGGTCCACGTCAAGCACATCCTGCGCAAGCTCGACCTGCGCTCGCGTGTCGAGGCGGCGGTGTGGGCGGTGGAGCGCACGCGCGCCTGAGCGGCGGGTGGCGCGGCTGCATGCGGACTCGCAGCCGAGTTGCGACTTGTTCGCAAATTGACCGCCGTCAAAAACCCTGGGACACAAGTGGATTCTAATTCCGTTTGCCGTTCCTTCAGGAAACACCCTTGGCCTCCGAGTCGTCCGCATCCGTCGCTTCCTCCCGCAGGGGTTTCCTGCGCCTGGGGAGGCGTTCGGTCGAGCCCGCCCAGCGCCCGCCCTGGGCCCTCGACGAGGCGCGCTTCGTCGACCGGTGCACGCGCTGCGAGCGCTGCATCGAGGCCTGTCCCACCCAGATCCTGATCCGCATGGACGGCGGCTTTCCCGGCGTCGATTTCAGCCGTGGCGAGTGCACCTTCTGCGGCGACTGCGTGCGCAGCTGTGAGCCCCAGGCCCTGTTCCGCCAGCCGCTCGACGCCCCGCCGTGGTCCCTGGTGGCCGCGATCGGCGCCGACTGCCTGGCTGCGCGCGGCGTCGAGTGCCGGGTGTGCGGCGAGGCCTGTCCCGAAGGGGCGATCCGGTTCCGGCCGCAACGGGGCGGCGTCGCCCGCCCGCAGCTGGACGAGGCGGCGTGCACCGGCTGCGGCGCCTGCATCGGTCCCTGTCCCACGCGGGCAATTGCCATGCAGGCGGACAACAACATTCCCACGGAGAGGGAGCCATGAACATTGCAAGTCTGGTCGTGCGGGCGTTCCCCGCCGATTTCCCGGAAGTCATCGAGGCCCTGAAGCACATCCCGGGCGTCGAGCTGCACGGATCGTCCGCCGAGAAGGGCAACATCGTCATCACCATCGAGGACGGTGCGGGCTGGTCGGTCACCGATTCGATCCTGGCGGTGAACCTCGCCCCCAAGGTGCAGGGACTGACGGTCGCCTACGAATACACCGATGCTGGTCTGGAATTGACGGAGGTCTGAAATGAGCATGAATCGACGCGAATTCATCAAGAACAACGCGATCGCTGCCGCGGCTGCCACAGCCGGCATCGGCATCCCGGTCGTGACCCAGGCGCAGGACGCGGCGCCCAACACCAAGGTGCGCTGGGACAAGGCCGCCTGCCGCTTCTGCGGCACCGGCTGTTCGGTGCTGGTGGGCGTGCAGAACGGCCGCATCGTCGCCACCCAGGGCGACCCCGACTCCCCGGTCAACCGCGGCCTGAACTGCATCAAGGGCTACTTCCTGTCCAAGATCATGTACGGCGAGGACCGCCTCACCAAGCCGCTGCTGCGCATGAAG
>JAREIX010000166.1 GCA_029286945.1 Thauera sp. | reverse complement strand
CCAGACCATCCGCGACAACACCACGCCGCGCCACGTGCCGGCCAAGGTGCTGCAGGTGGCCGACATCCCGCGCACCAAGAGCGGCAAGATCGTCGAACTCGCGGTGCGCAACGTGGTGCACGGCCGCCCGGTGAAGAACCAGGAGGCGCTGGCCAACCCCGAGGCGCTGGCGCATTTCCGCGACCGCGCCGAACTCGCCGGCTGAGGAGCAATGACGATGCTGATGAATCGCGACAAGTCGGTGCTGCTGATCGTCGATGTGCAGGCGAAGCTGGCCCCCTTCATCCACGACGGCGAGCGCGTCGCCGCGCACTGCGTGTGGCTGGCGCAGGTCGCCGCGCGCATGGGTGTGCCGGTGGTGGTGACCGAGCACTTTCCGGAGAAGATCGGCGGCACGCTGGATGCGGTGCGCGCGGCGACGCCCGCGGCGCGCTACGTATCCAAGCAGTGCTTCTCGGCGCAGGCCGACGGCTGCCTGGACGGCACCGAGGTCGAGCAGCGCCGCCAGGTGATCGTGTGCGGCACCGAGGCGCACGTGTGCGTGCAGCAGACCGCGCTCGACCTGCGCTGGGCGGGCAAGGAGGTCTTCATCGTCGCCGAGGCCGCGGGCTCGCGCGACCCCGCCAACCGCGACCTGGCCTTCGCGCGCATGCGCAGCCACGGCATCGAGATCGTGTCGCGCGAGATGGTCGCCTTCGAGTGGCTGCAGCGCGGCGGCACCGAGCTGTTCCGCGAGATCAACCGCGACTTCATCCGTTGAACTGCGGCAGGGGGTGACCTGGGCCGGCGCGTGCGTCGGCCCGGCGTCGTCTACATCAGGGCTCGATCGCGATCCCGCGTAGCGGCGCGCCCCTGCCGATCGGGCCGATCGCGCTCGCCCGGCCGCTGGCGAGGTCGACGCGGTACAGCGTGGGGGCGGGCGCCGCGTCCGTGCTCAGCGCCGCGAGCGCGGTGTTGGTCACGTCCGAGATGTCGAAGTGGGCATCGGCGATCGCGCCCACGCCGAGCTCGCCAACCGTGCTGAGCTGGCCGGTGTTGGGCGACACCACCGGCTCGGCGTCTTCCACCGAGCCCTGGCGCACCAGTGCGCCGAGCGCGCCGTCGATGGCGAAGTTGGTGGTCAGCTTCTCGTTGTCATTGTTGTAGGTGTAGGCCGCAGCGAGGATGCGCGGCGCGCGCCCGGCGTTGGCGTCGGCGGCGTGAAAGGCGAGCGCGCCGTCCGCCTGCACGCCGTCGGCATCCGGCCGGGCATCGACCAGCGCGCCGGTCTCGGGATGGACGCGCAGGTTCTGGCTGCGGTCGGAGACGATGCGGATGCGGTCGGCCGCCGGGTTGAAGTCGAAGCCGAAGCGTTCGCCCTCGAGCGCGAGCGCGAACGGCTTGTCGCCCACCGGCGTGAGCGCGCCGCTGTTCACATCGACGGTGAACACCCGCCCGCTGCTGCCGAGCGCGAACATCACCCCGTAGGCGACGCGGTAGTCGATGCCGAGGACGCGCTCATTGGGCGCGAGTCCGTAAAGCGTCACGCTGCGGATGATTTTCTGCGGTTCGGCCGCGGAAACGACGATAAGCTCATGCGCGTCGCTGAGCGCGTACAGCCTGATCCCGTCCAGCGGCGTCTGCGCCGCGGCCGACGCGGCGAGGGCGGCGGCGCACAGGCCGAGAAGCGGGCGCGCCAGGCGGATGAATGAGTTCGGCATCGGATGTCCTCGAAGGGTTTGCGGGCAAGGGGCCGGGGAAGATAAACCGGACCTGCACTATCGGAGCGTGATCAAGTTGGCATTGGAGTCGGGTCGTCTTCGCCGGGCAGGCGCCGCGGTGCTCGGTGCGCTGGCCTCGCCGCTCGCGCTCGCGGCGAGCCTCGCGCTGCAGGTGGTCGATGAGCAGGGGCGCGCGCTCGAGCACGCCGCGGTCGCCTTGCGGCCGGTCGGCGAGGCGCCGCGACGCACGCCGGGCACGGCCGAGATCGTCCAGCAGGGCAAGCGCTTCATGCCGCTGGTGACGGCGGTGCCGGTCGGCACCGCGGTGAGCTTTCCCAACCGCGACACCGTGCGCCATCACGTCTATTCCTTCTCGCCCGCCAAGACCTTCGAGCTCAAGCTCTACATCGGCACGCCGGCCGCGCCGGTGGTGTTCGACAAGCCCGGCGTGGTGGTGATGGGCTGCAACATCCACGATGCGATGGTGGCCTACGTGGCCGTGTTCGACGCGCCCTGGGTGGGCGTCAGCGATGCCGCCGGGAAGGTGCGCATCGATGCGCTCCCGGCCGGCGACTACCAGCTCGAGTACTGGCATCCGCGCTGGGCCGGCGGCGCCGCCGAACCCGCGCGGATGCCGCTTCGCCTGCGCGGCGACGCGCGGCAGACGCTGGTGATCGGAGCGCAGCCCTGATGCGCGGCGGCCCTGGTGTGCGCATCCGCCCCGGCTTTCGCAAGCTGCAGTGGCGGATCGCGGCATGGACCGCGCTGATCCTGCTGTCGGTGCAGATCGGCGGGCTGTTCCTGTTCGAGCGCATCGGCCGCAGCAGCGCGCTCGGCGAGGTCCGGGCCCAGCTCGCGACCGGTGATCGCGTGTTCGCCCGCCTGCTCGAGCAGCGCGGCGACCAGCTCGCGCAGGCGGCGCGCGTGCTGGCGGCGGACTACGGCTTTCGCGCCGCGCTGCAGTCGGCCGATCGCGACACCGTGGCCTCCGCGCTCGAGAACCACGGCTCGCGCATCGGCGCGCGCCAGATGCTGCTCATGGGGCTCGATGGCCGGCTGATCGCGGCCCATCCAGCGCGTGAGGCGGTGCCGTCGGCGGCGCTGTCCGACCTGGTCGCGCTTGCCCGCGAGCGCGGCAGCGCCACCGGCTTCCGCGCAATGGAGCAGACCCTTTTCCAGCTCGTCGTCGTCCCGGTGATGGCGCCGGTGCCGGTGGCCTGGGTGGTGGTGGGCTTCGCGGTCGATGAGGCCTTCGCCCTCGACCTCAAGCGCCTGACCGGCCTCGACGTCAGCCTGCTGCGCCAGCCGGCGGGGGCGCCGGCGCAGCTCGTCGTCAGCACCCTGGCCCGGCCGCCGCAGGCCGCGCGGCTCGCGCAGGACGACGTGGGCGCGCTGCGCATCGACGGCGTCGAGCATGCCGGGCTACGCCATGTC
The DNA here is from genome assembly GCA_029286945.1 of Thauera sp. Taxonomy (GTDB): domain Bacteria; phylum Pseudomonadota; class Gammaproteobacteria; order Burkholderiales; family Rhodocyclaceae; genus Thauera. The sequence continues at coordinate 6,740 of JAREIX010000166.1, read as the reverse complement.
GTCGATGCGCAGGCGAGCGAGCAGGTCGCGGCGGTGCTGCAGCTGTCGCTCGAGCGCGCGCTCGCGCCGTGGGAGCGCCTGTACCGCGAATGGGCCGGGCTGTCGGTGGCCGCCACGCTGCTGATGCTGTTCGCCAGCGTGTGGATGGGGCGCACCATCGCCGCGCCGGTGACGCGGCTGGCCGAGTTCGCCCACCGCGTGGAGGAGGGCGACTATGCCGCGCCGCCGCCCGCCCCGCGCGACGACGAGGTCGGCCGTCTCGCCGATGCCTTCGGGCTGATGACCGAGGCGATCGCCAGCCGCGAGGCGCGCATCACCGAGCTCGCCTACCGCGACGCGCTCACCGGCCTGCCCAACCGGGTGCATTTCATCTCCACGCTCGAGCGCTGCCTGCGCGCCGCCGAGGCCGCGGGCCAGACGCTGGCGGTGCTCACGCTCGACCTCGACCGCTTCAAGCTCATCAACGACACCCTCGGCCACGCCTTCGGCGACCTGGTGCTGCAGGAGGTCGGCCAGCGCCTGCTGCGCGCTGGCGTTCGCCAGCGCGACGCCGGCGACATGATGCAGGGGGCCGACCAGGGCGTGGCGCGCCTGGGCGGCGACGAGTTCGCCGTGCTGGTGCCGGACGCCGACGCCTGGGCGGCGCGGGTGGTGGCCGACCGCATCGCCAGCGTGCTCGAGCAGCCGATGAGCCTGCAGGGGCAGCTGGTCGATGTGCGCGCCAGCATCGGCATCGCGCTCCACCCCGAGCACGGCAGCGCCGCCGGCGACCTCATGCGCGGCGCCGACGTCGCCATGTACAAGGCCAAGCACAGCCACACCGGCGTCAGCGTCTACGACCCCGCCCATCACAGCCGCAAGGCCGCGCGCCTGTCGCTGCTCACCGAGCTGCGCCAGGCCGTCGAGCGCGACGAGCTGGTGCTGTTCTACCAGCCCAAGTACGCCTTCGCTGCGGGCGAGGGTGTCAGCGCCGAGGCGCTGGTGCGCTGGGTCCATCCGCAGCGCGGCTTCGTGCCGCCGATGGAGTTCATCCCCTTTGCCGAGCAGACCGGCTACATCAAGACCATCACGCTGTGGGTGCTGGAGCGCGCGGTGCGCCAGTGCGCCGAGTGGCATCGCGCCGGACGCCGGGTGCGGGTGGCGGTGAACCTGTCGGCGCGCGACCTGCTGCAGGCCGACCTGCCCGAGCGCTTCGGCGCCATGCTCGCGCGCCACGGCTGCGCGGCCGCCTGGATCACGCTCGAGATCACCGAGAGCGCGGTGCTCGACGATCCGGGCAAGGCGCTCGCCAACCTCGAGCGCCTGCGCGCCACCGGCTGCCAGCTCTCGATCGACGACTACGGCACCGGCTATTCCTCGTTGTCCTACGTGCGCCAGATGCCGGTGCAGGAGATGAAGATCGACCGCAGCTTTGTGATGAACCTGCTGAGCCAGCCCGAGGACGAGCTGATCGTCCGTTCCACGATCGAGTTGGCCCACAACATGGGCCTGGTGGTGACCGCCGAGGGGGTGGAGACCGAGGCCGTGCTGCAGCGCCTGGGCGCGCTCGGCTGCGATCTCGCCCAGGGCTACTTCATCGCCAAGCCGATGGCGGCGGGGGATCTCGAAGCCTGGATGGACGCCTCGCCCTGGGCGCGGGGCGGGCACCACCGCAGTGTCGTAGCGCAGGCGCCGCGGCTGCCGGTCAGCGCCTGAGCTAGGGAAAACGTGCCTAGCTCCGCCCGCCCGCATCGCCTAGCCTGAAAACTTTCCAACACGGCAAGGCGCTCCCGGACGCCGCTCCCTCCATTGCCGGAGCAGGCCGTCGCGCGTCGCCCTGCCGGATGCGGGACGTCGACAGGAGGGGCGAGACATGGAAGAACGGGACAGGGGGCGGCTGGCCGCCAACGTCGAGGCGGTGATCGAGCAGATCGAGGTGCGCCTGCCGGCCGAGCAGGCAGGGGCGGTGAGCGCCTTTGCGGTTCGCTTCTTCGCGCAGGTCGATCCCGAAGACCTCGAATCCCTGTCGGTCGCCGATCTCTACGGCGCGGTGCTCAGCCAGTGGCATTTCATCGCCCGCCGCACGGCGGGCAGCGTCGTGCGCGTGTTCAACCCGCGCCTCGACGAGCACGGCTGGGAGTCCACCCACACCGTGATCGAGATCGTCGGTGACGACATGCCCTTCCTGGTCGATTCGGTGACCATGGAGATCAACCGCCAGGGCCTGACGCTGCACCTGATCATCCACCCGGTGCTGCGCGTGCTGCGCGACGCCCAGGGCGCGCTGCAGCGGCTGGCCGAAGCGGGCGAACCCGGGGCGATGAGCGAGTCGGTGATGCATCTCGAGGTCGACCGCCGCACCGATCCCGCGGACATCGGCGCCCTGCATGCGGGTCTGGAGCGGGCGCTGGCCGACGTGCGCGCGGCGGTCAGCGACTGGCCGCAGATGCGCGAGCGGCTGCAGGAGATCATCTCCGGCATCGACGCCATCCCGGCCACGGTGGACGCCGGCGAGCGCGCCGAGGCGCGCGCCTTTCTCGACTGGCTCGCCAACGACAACTTCGTGCTGCTCGGCTGCCGCGACTACCAACTGGTGAGCAGCGAGGAGGGCAACGAGCTGCGCATCGTGTCCGGCTCCGGGCTGGGCCTGCTGCGCGGCGAGGGCGACGATGGCCAGTCGCGCTCGTTCGCGGCGCTGCCGCCCCAGCTCAGGGCGCAGGCGCACGTGCCGGGCGTGCTGACGATCACCAAGTCCAACACGCGCTCGACCGTGCATCGCCCGGGCTACCTCGACTTCCTTGGCATCAAGACCTACGACGCCGAGGGCCGGGTGCATGGCGAGCGGCGGGTGATCGGCCTGCTGGCCTCGACCGCCTACGGCACGCCGCCGGCGCAGATTCCGCTGCTGCGGCGCAAGGTCGCGGCGGTGATCGAACGCGCCGGGCTGCCACCCGGCGGCCATGCGGCCAAGACGCTGCAGACGATCATCGAGCGCTACCCGCGCGACGAGCTGTTCCAGATCGGCCCCGACGAGCTCTACACCCACGCGATCGGCATCCTGCGCCTGGGCGAGCGCCTGCGCACGCGGCTCTTCGTGCGCTGCGACCCCTTTGCGCGCTTCGTCTCCTGCCTCGTCTATGTGCCGCGCGAGCACTACAACACCGACCAGCGCAAGCGCATGCAGGCGGTGCTGATGGAGGCCTTCAACGGCGCCTCGTCCGAGTTCGACGTGCAGTTCTCCGACTCGGCGCTGGCCCGCATCCTGATCACCGTGCGTACGCAGGACTCGACCATCCCGCCCTTCGATACGCGCGCGCTCGAGCGCCGCCTGATCCGCGCCTCCCGGCGCTGGGAGGACGAGCTGCAGCAGGCGCTGGTCGAGCAGTGCGGCGAGGAGCGTGGCCTGGCGCTGATGCGGCGCTACGGCGGCGGCTTCCCGGCGGGCTACCGCGAGGACTACTCGGCGCGCATGGCGGTGTTCGACATCGAGCAGATGGAGGCGCTCGCCGACGGCGAGGCGCTCGGGCTCAACCTCTACGTGCCGCTCGAGGTCGCGGGCGGGCGGCTCAACCTGCGCCTGTACCGGCTCGATGCGCCGGTGCCGTTGTCGCAGAGCCTGCCGATGCTCGAGCGCATGGGCGTCAAGGTGATGGACGAGCGCCCCTCCGACATCCAGCGCCAGGACGGGCGCACGGTCTGGCTGCACGACTTCGGCCTGCACTACGCGGGCGCCGAGAACCTGAACATCCACGAGCTGCGGCCGCTGTTCCAGGACGCCTTCCTGCGCGCCTGGCGCGGCGAGGTCGACAACGACGACTTCAACCGCCTGGTACTGCTCGCCGGGCTGTCGTGGCGCGAGGTCAATGTGCTGCGCGCCTACGCCCGCTACATGCGCCAGGCCGGCTTCACCTTCAGCCTGGCCTACATGGAGCAGACGCTCGCCGCCTACCCGAAGCTGGCGCGGGCGCTGTTCGAACTCTTCCGCACCCGCTTCGACCCCGCCCTCGCCGGCGATCGCGCGGCGCAGTGCGCGGCGCGGGTGGCGGCGATCGAGGCCGAACTCAACGCCGTCGCCAACCTCGACGAGGACCGCATCCTGCGCCAGTTCCTGGCGATGGTGCTGGCCACGCTGCGCACCAACTGGTTCCAGCGCGACCGCGACGGCGGACACAAGGCCTACCTGTCGTTCAAGTTCTCGCCGGCGAAGATCCCGCGGACTTCCGCACCGAGATCCTCGGCCTGGTGAAGGCGCAGATCGTCAAGAACGCGGTGATCGTGCCGGTGGGCTCCAAGGGCGGCTTCGTGGTCAAGTGTCCGCCGGCCGAGGGTGGGCGCGAGGCGCTGCTCGCCGAGGGCATCGCCTGCTATCGCAACTTCCTGCGCGGGCTGCTCGATCTCACCGACAACCTGGTGCAGGGCGCGGTGGTGCCGCCGGCCGAGGTCGTGCGCCACGACGAGGACGATCCCTATCTGGTTGTCGCCGCCGACAAGGGCACGGCGAGCTTCTCCGACTATGCCAACGAGGTCTCCGCCGAGTACGGCTTCTGGCTGGGCGACGCCTTTGCCTCGGGCGGCTCGGTGGGTTACGACCACAAGAAGATGGCGATTACCGCGCGCGGCGCCTGGGAGGCGGTCAAGCGCCACTTCCGCGAGATGGGCAAGAACATCCAGGACGAGCCCTTCACCGCCGCCGGCATCGGCGACATGTCGGGCGACGTGTTCGGCAATGGCATGCTGCTGTCGAAGCAGACGCGGCTGATCGCGGCCTTCGACCATCGCCACATCTTCATCGACCCCGATCCCGACCCCGCACGCTCGTGGCAGGAGCGCGCGCGCATCTTCGCGCTGCCACGCTCGAGCTGGGACGACTACGACAAGTCCCTGATCTCGCAGGGCGGCGGCGTGTGGCCGCGCAGCGCCAAGTCGATCACCCTGTCGCCCGAGCTGCGTGCCGCGCTCGACATCCAGGCCGAGCGCCTGACCCCGACCGAGCTGATCCGCGCCATCCTCACCGCGCCGGTCGAGCTGCTCTACAACGGCGGCATCGGCACCTACATCAAGGCCGCGTCCGAAACCGACGCCGCCGTGGGCGACCGCGCCAACGACGCGCTGCGGGTCAATGGCGGCGAACTGCGCTGCAAGGTGCTGGGCGAGGGCGGCAACCTCGGTGCCACCCAGCTCGGCCGCATCGAGTTCGCGCTGAAGGGCGGGCGGGTGAACACCGACGCCATCGACAACTCCGGCGGCGTGGATTGCTCGGACCACGAGGTCAACATCAAGATCCTGCTCGGCGGCGTGGTGGCCGAGGGCGAGCTGACCATGAAGCAGCGCAACCAGCTGCTCGCCGACATGACCGACGAGGTCGCCGTGCTGGTGCTGCGCGACAACTATGCGCAGACCCAGATCCTGTCGGTGACGCGCACACGTGGGGTGGCGCTGCTCGACGAGCAGGCCGAGTTCATGCGCCGGCTCGCCCACGCCGGGCGGCTCAACCGCAAGCTCGAATACCTGCCCAACGACGAGGAGCTCGCCGAGCGCAAGGCGGCCGGCATCGGCCTCGCCAATCCCGAGCTGGCGGTGCTGCTGGCCTACAGCAAGATCGAGCTCTACGACGAGGTGCTCGCCTCCGACGTGCCCGAGGACCCCTACATCCGTACCGCGCTCGAGCGCTACTTCCCGGCGCCGCTGCGCGAGCGTTTCCCGGCGCAGATCCAGGCTCACCCGCTGCGCCGCGAGATCATCTCCACCCACGTGGTCAACAGCATGATCAACCGCGTCGGGCCGACCTTCGTCAGCCGGCTCAAGTCCGAGCTCGGCGCCTCGGCCGCCGACGTCGTGCGCGCCTACATGGCCACCCGCGAGGCCTTTGGGCTGGTGGCGCTGTGGCGCGGGATCGAGGCGCTCGACAACCAGATCGACGACGCGGTGCAGACCGAGCTGATCCAGGAGTCCGGCCGCCTGGTGCAGCGCGGCACGCTGTGGTTCCTGCGCCAGCGGCCGTGGCTGGCCGACCTGCAGGCGACCATCTCCCACTTCTCGCCTGGCGTCGCGGCGCTCGCCGAAGGCCTGGCCGAGTACGTCGTGCCCGCCTACCGCGCCGAGCTCGACGCCGCGGTGGCGCGCCGGGTGGAGCAGGGCGTGCCGCTGGCGCTGGCGCAGCGGGTGGCGGCGCTCGAGGAGCTGTATTCGGCGCTCGACCTGGTCGAGGTGGCGGTGGAGCGCGGCCGCGACGAGGCGGCGGTGGCGCGGGTGTATTTCGCCCTCGGTGGCGAGCTCGACCTGCACTGGCTCGGCCGCCAGATCTCGGCTCTGCCTGCCGACAGCCGCTGGCAGGGGCTGGCGCGGGGGGCGCTGCGCAGCGACCTGTCCGCGCTCGCGCGTGCGCTGGCGAGCGAGGCGCTGCGCCAGGCGCCCGAGGCCGCCGACACCGCGGAGGTGCTGCAAGCCTGGCGTGCGCGCGCCGCGGTGCCGCTCGAGCGCTACCTCCAGCTGCTCGGCGAGATCCGCGCCGCGCCGGCGATCGACATGGCGATGCTGTCGGTGCTGCTGCGCGAGTTGCGCGGCATGGCCTGAGCGATCAGGCGGGCGGCGCGACCCCGGCGCGTCCGGAAGGCGTGCCAGGTGCGTCCCCGCCGCGCCCGGACTGCTGACGCGGTTCGGGCGCATCGGTTATCATCGCGCTTTCCCGCAGCACATCTCCCATGACCAAATACGTCTTCGTTACCGGCGGTGTCGTGTCCTCCCTGGGCAAAGGCATCGCG
>JAREIX010000165.1 GCA_029286945.1 Thauera sp. | reverse complement strand
GAACCGGCCCGCGCGGCGGGCGGCCCGCGCCGCGGGGTCAGCGCGCGGACGCCGCGCGGCAGGCGGCCGCGGTAAACAGCACGTCGGTCGACGAGTTGAGCGCGGTCTCCACCGAATCCTGCACCACGCCGATGATGAAGCCGATCGCCACCACCTGCATCGCGACGTCGGTCGGGATGCCGAACAGGTTGCACGCCATCGGGATCAGCAGCAGCGAGCCGCCCGCCACCCCCGAGGCCCCGCAGGCGCCGAGCGCCGATACCACCGACAGCAGCAGCGCAGTGGGCAGATCGACCACGATGCCCAGGGTGTGGGCCGCGGCCAGGCTCATCACCGCGATCGTGATCGCCGCGCCCGCCATGTTGATCGTCGCGCCGAGCGGGATCGAGATCGAGTAGGTGTCCTCGTGCAGCTCGAGGCGGCGGCAGAGTTCGAGGTTAACCGGGATGTTGGCCGCCGAGCTGCGGGTGAAGAAGGCCGTCAGGCCGCTCTCGCGCAGGCAGGTGAACACCAGCGGAAAGGGATTGCGCCGCGTCTTCCAGAACACCAGCAGCGGGTTGAGCACGAGCGCCACGAACAGCATGCTGCCGACGATCACGAGCAGCAGCCGGCCGTAGCCGAGCAGCGCACCGAGGCCCGATTCGGTGAGCGTGGCGCCCACCAGGCCGAAGATGCCGAAGGGGGCGAAGCGGATCACCACCCGAACGATCTTCGACACCGCCTGCGCGAGATCGGCGAGCACCGCCTGGGTGCCCGGACTGGCATGGCGCAGCGCGGCGCCGAGGCCGATCGCCCACACCAGGATGCCGATGTAGTTGGCCTCCATCAGCGCCTTGACCGGATTCGAGACCGCGCCCATGAGCAGGTTCTTGAGCACGCCGACGATGCCGCCCGGCGGCGTGGCGGCCACCTGCGGCGCCTCGAGCACCAGGCTGGTAGGGAACATGAAGCTGGCGAGCACGCCCACCAGCGCAGCGCCGAAGGTGCCGGCGAGGTACAGCGCGAGCACCGGGCGGATGTGGGTCTCGGTGCCATGGCGATGCCCGGCCACCGCGGCGGTGACGAGCACGAACACCAGCACCGGCGCCACCGCCTTCAGCGCGGCGATGAAGATGTCGCCGAGCAGCGCGGTCGAGCGCGCGAGCTCGGGTGCGACCAGCGCGACCGCGATGCCGCAGACGAGGCCGATCGCGATCTGTACGACGAGGCTGGTTCCGGACAGGAGACGGAGGACGGGATGGGCAGTGGTGGTCGAGTTCATGATGGGAGAAATGAAAAAAGCGCGCCCACTCCGCGCCAGGCGGGGCAGCGCGCATCGGCGCCGCGCGGTTTCAGCGCAGCGGGATGGCGAGCGCGGCCGGCACGGGCACCGCGGTCACGTTGTTCTGGGGGCTGCCGTCGATCAGCTTGTCGCTATAGACGAGATAGACCAGCGTGTTGCGCCGGGCGTCGACCATACGCACGATGCGGACCTTCTTGAACAGGATCGAGGCGCTCTGCGAGAACACCTCCTCCTGCTCCTTCAACGGCCCGGTGAAGGCGATCTCGCCGACCTGGCGGCAGGCCACCGAGGCATCGGCGGTGTCTTCGGCCAGGCCGAGCGTACCCTTGATGCCGCCGGTGCGGGCGCGCGAGACGTAGCAGGCCACGCCCTTGACCTTGGGGTCGTCGAAGGCTTCGACCACGACCTGGTGGTTGCGGCCGATCAGCTTGAACGCGGTATCGACATGGCCGACCGTCTCCGCCTGGGCGAAGGTGGGCGCTGCGAGTGCCGACGCCAGCAGCAGCGGCGTGAAGATCCTGCTCATGCGAGCCTCCTGAACACGGGGGCCGCGATTATCGCACCGCCCGCCGCCGGCGGGGCGACGGGTTTGCCGGCGGTGCGGGCGGCGTTCCCGATTGCCGGGAAGGCGCGCATTTTCTGAGCAGAATCAAGGCGAATGCCGCCTGGCGGTGGCAGCATCCCGGTATCGGAAATACTCTTCGCGGCCCCGCGCCGCCTGCCGCCGTGACCCTCGCCGTGCCCCTGCCGCTTGATGCTCCCGGCCCCGCGCCGACCGCCGCACCCGCCGGCCGGATCCCCGGCAGCAAGGCGATGTGGGTGGGCATCTTCTGCGAGATCACCGAATTCGCGCTGCTGTTCGCGGTCTTCTTCGTCGCCCGCGCCCATCACCCGGAGGCCTTCCGCGCCGGGCCGGCGCAGCTGTCGCTGCTCGCCGGCACCGGCTACACGCTGATGCTGCTGACGAGCGGCTGGTGCGTGGCGCGCGCGCTGCACGCGATGCGCCGTGGCGAGCGCGCCGCCTGCCTGCGCTGGATGGCGGCCGGCTTCGTGTTCGGCCTCGGCTACCCGGCGATCAAGGTGTTCGAGCTGCAGCGCAACTTCGCGCTCGGGCTGGACGGCAGCGGCGGTGTGTTCATCGTCAGCTACTACTACCTGACCTTCACCCACCTGGTGCATGTGTTCTGGGGCCTGCTCGGCATGCTGTGGGTGATCGCGCGCACCGGCTTTGGCGCCTACACGCGCGACGAGCACAGCGGGCTGGAGGCCTTCGCCTGCTACTGGCACGTCACCGACATGATCTGGCTGATGATCTTTCCGCTGTTCTACCTGCTCGGATGAGGCGCGACATGAGCCCCGGACGCAAGATCTCCGACCGCAAGATCGATCTGGCCTGGCTGCTGCTGGTGCTGCTGAGCCTCGGCGGTGCCGGCATCGGCCGCGCCGACGCGAACGCGGTGCTGGTCGCGACAGGCGTGGCGCTGGTGATGGCGCTCAAGCTGCACCTGGTGTGCACCGTCTTCCTCGAACTGCACGCGGCGCACCCGCGCATCCGCGGCGCGGTGAGGCTCTTCTGCCACGGCATGACGGCCCTGGTGATCCTCACCACCGCCTTCGGCGACACCCTGTCCCGCCTCACTGGTGCGCTGATCGGCTGATCCCGCGCCGCCACCTCACCAGTGCGGCGGGATCTCGTCCTCCGGACGCAGCGGATTGGCCGGCTGCAGGGTCCTGAGCTGCTGCGCCAGCTGGCGGACATGCTCGCGCAGCAGGTCGAGCTCCTGCTGCTGGCGCCAGACGGTGCGGTTGAGCTCGTCGAGCAGGTCCTCGGCGGCCATCAGCTTGGTTTCCAGCGTGACGATGCGCGCTTCCATGGCGGTCGATCCTGGTGGGTTGCGGGCGCGCATTCTAGCCGGCCGCGGCGGCGTCGAGGCGCTCCAGCGCCCACGCCACGTGCTCGCGCACCAGGGCGTCGTCGTCGTTCGCGCGCGCCTGCAAGGCCGCGCGCGCCGCGGCGGTGGCCGGACCGTTGCCGAGCGCCACCGCGATGTTGCGCAGCCAGCGCGCATGGCCGATGCGGTAGATCGGGCTGCCGGCGGTGCGCTCGGCGAACTCGGCGGCCGTCCACGCGAAGAGCTCGGCCAGCCGGGCGCTGTCGAGCCCGTGCCGGGGCGCGAAGTCCGGCTCGCGGCTGATCCGCGCGAAGCGGTTCCACGGGCACACCAGCTGGCAGTCGTCGCAGCCGTAGATGCGGTTGCCGAGCAGCGGGCGCAGCTCGACCGGGATCGGCCCGTGCAGCTCGATGGTCAGGTAGGAGATGCAGCGCCGCGCATCCACCTGGTAAGGGGCGACGATCGCCCCGGTCGGACAGGCATCGATGCAGGCGGTGCAGCGCCCGCAGTGCGCGGCCACCGGCGCATCCACCGGCAACGGCAGGTCGGTGAGGATCTCACCGAGGAAGAACCACGAGCCCGCGGCGCGGTCGAGCAGCAGCGTGTGCTTGCCGCGCCAGCCCAGGCCCTTCCGGCTGGCGTGCTCGACCTCGAGGATGGGCGCCGAGTCGGTGAAGACGCGGTAGTGGTGCGGCACCGCGGCGCTGATGCGGTCGGCGAGCTTCTGCAGCCGGGTGCGCAGCAGCTTGTGGTAATCGCGGCCGAGCGCGTAGCGCGACACGTAGGCGCGCTCGCCGTCGGCCAGCACGTCCGCGGCCGGGGCGGCGTCGGGCCAGTAGGCCATGCGCGCGCTGATCACACGCAGCGTGCCGGGGAGCAGCTCGGCGGCGCGGGCGCGCTTGAGGCCGTGCCGCGCCATATAATCCATCTCCCCGTGAAACCCGGCCTCGAGCCAGGCAAGCAGGCCAGGCTCGGCCGCGGCGAGATCCACGCCGCCGACGCCGACGGCGTCGAAGCCGAGCTCCTGCCCCCACTGTCTGATCCGCGCAACAAGGCCCTCGCCATCGACAGGCGGCCGCTCGCCGCCCTCCGCGGCGCGCGCTTCCGAGCTTGATGCCATCTCCGAGAGATTCCCATGATCGAACTGATTCACGCCGCCGATGATAGCGGCGCCCGCCTGCAGGCGCACTTGGCGGACGAAAAGGACACGGAAACACTGGGCGCCGCGCTCGCCACGGCGCTGGCACCGCGGCTGCAGATCTGGCTCGAGGGCAATCTCGGCATGGGCAAGACCACGCTGACCCGCGGCGTGCTGCGCGGCCTCGGCCATGAGGGCAAGGTCAAGAGCCCCACTTACACCTTGATTGAACCTTACGTCGTTTCTAGATTAGACTTATATCACTTTGATTTTTATCGCTTCAATTCGCCCGAAGAATACCTGGACGCGGGGCTGGACGAATACTTCGCCGGACAAGGCGTGTGCATGGTGGAGTGGCCCGACAAGGCGCTGCCCTACCTGCCCGCTCCCGACGTCGAGATTCGCCTCGAAGCCAGGGAAAACGGGCGGTTTGTGGAGATCAGCGGAAACACGGAAGCGGGGCGGACATGCGTGATCGAACTGGTAAAGGCATTACGGAGCGCGGACCCGGCGCCCAAGACGATCTGATCCCCCTCGACAGTGCCTGTGCGCCGGACGGCGCACCGCGGCTCGATCGCCGCCGCCTGCTCAAGTTCGCCGGCGCCTCGCTGGCGATGCTGGTCAGCCCGGTCGCCTACCCGGCCTCCACCAGCCTGGTCGCGGTACGGGTGTGGCCGTCGCCCGAATACACTCGGATCACGCTCGAAGGCGCGGCGCAGCTGCGCTTCAGCCACATGCTGGTGCAGGACCCGCACCGGCTGGTGGTCGACCTCGAGGGCGTCGAGCTCAACAGCGTGCTCGAATCGCTGCCCTCGAAGGTGCTCGACAGCGACCCCTACATCCGCGTCATCCGCGCCGGGCAGAACCGGCCGGGGGTGGTCCGCGTCGTGGTCGAGCTCAAGTCGGCGGTGAACCCGCAGGTGTTCACGCTCGCTCCGGTGGGCGATTACGGTCACCGCCTCGTGCTCGACCTGCATCCGACCGAAGAGCATGACCCGCTGATGGCGCTGATTCTGAAGGATTCGCCGATGGATGCCGCCATGGGCGACGCCGGCAAGGACACCAGCACCGTCGCGCGCAACGAGCCGAGTCAGCCGGCCCGCCGCGGAGGTCGCGGCGAGGCGGGCGTGAACCGCTTGTACACGGTGGTGCTGGACGCCGGCCACGGCGGCGAGGACCCGGGCGCAATCGGCCGCGGAGGCAGCTACGAGAAGAACGTGACGCTCTCCATCGCACGCCGCCTCAAGCGCCGGATCGACGCCGAGCCGGGCATGCGTGCGGTGCTCACCCGCGACGGCGACTACTTCGTGCCGCTGCACCAGCGCGTGGCGCGTGCGCGCCGGGTGCGCGCCGACCTGTTCGTGTCGATCCACGCCGACGCCTTCGTGCGCCCCGAGGCCAATGGCAGCTCGGTCTACGTGCTGTCCGAGCGCGGCGCATCGAGCTCGGCCGCGCGCTGGCTGGCCCAGAAGGAGAACGACGCCGACCTCGTCGGCGGCGTGAATCTGGCGCGCCAGGACGGCCACATCGCCCGCACCCTGCTCGACCTGTCGCAGACGGCGACGATCAACGACAGCTTCAAGCTCGGGCGCGCGATGCTCGGCGAGTTGGGCACCATCAACCGCCTGCACAAGCCCGAGGTCGAACAGGCCGGCTTTGCGGTGCTGCGCGCCCCCGACATCCCCTCGGTGCTGGTCGAGACCGCCTTCATCAGCAACCCTCAGGAAGAGCGCCGGCTGAACGACGAGGCCTACCAGGACAAGATGGCCACCGCGCTGATGCGCGGCATCAAGCGCTACTTCGAGGACCACGCGCCCAGCGCGCCCACCCGCGTCGCCCGCCTGGACTGACGGCGGACCCGGGCCCCGATGCACGCGGCGGGAACTGGATTGCGCGCGAATCCCGCCGTGCGGCAGGTGGCGTACGACGGGAGGCCCGCCGCCGCGGCATCACCCCAATCCGCCCGCTCAGGCCCGCAGCTGCGGGCTTTGTCGCTATAATTGCGGCTTTTTCAGGCGCTTATGCAGGTTCACCGCGGGATTCCCGAGCACGCCGACACGGCGTCGGTGCTCACCATCGGCAATTTCGATGGCGTGCATCTCGGCCACCAGGCGCTGCTTTCGCTGCTGACCGGAAAGGCCCGCGCGCTCGGCCTGCCGGCGGTGGTGCTCACCTTCGAGCCGCACCCGCGCGAGTTCTTCAGCCCTGACGACGCTCCGGCCCGCCTCGCTTCGCTGCGCGAGAAGCTGCTGCTGCTCGACGCCGCCGGCGTGGATCGCACCTACGTGTGCCGCTTCGATACCCGCCTTGCCGCCCAGAGCGCGGAGGGCTTCATCAACGACACGCTGGTGCGCGGACTCGGGGTGCGCCACCTGTTCGTGGGTGACGACTTCTGTTTCGGCGCGCGCCGGCAGGGCAATTTCGCCATGTTGCGCGAAGCCGGTCGGGTGCATGGCTTCGGCGTCGAATCGATGCCGACCCTCGACGTCGGGGGCGAGCGCGTGTCGAGCTCCGCCGTGCGCGCCGCGCTGCTCGAAGCCGATCTCGACCACGCCGCGCGCCTGCTCGGCCGCCCCTACAGCATCGCCGGGCGCGTCAGCCACGGCGACAAGCTCGGCCGCCAGCTCGGCTTTCCCACCGCCAACATCCAGATGAAGCACCGCCGTCCGGCGCTGTCGGGGGTGTTCGCGGTCAGCGTCGAAGGCCTGGCCGCGCATCGCGTCACCGGCGTCGCCAACGTCGGCGTGCGCCCGACCGCCACCTCCCGCGGCCGCGCCCGGCTCGAAGTGCACCTCTTCGACTGGACGCAGAACTGCTACGGCGCGCACATCCGCGTGCATTTCCTGCACAAGCTGCGCGAAGAGCGCAAGTTCGAATCGCTCGACGCCCTGCGCGCCCAGATCGCGCGCGACGCGCAGGTGGCGCGCGACTGGTTCGCAGCGCGCCCCGACGCCCCATCGCCCAACGACGCGGCCTGATCACGCGCGAGCCGCCCACCCGAATCGCACCGAACCAACCGACCTCCGTTTCCGCCATGGCCGACTACCGCAAGACGCTCAACCTGCCCGACACCCCCTTCCCGATGCGTGGCGACCTGCCCAAGCGCGAGCCGAACTGGATCGCCGACTGGCAGCAGAAGAAGCTCTACCAGCGCATCCGCAAGGCCAGCGCCGGCCGGCCCAAGTTC
>JAREIX010000164.1 GCA_029286945.1 Thauera sp. | reverse complement strand
GACCGAGTTCCGCCACGAGGTCGAGATCACCATCGAGCCCTTCAAGGGCCTGCTGATGGGCCTGTTCTTCATGTCGGTGGGCATGGGCATCGACCTGCGTGCGCTGCTCGCCGAGCCGCTGTGGATTCCGCTCTCGGTCGTCGGCCTGCTGGCGATGAAGGCGGCGATCGTGTTCGCGCTGCTGCGCGGTTTCGGGCTGTCGTGGGGGCGCGCGGCCGAGGGCGGGCTGCTGCTCGGCCAGGGCGGCGAGTTCGCCTTCATCGTCATCGGCATGGCGCTCACGCTCGGCCTGCTCGAACGTCAGGTGGGCCAGTTCATGCTGATCGTGGTCGGCGTGTCGATGCTCGTCGCCCCGGTGGTCGCCCGCCTCGGACAGAGCCTGGGCGACGGCATCGACCGCCGCGCCGCGCCGCCCGCACCGGAGGACACCGAGGTCGGCGAGCTCGGCGGCCACGTCATCATCGCCGGCTATGGCCGCGTCGGGCAGATGGTCGGGCAGATGCTGGCCGAGCAGGGGGTGGCCTTCGTCGCCATCGAGAACGACGCCCAGCTCATCGCCCACCAGAGGAAGGCCGGCGTGCCGCTGGTGTTCGGCGACGCCAGCCGGCCCGAGCTGCTGCGCAAGCTGCGCATCGACCAGGCGCGCGCGGTGGTGCTGACCATGGACCACACCGCCGCCGCCATCCACGCGGTGCAGGGCATCCGCCGGCTGATGCCGATGCTGCGGGTGATCGCGCGCGCACGCGACGAGAAGCACGCGCTGCTGCTGCGCGAGGCGGGCGCCTCGGTGGTGGTGCCGGAGACGCTCGAATCCAGCCTCAAGCTCACCGGCTGGGTGCTGGAGACGCTCGGCGTGCCGCCCGATGCGGCCCTGCGCCTGCTCGAGCAGGAGCGCGAGCGCCGCATCGTCGCGCTGCGCGACAGCAGCGCCGGGCACGCCGGCTGATGCCGCCCGGCCGCGGCCCCCATTCCCGCAACGCATCCGTCCCCTCGGTTCACACCATGCGCACACCCCACATCGCCCTGCTCGCCACCGGCGGGACCATCGCCGGCACCGCCGGCTCGGCCACCGACACCAGCGGCTACGCGGCCGGCCAGCTCGGCGCCGAGGCGCTGATCGCCGCCGTGCCGCCGCTCGCGGCGCTCGCCCGGCTGTCGGCCGAGCAGCTGTTCAACCTCGACAGCAAGGACATGGGCCCGCCGCACTGGCTCGCGCTCGCGCGTCGCGTGCAGGCGCTGGCCGACGACCCCGCGGTCGACGGCATCGTCATCACCCACGGCACCGACACGCTGGAGGAGACGGCCTACTTCCTGCACATCACCGTGAGCGCCGCCAAGCCGGTGGTGATGACCGCGGCGATGCGCCCCGCCACCGCGCTGTCGGCCGACGGCCCGCTCAACCTGTACCAGGCGGTGGCGCTCGCCTGCCGCCCGGCCGCGGGCCGCGCCGGCGTGCTCGCCGTGCTCGGCGACCGCATCCTGCCCGCGGCCGCGATCGCCAAGCGTCACCCCTCGGCGGTGGACGCCTTCAGCCGCGAGGGCGCGCTCACCACGCTGGCGAGCGATGCCGCGCTGCACGCACTCGCGCCCGCGCGCAACAGCCGCGTCGCCCTGCCGCCCGGACTGCAGATGCTGCCACCGGTCGAACTGCTCGCCGTGGCCGCCGGCAGCTCGCCGGCGCTGGTGCGCGCCCTCGCCGGCGCCAGCCTGGCCGGCGCGGTCGCCGGCGTGGTGGTGGCGCTGCCGGGCAACGCCAGCCTGCCCGACGCCTGGCTGCCGGCCCTGAACGAGCTGCCGGACTCGGTCCCGCTGGTGCTCGCCAGCCGCTGCGGCGGCGGCATCAGCCGGCACCGCGCCGACGCTCCCGGCCACTGGCTCGACGCCGGCGCGCTCGACCCGCTCAAGGCGCGCGTGCGCCTGATCGCCGGCCTCGGCGCCGACCTGCGCGGCGCGCGGCTGCGGCGCTGGTTCGAACGCGGCTGAAGCGCGGCGCGCACCGCCTCGCCCCGGCGCGGCCACTCACAGCCCGGGATCGGTGCCGCCGCCGGCGAGCGCCCGCTCCACCATGCGCCGCGACAGATGCGGCGCGAAGCCCTCGATGAAGGCATACACGTAGGCGCGCAGCCAGGCCCGCCTGCGCAGGCCGATCCGGGTCGTGCTCGACTCGAACAGGTGCGCCGCATCGGCCATGCCGAGCCGGCGGTCCTCCGCCGGGTCGTAGGCCATGCGGGCGAGGATGCCGATGCCGAGGTCCATCTCGACGTACTTCTTGATCACGTCGGAGTCGATCGCGGTGAGCACGACCTTGGGCTTCAGGCCACGGCCGAGGAAGGCCTTGTTGATCTGGCCGCGGCCGGTGAAGGCATCGTCGTAGGTGATCAGCGGGTAGCGTGCGATCTCCTCCAGCGTCAGCGGCGCAGCCTGCAGGATCGGGTGGCGCGGGGTGGCGACCACGCAGCGGTTCCACTGGTAGCAGGGCAGCATCACCAGGTCGTCGTACTCGGCGATCGCCTCGGTGGCGATGGCGATGTCGGCGGAGCCCTCGAGCACCATCTCGCACACCTGGCGCGGGTTGCCCTGGTGCAGCTCGAGCTTGACCTGGGGGTAGCGCTGCATGAAGCGGCGGATCACGTCGGGCAGCACGTAGCGCGCCTGGGTGTGGGTGGTGGCGATCGACAGCCGGCCCACCGCCTCGTTGGCGAACTCCTCGCCCACCTGCTGCAGGTTGTCGAGGTCGCGCAGCACGCGCTCGGCGATCGCCAGCACCGCGCGCCCCGGCTCGGTGACGGCGACCAGACGCTTGCCGTGGCGGGTGAAGATCTCGACCCCGAGCTCGGACTCGAGCAGACGGATCTGCTTGGACACGCCCGGCTGCGAGGTGAACAGCGCGTCGGCAGCCTCGGACACGTTGAGCCCGCGGCGGGCCACTTCATGCACGTAACGCAGTTGCTGGAGGTTCATGATCGCTCACATATAACAACGAGTTCTTAAAGTCTAACCATAAACCGCTTCTTGTGCTTAAGCGAAATCCTTACGATGCACCGCACCATCCAGGAGCGGATTAAATGGACTTCGCCTACACCATCGCCGGTTTCGCAGTCGGTGCCATCGTCGGTCTGACCGGCGTTGGGGGCGGTTCCTTGATGACGCCGCTGCTGGTGCTGATGTTCGGCATCCACCCCTCGGTGGCGGTCGGCACCGACCTGCTCTACGCCGCGATCACCAAGGCCGGCGGCACGCTGGCGCATGGCCTCAGGGGCACGGTCGACTGGAACATCACCCGCCTGCTCGCCACCGGCAGCATCCCGGCAGCGGCGCTCACGCTCGTGCTGGTGGGCCGCTTCGCCCCCGGCGGCATCGAAGGCGCGGCCAGCCTGATCAAGGTCGCGCTCGGCTTCGCGCTGCTGCTGACCGCGGTGGCGCTGATCTTCCGCAAGCGCATCCAGGCCTTCGCGGTGGCGCGTTCGGGCGGCCGTCCCGCCGACCCCGCGCGCACCGCCCGCCTCACCATCCTCACCGGCGCGGTGCTCGGCGTGCTGGTGTCGATCTCCTCGGTGGGCGCCGGCGCGCTCGGCGTCACTGCGCTATTCTTTCTGTACCCGGCGATGCCCGCGCTGCGCATCGTCGGCTCGGACATCGCCCACGCCGTGCCGCTCACCGCGGTCGCCGGCATCGGCCACTGGTTCCTCGGCAGCGTCGACTGGCTGCTGCTCGGCAGCCTGCTGATCGGTTCGCTGCCCGGCATCTGGCTCGGCAGCCACATCTCGACCAAGGTGCCCGACCGCGTCCTGCGCCCGATGCTGGCCACCATGCTGGTGCTGGTCGGCGCCAAGCTGATCGCACGCTGAACACCAACCGAAGCGCCCCCGGGCCCAGACCCGGAATACCCATTCCACAGAGAGAGTCCTCATGTACCAGTACGACGAATACGACCAGCGCATCGTCGACGAACGCGTCGCACAGTTCGCCGACCAGACTCGCCGCTATCTCGGCGGGGAACTCAGCGACGACGAGTTCCGCCCGCTGCGCCTGCAGAACGGGCTCTACATCCAGCGCCATGCGCCGATGCTGCGCATCGCGGCGCCCTACGGCAACCTGAACTCGAAGCAGCTGCGCACGCTGGGCCACATCGCCCGCACCTACGACCGCGGCTACGGCCACATCACCACGCGCCAGAACATCCAGTTCAACTGGCCGCGCCTGGAGGACGTGCCCGAGATCCTCGGCCTGCTCGCCAACGTGCAGATGCACGCCATCCAGACCTCGGGCAACTGCATCCGCAACGTCACCTCCGACCCCTTCGCCGGCGTCGCCGCCGACGAGCGCGTCGATCCGCGCCCGTGGTGCGAGATCCTGCGCCAGTGGAGCACCTTCCACCCCGAGTTCGCCTTCCTGCCGCGCAAGTTCAAGATCGCGGTCAATGGCGCGGCGGAGGACCGCGCGGTGATCCAGGTCCACGACATCGGCCTCGACATCGTCCGCAACGCCGCCGGCGAGCTGGGCTTCCGCGTGCTGGTCGGCGGCGGCCTGGGGCGCACGCCGATCATCGGCGAGGAGGTCGCCGCCTTCGTGCCGTGGCAGCAGATCCTCAACTACTGCGAGGCCATCCTGCGCGTCTACAACCAGCACGGCCGCCGCGACAACGCCTACAAGGCGCGCATCAAGATCCTGGTGAAGGCGCTCGGCGTCCCCGAGTTCGCCCGCCAGGTCGAGGCGGAATTCGCCCACCTCGAGGACGGCCCGTCCACGCTGACCCAGGCCGAGATCGATCGCGTCGCCAGCCGCTTCACCGACCCGGTGCTGAGCCCGCTGCAGGCGGACGCCGGCTACCGCGCCCGCCTCGCCGAGGACAAGACCTTCGCCGCCTGGGCGCGCCGCAACGTGCGTGAGCACCGCGTGCCGGGCTACGCCAGCGTGGTGCTGTCGCTCAAGCCCCATGGCGTCGCGCCGGGCGACCTCACCGCCGAGCAGTTCGACGCCGTCGCCGACCTCGCCGACCGCTATAGCTTCGGCGAGGTGCGCAGCACCCACGAGCAGAACATCGTGCTCGCCAGCGTGCGCGAGGCCGACCTCGTCGCCCTGTGGCAGGACGCGCGCGCGATCGGCCTGGCCACGCCCAACATCGGCCTGCTGACCGACATCATCTCCTGCCCGGGCGGCGACTTCTGCGCGCTCGCCAACGCCAAGTCGATCCCGATCGCCAAGGCCATCCAGGAGCGCTTCGACAACCTCGACTACCTGTTCGACATCGGCGACCTCGAGATCAACATCTCGGGCTGCATGAACGCCTGCGGCCACCACCACGTCGGCCACATCGGCATCCTCGGCGTCGACAAGAACGGCGCCGAGTTCTACCAGGTGACGATCGGCGGCCAGCAAGGCAACGAGGCCGCGCTCGGCAAGGTCATCGGCCCGTCCTTCGCCGCCGCCGAGATGCCGGACGTGATCACCTCGCTGATCAACAACTACATCGACCACCGCCACGACGACGAGCGCTTCATCGACACCGTGCGCCGCATCGGCGTGGAACCGTTCAAGACCCGCGTGTATGCCGAGCGCGGCGCACGCCAGCAAGCCGGGGAGATCGCTCATGTCTGACATCATCAAGAACGGCCGCATCCAGGCCGACGACTGGACCGTGCTGCGCCTCGCCGAGGGTGAGGAGGCCGCCACCGTGGCCCTGCCCGCCGGGCGCGTGATCGTGCCGCTGGCGCTGTGGCAGGCGCGCCGCGACGCGCTGCTGGAGCAGGCCCGTGCCGGCGCGGTCGGCGTATGGCTGGCCGGCGACGATGACCCCACCGCGCTGGCGGCCGACCTCGCGGCGCTGCCGGTGATCGCGGTCGACTTCCCCAAGTTCGCCGACGGCCGCGGCTACTCGCTCGCCACCCTGCTGCGCACCCGCCACGGCTACACCGGCGCGCTGCGCGCGATCGGCGACGTGCTGCGCGACCAGTTCTTCTTCCTGCTGCGCTGCGGTTTCAGCGAACTGCAGCCGCGCGCGGGCAAGTACACCGCCGCCCAGCTCGAGGCCGCGCTCGCGAGCCTGCGGGACTTCTCCGAGCCCTACCAGGGCGCGGTCGACCGGCCCGAGCCGCTGTTCCGCCGCCAGCCGCGCCGTCCGCTCGCCCGGGAGGCCGCCTGATGAACGCGAGCGTGTCGATACTGCGCCCGGCGGCCAGCAACCCGGCGACCCGGCCGGAGCTGACCGCCGCGCTGCGCGCCACGGTCGGCGCCCGGGCCGCCGCCGCGCTCGCCCTGCTGCGCGAGGCCGCAGCCGAGTTCGGCGCGAATGCCACGAATGGCGCGCTCGCCTTCGCCAACAGCTTCGGCGCCGAAGACATGGTGCTGACCGACCTGATCCTGTCGCACGAGCTGCCGATCACCGTCTTCTCGCTCGATACCGGCCGCCTGCCTGCCGAAACCTACACGCTGATCGGCGAGGTCGAGCGCCGCTACGGCACGAAGCTCGAGATCTACTTCCCCGATGCCGGCGCGGTCGAGCAGTTCGTGCGCAGCCACGGCATCAACGCTTTCTACGACTCGGTCGAGCTGCGCAAGGCCTGCTGCGGCGTGCGCAAGATGGAGCCGCTGCGCCGTGCGCTCGCCGGCCGCAAGGCCTGGATCACCGGCCTGCGCGCCGCGCAGTCGGTGACCCGCGCCGGCCTGCCGGTGCGCGAGTTCGACGCCGCCAACGGCCTGGAGAAGCTCAACCCGCTGTCGAGCTGGACGGAAGCCGAGGTGTGGGCCTATATCCGGATCAACGAGGTCCCGTACAACGCGCTCCACGACCAGTTCTACCCCAGCATCGGCTGCGCCCCCTGCACGCGCGCGATCGCCGTCGGCGAGGACGTGCGCGCCGGGCGCTGGTGGTGGGAGAACCCGGAAACCAAGGAATGCGGCCTGCACGTGAAGGAGGGCTGACACCATGAACGGCAAGCATCCCGCCCAAGCCCCGCACAGCCCGGCAGTCGGCGCCGGCCGCCGCAGCCTGCAGCAACGCCTCGGCGCCCTGCGCGCCGGCTTCAGGGCCGCGCTGCGCGCATTCAGAACCCATCCGCTCAAGCATCCGCAACGGTAATCGCACCATGTCCACGCTGACCAAACAGACGCTGTCCCACCTCGACTGGCTCGAGGCCGAGGCCATCCACATCCTGCGCGAAGTCGCCGGCCAATGTTCCAATCCGGTGCTGCTGTTCTCCGGCGGCAAGGATTCGATCTGCCTGCTGCGCCTGGCCGAGAAGGCCTTCCGCCCGGGCCGCTTCCCCTTCCCGCTGATGCACATCGACACCGGCCACAACTACAAGGAAGTGACCGACTTCCGCGACAAGCGCGCCGCCGAGCTGGGCGAGCGCCTGATCGTGCGCTCGGTGGAGGACTCGATGGCGCGCGGCACCGTGGTGCTCAAGCACGCGGGCGAGTCGCGCAACAAGCACCAGTCGGTGACGCTGCTGGAGGCGATCGAGGAGTTCGGCTTCGACGCCTGCATCGGCGGCGCCCGCCGGGAC
>JAREIX010000361.1 GCA_029286945.1 Thauera sp. | reverse complement strand
CACCGGCTCCATGGTCACCGGGTCGAGCACGGTGATCGCTTCCTGCATGTGGTAGCGCACGCCCTGGCGGCCGTTGCGCTCGGCGCGGCGGTCGATCGGGAGCGCGTTCCACTCGGGGTGCTTGGCGCACACCGAGGCCGGGCCGTAGGTCTCGGTCAGGCCATAGACGTGGGTGATGTCGAAGCCGATGCGCTCGGCGCCCTCGATGATGGCGGCCGGGGGCGCGGCACCGGCGATGAGACCGGCGACGCTGTGCTCGATGCCGGCGCGCAGGCCGTCGGGGGCGTTGATGAGCATGCCGTAGACGATCGGCGCGCCGCACATGTGGCTGACCTTGTGGCGGCGGATCAGCTCGAAGATCAGCGCCGGATCGACCTTGCGCAGGCAGACGTTGACGCCGGCGTTGGCCGCCAGGGTCCACGGGAAGCACCAGCCGTTGCAGTGGAACATCGGCAGCGTCCACAGGTACACCGCGTGCTGCGGCATGCCCCAGCTGATGATGTTGGAGGCGGCGTTCAGGTACGCGCCGCGGTGGTGGTACACGACGCCCTTGGGGTTGCCGGTGGTGCCGGAGGTGTAGTTGAGCGCGATCGCGTCCCACTCGTCGGCGGGCAGGTGCCACTGGAACTCGGGGTTGCCGGTGGCGAGGACGTCCTCGTAGAGCAGGGTGCCGACGCGATCGGCGCCGGGGTATTCATCGTCGAGGGCGTCGATGACCAGCGGCTTGTCGCCCTCGAGCAGCTCGAGCGCGGCGCGGATCACGCCGGCGAACTCGGGGTCGGTGATCAGCACCTTGGCCTCGCCATGCTGCAGCATGAAGGCGATGGCTTCGGCATCGAGACGGGTGTTGAGCGTGTTGAGCACGGCGCCGGTCATCGGCACGCCGAAGTGGGCCTCGAACATCGGCGGCACGTTGGGCAGCATCACCGCGACGGTGTCGCCCTTGCCCACGCCGTGGGCGACCAGCGCGCTCGCCAGGCGGCGGCAGCGCTCGTAGGTTTCGCGCCAGGTGTAGCTGCGCGCGCCGTGCACCACGCTGACGCGATTGGGGTACACCATCGCGCTGCGCTCGATGAAGCTGAGCGGCGACAGCGGCACGTAGTTGGCCGGATTCCTGTCCAGTCCGTGTTCGTATGCGGCTTTCGACATCGTTTCCCTCTCCCGTTTGAAAAAACGACCTGTACGGGCCTGCCCCGCGGCGGGCTTCGGTCCATACCGTATAGTATGGAGGATGATGTCGGGCTTGTCTGCAGTCCCATGCCCCGCAATGGGCTCAGGCCGGCTCCGCCCAGATGTGGCGGGCCACCGCATGCTCGATCGCGAGCTCGACGTGTTCGCACAGCAGCACCGTCATCGGCGTCTGCTGCAGCACCTTCACCGCGTGCGCGGCCGACAGGCCGTAGGCGTGCAGCTGCTCGCGCTGCAGCGGATCGATCTCGTCGCCGAAGTCGGTGATGCGCACCATGCGGCCCACCGGGGTGCCGGTGAGGCGGATGCGTTCGTGCGGCTGGGCGTGGGTCGCGTTCATGAGTGCGGGCTCCTTCAGAAGAACAGCCGCAGGCCGTGGTTGAGCAGACCGCCGACGATGAAGGCGGTGGGGATGATCATCGCCAGCATCAGCAGGGCGACCTTCAGGCCGCGCTCCTTGATGATCATCATCAGGCTGGCGATGCAGGGCACGAACAGCGTGATCGTGACCATGCCCACCACCGCCTGCACCATCGACAGCTCGCCCTGCAGCGCGAACAGGCCGCTGGCGCCGAAGTCGCGGCGCAGGAAGCCCATCACGAAGGCGGCGCTCGCCTCCGGCGGCAGGCCGAGCCAGCCCACCAC
>JAREIX010000360.1 GCA_029286945.1 Thauera sp. | reverse complement strand
CATCGCGGTCGAGATGATGGCGAGCAAGATGGAGCAGGGCTGGGGCCGGGTGCGCGCGGCGAGCTACGCGTGGACCTCGACCGCGATGCCGATGCTCTCGGGCACGCTGGTGACGGCCGCGGGCTTCCTGCCGGTGGCGCTGGCGGCGTCCTCGGTGGGGGAGTTCACGCGTTCGATCTTCCAGGTCACGGTGATCGCGCTGCTGGTGTCCTGGGTCGCGGCGGTGCTGTTCGTGCCCTATCTCGGCTACCACCTGCTGCCGGACTTCAGCCAGCGCGCCGGCCAGCCCTCGCGCCTCGCACGGCTCATCGGCCGGGTGTGGCCGGCGCTCGGACGGCGGATCGCCGAGCGCGACATCCTAGGCCACGCGCAGCACGACGAGTACGCGATCTACCACACCCCCTTCTACAACCGCCTGCGCGCGCTGGTGAATGCCTGCGTGTGCTTCCGGTGGACGGTGATTGCGCTCACGGTGGCGATCTTCGCGGCCTCGCTGTTCGTGTTCGCGCGCTTCGTGCCGCAGCAGTTCTTCCCCGACTCGACGCGGCCCGAGCTGCTGGTCGACCTGCGCCTGGCCGAGGGCGTGTCGCACCAGGCCACCGAGGCGGCGGTGAAGCGGCTGGAGGTTTTCCTCGATCGGCAGGCGGGCATCGACAACTACGTCGCCTGGGTGGGCGCGGGCAGCCCGCGCTTCTACCTGCCGCTCGACCAGCAGCTGGCGCAGACCAGCTTCGCGCAGTTCGTGATCCTGACCGCCGGCCTGGCCGAGCGCGAGGCGCTGCGCGCGAAGCTGATCCGCCTGTTCCAGGACGAGCCCTGGCCGCTGCGCGGCATCGTCGTGCGGCTGGAAAACGGCCCGCCGGTCGGCTTCCCGCTGCAGTACCGCGTCAGCGGGCCGGACTTCGCCGAGCTGCGCCGCCACGCCCACGCGGTGGCCGCGGCGATGCGCGCCAATCCCCACCTGTCCAACGTGCATCTGGACTGGGAGGAGCCGTCCAAGGCCGTGCGCCTGATCATCGACCAGGACAAGGCGCGCCTGCTCGGCGTGTCGTCGCAGGACGTCGCCAACCTGCTCTCGACCTCGCTGCAGGGCATGACGGTGACGCAGTTCCGCGAGGGCACCGAGACCCTGTCGGTGGTGCTGCGCGGCGCCGAATCGGAGCGCGTGCATCTTTCGCAGCTGCCCGACCTCGCGCTGCCGGTGGCGGGCGGGCGCAGCGTGCCGCTGGCGCAGCTGGCGCGCATCGAGCACGACTTCGAGTCGGGCGTGATCTGGCGCCGCAACCGCATCCCCACGGTGACCGTGCGCGCCTCGCTGTATGACGGCACCCAGCCGGCGGCGGTGGTCGGCCAGCTTGCCGACGAGATGGCGAACATCCGCGGCGCGCTGCCGCTCGGCTACCGGCTGGAGGTGGGCGGCGCGGTGGAGGAGAGCGCCAAGGGCAGCAGCTCGGTGGGCGCCGGCATGCCGGTGTTCATCCTCACCGTGCTCACCGTGCTGATGCTGCAGTTGAAGAGCTTCTCGCGCACGGTCATGGTCGTGCTCACCGCGCCGCTCGGCATGATCGGCGTCACCGCCTTCCTGCTCGCCTTCGGCAAGCCCTTCGGCTTCGTCGCCATGCTCGGCACGATTGCGCTGTCGGGCATGATCATGCGCAACGCGGTGATCCTGGTGGACCAGATCCGCCAGGACATCGAGGCCGGGCGGACGCAGTGGGAGGCGATCGTCGAGTCCGCGGTGCGCCGCTTCCGCCCGATCATGCTCACCGCCGCGGCGGCCATCCTGGCCATGGTGCCCTTGTCGCGCAGCACCTTCTTCGGGCCGATGGCGGTGGCGATCATG
>JAREIX010000359.1 GCA_029286945.1 Thauera sp. | reverse complement strand
CGCGACGCCGATCCTGGTGCTGACCGCGCGCGACACGCTGGAAGACAAGCTGCTCGGCTTCGAGGCCGGCGGCGACGACTACCTGGTCAAGCCCTTCGCGCTGCAGGAGCTCGAGGTGCGCCTGCTGGCGCTGGTGCGGCGCAGCGCCGTGCGGGCGGCCGACCCGGTGCTGCGCTACGGCGCGCTCGAGTTCCGGGCCGCGACCCAGGCGCTGTGCCTGCACGGCCGCCCGCTCACGCTGCCGCCGAAGCCCCTGCGCCTGGTTGCCGAGCTGCTCGCCCAGCCCGAGCGCGTGTTCTCGCGCCGCGAGCTCGAGATCGCGGTGTGGGGCCACGAGCAGGACAGCAGCGACAACCTGCGCAGCGTGCTGCACACCCTGCGTCGCGCCCTCGGCGACGACGCGCCCATCCAGGTGGTGAATGTCCATGGCCTCGGCTACAAGCTCGTCGGCCGCTGAGGGCGGCGCGCGCCGCGGTGGCCGGCGCTGGCTACCGGGCGGCATGCGTTTTCGCATCGCGGTGTCGGTCACGGCCGTGCTGGTCGTGCTCATCGTGGCGCAGTCGCTCGCGCTGGTGCGGCTCAACGAAGAGATGGAGGAGGAGTTCATCGACGGCACGCTCGACGAGCAGCTGCACTACAGCATCGAGCACAGCCGCCGCCTCGGCACCCTGATCGGGCCGCAGACGCCGAACATGACGCTCTACCGCTTCGCCCCCGGCGAAACGCCGCCGCAAGGGCTCCGCCCCGAGCTGGGGCCAGCGCTACGTGCTGATCTACGACGAATCCGAACATCGCGAGCGCGAGTCGGCCGTGGTCGCTACCGTGGTGATCGGCGGCCTGGTGCTGACCGCCCTGTCCTTCCTCCTCGTCTATGCGATCGCCGCGCGGCTCACGCGCGGGCTGGAGACGCTCGCCGAGCGCGTGGAGGGCGCGCGCGACGGCACGCCCTTCGCTCAGCCCGGACTCGACGCCGAACTCCTCGCCGTGGCGCGCGCGCTCGACCGCGCCGAGGCGCGCCAGGCCGCCGTGCTGGCGCGCGAGCGCGACTTCAACGCCAACCTGTCGCACGAGTTGCGCACCCCGCTCGCCGGCATCCGCAGCGATGCCGAGATGCTGCTGACCGACCCCGTGCTGTCGGCCAAGGCCCGCCGCCGCGCCGAGCGCATCGTTGCCACCACCGACCGCACCGCGGCGCTCGCCCACAGCCTGCTGCTGCTCGCGCGCGAGGCCCGGCCGCAGGCGGTCGAGCCGGTGAACCTGAGCGCGGCTGTGCGCGCGACCTGGGCGCGATTGCACCCCGCCGGCGCCCAGGCCGACGCGCTTGCCATCCGCATCGACCCCGAGGCCGAGGTCATCGCCGACCCCGGCCTGCTGGCGCTGGTGCTGCAGAACCTGCTGGAGAATGCGCTGCGCCATGGCGACGGGCATGCGGTCAAGGTGGTGCTGGAAGGACGTCGCCTCGAGGTGCGCGACCGCGGCCCCGGCTTCGGCGCGGAAGACCCCATGCGCAGCTTCGAGCGCTTTCGCCGCGGCGGCGGCAAGCCGGGTCACGGGCTCGGCCTGGCGCTGGTGCAGCACATCTGCACCGCCTGCGGGTGGACGGTGCGCGCCGCCAACCGCGCGGACGGCGGCGCCTGCCTGACGCTCGACTTCGGCGCCGGTCCCGGCTCCGGCTCTGGCTCTGGCTCTGGCTCTGGCTCCGGCTCCGGCTCCGGCTCCGGCTCCGGCTCCGCATCGGCCTAGCGCGCCAGCGCCCGGCGCCACGGCCGCGCTCACACTTTCCTCACAGCCGCATCACGCTTTCCTCACGCGCGCCTGCGTAGATTGCGCCGATCCTCCTCAGGCTCTGCGCAACCATGTCCGAACCGCGTCTGTCCCTCGTTTCACCCCTGGCCGCCTCAGCCGCCTCGCCCGTCGGGCGCCGTGCGCAGGGCCCCTTCCCCGCGGGGTTCGCCTCCGCCTGGGCCGCCGCGCGGCGCTGGCGCCCGGAGCTATCGACCGAGGCCCTGCTGCTCGGCATCGGCCTCTATTTCACGCTCGCCTGCAACACCCCGTTCTGGCGCGCCCTGCTCGCCAGCCGTGGCGGCGAGGGCGGCGCCCTCCTCTACGTACTCGCGATCGGCGTCGCGCTCAGCGCGCTCAACGTGCTGCTGCTCGCGCCCCTGCTCAACCGGTGGACGACCAAGCCGCTGCTGGGCGGGCTGATCCTGATCGCCGCGGTGTCGAGCTACTACGCCGGCCACTACGGCGTGTATTTCGACCCGAGCATGCTGCGCAACGTGCTGCGCACCGACGTCGCCGAGGCGCGCGAGCTGCTCACCCCCGGCTTCTTCCTGCAGGTGGCCGCGCTGGCGCTGCCGCCGCTCTTCGTGCTGCAGCGTGCCCGCCTGCGCCGGCGCCCGCTGCGGCGCGCACTGGCGATCCGCGCCGCGTCCGTCATGCTCGCGCTGCTCGTGGCCGCAGGCGCGCTCGGCAGCGTGTTCAAGGACTTCTCCGGACAGATGCGCAACCACAAGGAGCTGCGCTACCTGATCACCCCCGCCGCGCCGCTGTGGTCGCTCGCGCGCGTGCTGAGCCGCGACGCGCAGGCGGCCAAT
>JAREIX010000005.1 GCA_029286945.1 Thauera sp. | reverse complement strand
GCACACGATGATGCAGTTGTCGGCGCGGTCGCGCACGACCTCCATCTCGTATTCCTTCCAGCCCAGCAGCGACTCCTCGATCAGCAGCTCGTTGGTCGGGCTGGCCTCGAGACCGCGCTTGCAGATCTCGTGGAACTCTTCCATGTTGTAGGCGATGCCGCCGCCGGTGCCGCCGAGCGTGAAGCTGGGGCGGATGATCACCGGGAAGCCGATGCCACCCTGCACCTGCAGCGCCTCCTCGAGGCTGTGGGCGATGCCCGAGCGCGCGGAGCCGAGACCGATCTTGGTCATCGCGTCCTTGAACTTCAGGCGGTCCTCGGCCTTGTCGATCGCCTCTTCCGAGGCCCCGATCAGCTCGACGCCGTATTTGGCGAGCACGCCGTGGCGGCCGAGGTCGAGCGCGCAGTTGAGCGCGGTCTGGCCGCCCATGGTCGGCAGGATCGCGTCGGGGCGTTCCTTGTCGATGATGCGCTCGACGACCTGCCAGGTGATCGGCTCGATGTAGGTGACGTCGGCGGTCTCCGGGTCGGTCATGATCGTCGCCGGGTTCGAGTTGACCAGGATGACGCGGTAACCTTCCTCGCGCAGGGCCTTGCAGGCCTGGGCGCCGGAATAGTCGAACTCGCAGGCCTGACCGATGATGATCGGGCCGGCGCCGATGATCAGGATGCTCTTGATGTCTGTGCGTTTCGGCATTGTCTTGCCTCGATGATTCCTTGACGCCGCGCCGGGTGCGCAGGCGTCCGATACTGGGGCGGCGGGCTGCTGCCCGCCGGGCGCCGTGTTACTTGGCGGCTTCCATCAGACCGATGAAGCGGTCGAACAGGTAGGCGACGTCGTGCGGGCCGGGGCTCGCTTCCGGGTGACCCTGGAAGGAGAAGGCCGGCGCGTCGGTGCGCGCGATGCCCTGGTTGGTGCCGTCGAACAGCGACACGTGGGTGACGCGCAGATTGGCCGGCATGGTCGCCGGATCCACCGCGAAGCCATGGTTCTGGCTGGTGATCAGCACCTTGCCGCTGTCCAGATCCTTGACCGGGTGGTTGGCGCCATGGTGGCCGGTGGCCATCTTCATGGTCTTTGCGCCCGAAGCCAGGGCCAGCAGTTGGTGGCCGAGGCAGATGCCGAAGGTCGGCGTGCGGGAGGCGACGATCTCGCGGATGGCGTCGATGGCGTAGTCGCAGGGCTCGGGGTCGCCCGGGCCGTTGGACAGGAACACGCCATCCGGCTTGAGCGCCAGCGCCTCGGCCGCCGGCGTCTGCGCGGGCACCACGGTGAGGCGGCAGCCGCGCTCGGCGAGCATGCGCAGGATGTTGTACTTGACGCCGTAGTCGTAGGCGACGACGTGGAAGCGGCCGTCGGCGCGGTCGGTGTAGCCACCCTCGAGCGCCCACTCGCCCTGCTTCCAGTCGTAGCGCTCGCTGACGCTGACGACCTTGGCGAGGTCCATGCCGGCCAGGCCGGGGAAGGCGCGCGCCTGGGCCACCGCGGCCTCGGCGCTGAGCGTCTCGCCCGGCGCGGCGGTGACGATGCAGCCTGCCTGCGCACCCTTCTCACGCAGCACGCGGGTGAGCTTGCGGGTGTCGAGCCCGGCGATGGCCACCACGTTCTCGCCCTTGAGGTAGGCGTCGAGGCGCTGGCTCATGCGGAAGTTGGACGGCAGAAGCGGCAGGTCACGAATCACCAGACCCGCGGCATGCACCCGGTCGGACTCGACGTCCTCTGCGTTCACACCGGTGTTGCCGATGTGCGGATAGGTCAGCGTGACGATCTGGCGGCAGTAGCTCGGGTCGGTCAGGATTTCCTGATAACCCGACATGGACGTGTTGAACACGACCTCGCCGACCGTGCTGCCAACCGCGCCGATACCCTTGCCGTGGAAGATCGTTCCGTCGGCAAGCGCAAGAAGGGCGGACGGGAATGCACTCACGAGAAGCTCCTGGAATCAGCTTGAAGACTGGCGGGCACGCGACGCGCGTACCCGATATGTACAAAAAACGGGACGGGCCTCCGGGCCGATCCCGCTTGCGAAACTGCGGAATTGTATATTTTCGGGCCTTTCAAGGCAAATGACTCCCCCGCCGCGACGGGCGCACAGGGCGGCACTGCACACGGTGGCTCGAGGCCTTACGCCTCGCCGGCGACTTCGGCGCGCAGGGCCTGAGCGAGCAGCTTCAGTTCGCTAACCACCACCTGCGACTGCGTCGTCGCCGCCTGCGGATCGCGCGCCGCCGCCAGTTCCTCGAGACGAACGGCGGCCTCGATCGTGCGCCGCGCACAGAACAGGCCGACCGACCCCTTCACCGCATGACCGAGCGCGCCGAGCGCCTTGTAGTCGAGCTGCGCGGCCGCACGCTGGAGCTCGCCGAGCGTGCGCTCGTGGTCGCGCAGGAAGACGCCGACCAGCTGGCGCACGACGGCCTCGTCGCCATCGAACATCGCGCGCGCCTCGTCGAGCGAGGCGATCTGCCGCCGCCCGTCCTCGCCGAGCTCGAGCAGGCTGATGTCGCGCTCGAACTCGGCCTCGGCGCCTTCGCCCCGGGTCACGCGCTCAATCACGGCGAACAGCGCGCCAGCGTCGATCGGCTTGGAGACGTAGTCGTCCATGCCGGCGTCGAGACAGCGCTGGCGGTCGCCCTGCATCGCGTGCGCGGTCATGGCGACGATCGGCAGCGGCCTCCAGTCTCCCTGCATGACCCAGCTGTGCCGGGCTTCGCGCGCGCGGATCGCCTGCGTCGCCTCGATCCCGCCCATCACCGGCATCTGCACATCCATCAGCACGAGGTCGAAGCGGGCGCCCTCCAGGGCCTCGAGTGCCTCCTCGCCGTTGTTGGCGAGCGTGACCACATGCCCCGCATGTTCGAGCAGGCGCTGGGCAACCGTCTGGTTCACCGGATTGTCCTCCACGACGAGGATGTGCAGCGGCGTCGCCACGGGCTGCTCGAGCCCCCCATCGAGCCGTACCGGATCGAGCCGGAAAGGCACCGCGTCCGCCTCGCTCGCGGGCGACGGGGCGCCGCGGGCGAGGATCAGCACGTCGAGCAGGTCATCGATCGAGAACGGTTTGGCGAGCCGGAACTGCAGCCCGAGTTCGGTGCAGCGCGCCGCGGCGTTGCGCTGGGAGTGTCCGACCAGCATCATCACCAGGCGGTCGAGACGCGGATCGGCATCGGCGAAACGCTGCGCGAGCGCGAAACCGCCCGGATCAGGCAGGTCTGCATCCATGAGCAGGAAGTGGTAAGGATCCACGCCGTCGCGGGCGGCAACCAGGGCCGCGACCACGTCCTCGCCGCGGGTGGCGAGCTCCGGTCGCAGGCCGGCCCCCTCGAGATGGCGGCAGAGCGACAGGCCGAACGCGCGGCTGGCGGCAGCCACCAGCACACGGGCGCCGGCCAGCACCGAGGTGTCCCGCGGGCGCGCGTCGGCCACCCGCCCGAACGGCAGGCTGACGGTGAACGTGCTCCCCTCGCCCGCCGCGCTCGTCACGTCGATCTGCCCGTGCATGAGATCGACAAGGTGGCGCGAGATCGTCAGACCCAGCCCGGTGCCGCCGTACTTGCGCGTGGTGGAGGTGTCGGCCTGGGCGAAGGCGCCGAAGATGTCGTCGAGCTTGTCCGCCGCAATGCCGCATCCGGTGTCACGCACCGAGATCACCACCCGGACCTCCCCACCCTCGCGCCCGACGCAGCGCACGCCGACCTCGACCTCGCCCCGATCGGTGAACTTCACCGCGTTGCCGATCAGGTTGTTGAGGATCTGCCGCAGCCGCGTGGGATCGCCGCGCAGCACGGAGGGCACGTCCGGAGCGATGTCGTGAAACAGCTCGACCCCCTTCTGGCCCGCGCGCAGCGCGAGCGAGCGGCAGGTCTCGGACACCACCGAGACGATCGAGAAATCGATCTGCTCGAGGTGCAGGCGACCGGCCTCGATGCGCGAGAAATCGAGAATGTCGTTGATGATGGTGAGCAGCGCCTCGGCCGAAGAACGCACCGTCTGCAGGTACTCGCGCTGCTCGCCGACGAGCCCGGGAGAGTCCAGCAGCAGATCGCTCATGCCGATGATGCCGTTCATCGGCGTGCGGATCTCGTGGCTCATGTTGGCGAGGAAATCGCCCTTCGCCCGACTCGCCGCCTCGGCCGCCTCCTTGGCCTCGAGGAGCTCGAGCTCGCGCAGCTTCCGCTCGGTGATGTCGCGATAGGTGCCGTCCACCCGAGTCCGGAGCCCGTCTGGCCCCGGGCCCTCGGCATTGCCGCGCACCTCCACCCAGTGCCAGGCACCATCGGCGGCGCGAATGCGCAGCTCGACGCAGAGCTCCGCCACGCTGCCGCGCAGGTGGGCGCGCAGCGCGTCCTCGAGCCGGGCGCGGTCGTCCGCATCCACCAGCTCGATCCAGTCGGCGGCTTCGTCCGCCGCATAGCCGAGCAGGCCCCGCCAGCGTCCGTCCGGGTGGATGACCCCGCGCTCGGTGTCGTGGCTCCAGACGCCGGCCCCGGTGTTGCGCGCAAGCAGATCGAGGTGGCGGCGGGCGAGGCCGAGCGCCTTCTTCAGGGCATCGACCTCA
Source organism: Thauera sp. (assembly GCA_029286945.1). Classification (GTDB taxonomy): domain Bacteria; phylum Pseudomonadota; class Gammaproteobacteria; order Burkholderiales; family Rhodocyclaceae; genus Thauera. The sequence goes on along the minus strand of JAREIX010000005.1, from coordinate 27,549 downwards.
CTGCCGATCTCCGCGCGCGCCTCGTCGCCCGCCGCGGAGGTGGGCCGCGCAGCGTTGGCGCCGGACGCGGCACTCATCGCAGCGCTCAGCGCAGGCCAAGGACGTCCTGCATGTCGAACAGGCCATTGCTGCGCCCGGCCAGGAAGCGCGCCGCGCGCATCGAGCCGAGCGCATAGGGCATGCGGCTGCCGGACTTGTGCGTGATCTCGATGCGCTCGCCGATGCCGGCGAACAGGACGGTATGGTCGCCGACCACGTCACCGCCGCGGATGGTGGAGAAGCCAATGGTCTCCGCCTTGCGTTCGCCGGTGTGACCCTCGCGGCCGTAGATCGCGCACTCGTCGAGACTGCGACCGAGCTCGCGCGCCACGACCTCGCCCATGCGCAGCGCGGTACCCGAAGGCGCATCCACCTTGAACCGGTGATGCGCCTCGATGATCTCGACGTCGTAGCCCTCTGACAGGATGCGGGCGGCGACCTCGAGCAGGCGGAACACCGCGTTCACGCCGACCGCCATGTTCGGCGCGAACACCACCGGGATGTGACGCGCCACTTCGGCAATCGCCGCCTTGCCCGCAGCGTCGAAGCCGGTGGTGCCGATCACCGCGGCCTTGCCATGCTCGCGCGCCAGGGCGAGGTGCGCCAGCGTGCCCTCGGGGCGGGTGAAGTCGATCACGCAGTCGGCCGCGGCGATCGCGGCCGCCGCATCATCGACGATCGCAATGCCGGTCTCCAGGCCTGCGAGCTCGCCGGCATCCCGCCCGATGAACGGGGTTCCGGGACGGTCGAAGGCGGCGGCGAGAACGATGCCCTCCTCCTTGAGCGCAGCTTCGATCAGCATCCTGCCCATGCGGCCGGATGCCCCGGCAATGGCGACTCGAACCTCGGACATCAGTGTGTCTTCCTGCAATGACTGGGTGGTGGGTGCCGCCTTGGCGGGCACCCGGTGAACGACCGGCACGCGCCGTGCCGGCGTCGATTCAGCGCTTCTCTGCGGGCGGGATCTCGACCACGCGACTGCGCGCGGCGGCCGGCGCGGAGGCATCGGCGCCGCCCTGGGCGACCGCGACGTCGCCCTCGACGCGGTCGAGCACATCGCCATCGAAGTAGAGCGAGATCACACGCTGCTGGACCTCGCCCTGGCCGGACCGGAGCCGATAGACGTAGTCCCAGCGGTCCTTGCGGAACATGTCGACCACGAGCGGGGAGCCCAGCACGTAGCGCACCTGGTCGCGGCTCATGCCGCGGCGAAGCTGGGACAGCATCTCCTGGTCGACGTAGTTGCCCTGCCGGATATCGATCCGGTAGGGCTCGACCACGCCGACGACGGAATCGAAAGAGCAGCCGGCAAGGAGTCCGGTGGCGACGAAGGCCGCAGCGAAATAGGAGCGCATGAAGGGTCGGGAGCTGACGCGACGGGGTCGCAGTTCTCAGAAGGGGGTAAAAAATATAACATAGGCACGCTGTGCGAAGCGCTCAGGCATGCGCCCACGGCCTTCGCACGCAGCCGGCTCCGGCGCCATCCCGTCTCCCCCTTCCAGTCCTCATGTCCGACAACTCCAAGAACCTGAAAAGCATCGGCCTCAAGGCGACCTACCCGCGCCTGAAGATCCTCGACCTCTTTCAGAGCTCTGAGCAACGTCACCTGACCGCCGAGGACGTCTATCGCGCGCTGATGAACGAGGGCATGGATATCGGCCTGGCGACCGTGTACCGCGTGCTGACGCAGTTCGAACAGGCCGGCCTGCTGGAACGGCACTACTTCGAATCCGGCAAGGCGGTCTTCGAGCTCAACCAGGGCGGTCATCACGACCATCTGGTGTGCATGCAGTGCGGCAAGGTGGAAGAGTTCCTCGACCCCGAGATCGAGCGGCGGCAGAACAAGATCGCCGAGGAGCGCGGGTTCGCCATCCGCGATCACGCGCTGTACATCTACGCCGACTGCACGCGCGAGAACTGCCCCAACCGCGAAAGCGGGCAGTAGACCTCCCCGACCGCCGGTCGAACCCGGACGGAGGCGAAACCGCAGCCTCAGCGGCGGCCGAGCATCTCCGCCGCGTGCTCCCGGGTCGTCGCGGTGATGTTGACACCGCCCAGCATGCGGGCCACCTCCTCGATGCGCGCCGGCGGGTCGAGCGGCGTGACCTCGCTGACCGTCTCGCCCCCCTGCTCGCGCTTGGCGATCCGCCACTGCCAGTCGGCACACGCGGCCACCTGCGGCAGGTGGGTGACGCACAGGACCTGGCGATCGCGCCCGAGGCGCGCGAGCAGCTTGCCGACGATTTCGGCCACGCGCCCGCCGATGCCGACATCGACCTCGTCGAACACCAGCGTCGGCACCGCGGTGTCGCGGCTCGCCATGACCTGGATGGCCAGTCCGATCCGCGACAGCTCGCCGCCCGAGGCTACCTTGGCGAGACTGCGCAAGGGCTGCCCGGGGTTGGCGGCGACGCGGAACTCTACCGTCTCCAGACCGACCGCGGCCGGCTCGCAACCCTCGAGCGCGACCTCGAAGCGCCCGCCTGCCATGGCGAGGGTCTGCATCGCCTCGGTGATCTCCGCGGACAGGCGGCGGGCGGCCGGTGCGCGAGCGGCCGACAGGCGCCCGGCGGCCGCCTCAAAGGCCTGCCGGGCGGCGGCCGCGGCGGCGGCGAGTCGCGCCGGATCGGCCGTCGCCTCGAGGGTCTCCAGACGTTCGCGCCACTGGCGGGCGAGCTCCGGCAGCGCTTCAGGCGCGACGCGGTACTTGCGCGCAGCGTCCAGCACGGTCGCGATCGCCTGCTCGACCTCGGTCAGCCGCTGCGGATCCAGATCGAGTCGATCACGGTAGCGCCGCAGCGCGTACGCGGCTTCGTCGGCCTGGATCGCCGCCGCGCCGAGCAGCTCGCGCACGTCGGCCAGGCCCGGATCGAAGTCCGCCAGCGCCGCGATGCGCGCGTCGAGATGACGCAGGGTGGCGCACACCGCGATGTCGCCCTCGCTCAGCGCGGCAAGGGTCTCGTCCGCGCCCTCGATCAGGCTGGCCGCATGGGCGAGCCGACCGTGCTCGGCATTGAGATCCTGCCAGGCTTGCGGATCGAACCCGAGCGCCTCGAGTTCCTGCAGCTGCCAGCTCAGCAGCTCGCGCTCGCGCGCCGAGCCGGCGGAGTCGGCCTCGGCCTCGCGCTGCAGGCGAAGCAGGCGCTGCCACTCGCGGTGCAGGCCGGCGACCTCCTCGGCAAGCGCCACCGCACCGGCCTGGACGTCGACCAGGGCGCGCTGGGCATCGGCGCGCAGCAGGGCGTGATGGGCATGCTGGCCGTGGATGTCGGCGAGCCACTCACCGGCGCTGCGCAGCTGCGCGAGCGTGACCGTGGAGCCGTTGATCCACGCCCGGCTGCGGCCGCCCGCGTCGATGGTGCGGCGCAGGATCACCATGCCGTCCTCGGCCGGGAGCTCCTGCTCCGCGAGCCAGGCGGCGAGCGCACCGTCCGCCGGCAGGTCGAACTCGGCCGCGACATCGGCACGCTCCCGCCCGCTGCGAACCATGCCGGCCTCGCCGCGTCCACCGAGCACGAGCCCGAGGGCATCGAGCAGGATCGACTTGCCGGCGCCCGTCTCGCCGGTCAGTACACCGAAGCCAGCGGCGAACTCGAGCTCGAGGCGATCGACGATGACGAAGTCACGAATGGTCAGACTGCGGAGCATGTCAGGAGGGATGACGAACGAAAGTGATCGGAAGGTCGGCGACAAGGCTGCGGTGCGCGCCGCGTCGAGCGGCTCACACGCGCGGCGTGGCGCTCCAGTGCAACTTCTGGCGCAGCATCGCGAAATAGCTGTAGCCCTGCGGATGCAGCAGGCGCAGCGAACGCGGCGAACGCTTGAGCCGCACGCAGTCGCCCGCGCGCAGGTCGAAACGCGTCTGGCCGTCGAAATGCACCCGCGCATCCTGCGGCGGCAGCATGACGATGTCGATCGCACAGGAATCCGGCAGCGTGATCGGGCGCGCGGTCAGCGCATGCGGGCACAGCGGGACGAGCGCGATGCCGCCCACGCTGGGATGCAGGATGGGGCCGTTCGCGGACAGGGCATAGGCCGTGGAGCCGGTCGGCGTGGACACGATCATGCCGTCCGAACGCTGGGCATAGACGAATTCGCCATCGATGAACAGCTCGAACTCGATCATGCGCCCGAGGTCGCCCTTGTTCACCACCACGTCGTTGAGGGCCAGGGTGTGGAACACCCGCTCGCCGCCGCGCAGCACCTCGGCGTCGAGCATGAAGCGATCCTCTTCGCTGTAGGCGCCGTCGAGCATCTCGCCAAGACGCGCGGTCGCGTCGCTGCGCGAGATGTCGGTGAGGAAGCCCAGGCGACCGAGATTGACCCCGACCAGCGGCACACCGTGCTCCACCAGCCTGCGCGCGGTGTGGAGCATGCTGCCGTCGCCGCCGACGACCACGGCCAGGTCGGCTTCGGCGCCGATGTGCTCGTAGCTCGCGATGGGGAAGTCGTGCGCGCCGCCGATGGCACTCGCGGTACCCTGCTCGATCAGCACCGACAGGCCGCGGTCGCGCAGAAAGCGGGCGATGGACAGCACCGACTCGGCAACGTCGGGGCTCTGGTACTTGCCGATGAGGGCAATCGTTCGGAATTTCGTGCTCATGAGCGCCGATTAAACCACAACCACCCGCCGACTTGGCGCGCCGCCGTGACCCCTGCCGGTGGCCAGCGCTGCCGCGGTTTCTTACAATCCGGGCTATATTGCCTGCTGCCATGAAATCCCTCGACGCCCGCTCCCAGATCCTGCTCAAGACCCTGATCGAACGCTACATCGCGGACGGCCAGCCGGTCGGTTCGCGCGCACTGTCGCGCTACTCCGGCCTCGAGCTGTCGCCGGCCACCGTGCGCAACGTGATGAGCGATCTCGAGGAGATGGGATTCATCGCCAGCCCGCACACGTCGGCAGGCCGCATCCCCACCGCGCTCGGCTATCGCTTCTTCGTCGATTCCCTGCTGACCGTGCAGCCGCTCGAGAGCGCCCGCGTGCAGGCCCTGCAGGGCCAGCTCATGCCCGACCAGCCCCAACGCCTGATCAACTCCGCCTCGCACCTGCTGTCCGAGCTCACCCAGTTCGCCGGCGTCGTGGTCGCGCCGCGCAAGGAGGCGGTGCGCATCCGCCAGTTCGAGTTCATCAGCCTGGCGGAGAACCGCATCCTGCTGATCATCGTCACCACCGCCGGCGACGTGCAGAACCGCATCCTGCTCACCCGCCGCGCCTACACCGCGAGCGAGCTCAACGGCGCGGCCGGCTACCTCAACGAGCACTTCGCCGGTCTCTCCTTCGACGACATCCGCCGCCGCCTCACCGAAGAGCTGCGCCAGCTGCGCAGCGACATGACCGAGCTGATGACGGCCACGGTCGATGCCGGCGCGCAGGCCGCCGAGGAGACCGCGACTCATTACGTGATCTCGGGCGAGACCAATCTGCTCGACGTCGAGGATCTGTCGTCCAACATGTCGCGGCTGCGCGAGCTGTTCAAGCTCTTCGAGCAGCGCACCGGACTGATGCAGCTGCTCGACCTCTCCAACAAGGCCGAGGGCGTGCAGATCTTCATCGGCGGCGAGTCCGGCCTCGCGCCGCTCGACGGCTGCAGCGTGATCACCGCGCCCTACGAGGTCGATGGCCAGATCGTCGGCTCGCTCGGCGTCATCGGCCCCACCCGCATGGCCTACGATCGCGTGATCCCGATCGTCGACATCACTGCCCGCCTGCTGTCCAACGCGCTGTCCTCGAGACACTGACCGCCGCAGCGGGCCGCCTCACCCCAACAAGGATTCCGATGTCTCGCTACTGGACCGAACCGCCGTTCAAGCACGGCAGCCCCGCCCGCACGGGCGTCCTGCTCGTCAATCTCGGCACTCCCGAAGCCCCCACCGCGGCCGCACTGCGGCCCTACCTGAAGCAGTTCCTGTCCGACCCGCGCGTGGTGGAGATCCCGCGGCTGGTGTGGTGGCCCATCCTCAACGGCATCATCCTCAACACCCGGCCGGCGGCCTCGGCGAAGAAGTACGCGAGCGTGTGGACCGACGAAGGCTCACCGCTCAAGGTGCAGACCGCACGCCAGTCCAAGCTCCTCGCCGGCTATCTCGCCAAGGACGGCCACGACGGCCTCGACATCGACTACGCGATGCGCTATGGCGCGCCCTCGATCCCGGACGTGCTCAACGCCATGCGCGCCCGCGGGTGCACCCGCATCCTGGTGCTGCCGCTCTACCCGCAGTATTCGGCCAGCACCTCGGCGACGGTGGTGGATGAAGTCGGCCGCTGCCTGGCGCACTGGCGCAACCAACCCGAGATCCGCTTCGTGCGCAACTTCCACGACCACCCGGGCTACATCGCCGCCCTGGTGCACAGCGTGCGCGAGCACTGGATGGTCAATGGCGAGCCTGAGCGCCTGCTGTTGAGCTTCCATGGCGTGCCGCGGCGCTCGCTCGAGCTCGGCGACCCCTATCACTGCGAGTGTCACAAGACTGGCCGCCTGGTCGCCGAAGGCCTGGGGATCGCGCGCGAGCGCGTGCTGGTGACCTTCCAGTCGCGCTTCGGCAAGGCGGAATGGCTCAAGCCCTACACCCAGCCCACGCTCGAGTCGCTGGCCGCGCAGGGGGTGCGCCGGGTCGATGTCATGTGCCCGGGCTTCGTCGCCGATTGCCTCGAGACCCTCGAGGAGATCGCCATGGAATGCAAGGGGGCCTTCCTCGGCAGGGGCGGCCAGCATTTCCACTACATCCCCTGCCTCAACGAGCGCGACGCCTGGATCCAGGCACTCGCCGACATCGCACGCGCGCACCTGGGCAACTGGCTCGCGCTCGCGCCGGCGGACGCGTCCTCATCGGCGGAAACGCTCGAACGCGCGCGCGCCCTCGGCGCAGCTCAGTAAATCCGGCGCGGCGAGCCGCGCGACGCCGCCGCCTGGCGGCGGCTGTCAGTCATCCAGCAGCTGCATGTCGAAACTGCCCGGGGCCGTGCGCTGGGCGCGCACCGCCGGCGGGGCATGCTCGGCGAACTGACGCGAGACCGCCGCCAGCCGCCGCACCACCACCGTCGAGATCTGCCGCCGGAAGCGCTCCATCACCTCCTCGCTGGCGAGCGCGAGCGCAGCCGGGTTGACCTCGAGGTAGCTGAGCGGCTCGAGCGAGACCACGGAGAAGCGGTGCCTGTGCTCCATGTGATCGAGCCAGGCCTGCACGCCGAACACCTCCCCGGGCCCAAGCTCCATGATCCGCCGCCCCTCGATGGACAGCTCCACCCGGCCTTCCAGGACGATGCCGAAGCGCTGATCCGTGTCGCCTTCGCGCATCAGCGCAACCTCGCCGTCGACCTTGCGCCAGGCGCAGATCCGCATCACCTCCCACAGGTCGACATCCTCGAACTCGGTGAAGAAGGCCAGTCGCCGCAGCCGGGCAAAGCGCGCGGCATCAGGCGGCACGTAGCTCTCGTCGAGGATGCGGTAGCGCACCGCGGCGAGGTCCTTCGCGAACTCGGCGCCGTTGCGGTAGCGCGAGTAGAGGTCCTTCTCGAGCGCCTTGCGGATCACCGCGTCCATCTGCTCGGGCACGTCGGGATTGAGCTGCGACACCGAGGGCGGGTCGGCGTTGATGATCTTGTACACCAGCTGCGCCGGATTGCTCGCCCGGAACGGCAGGCGCCCGGTCAGCATGTGGAACAGCAGCACGCCGAGCGAGTACAGGTCCGTCTTCTGATTGAGCGGATAGCCCTTGATCTGCTCGGGGCTCATGTAGGCCGGCGAACCCACGCCCATGATGAAGGTGGAGTCGGTGTCCATCTTCTTGTTGATGTTCAGCGCCAGCCCGAAGTCGGTGATCTTCACGTTGTCGCGCTCATCGACGAGGATGTTCGCCGGCTTGATGTCGCGATGGATGATCCCCTGCCGATAGGCGTGATCGAGCGCCATGCAGCACTTGAAGACGATGCCGATCGTCCGATGCACCGGCAGCAGCTTCTCGAAGCTGCAGTACCGCTCGAGCGAGCCGCCCGGGAAGTACTCCATCACCACGTAGGCCTGTTCGGGCTCGATGCGGGCGTCGAGGATGCGGATGATGTTCGGGTGGGCGAGGCGCGACGACACCACCTGCTCGGCCTTCAGCAGCTTGATCACCCGGCGGTTCCACTTCGCCTCGTCCTTTCCCTTGTCATCGAAGCGCACGTGCTTGAGCGCCACCGGCTCGGGATGATCGGCGCTCTCGGCGAGATAGACCACGGCCGTGGCGCCGCGGCCAATCTCCCGGATGATTCGGTACTTGTCGATGCGGTCGGGAACTCGGTTCATGCGTTTGGGCGGGGCGCAAGCGCGGTGCAGGACGGATGCCCCGATTGTTGCACGATCCCGCGCGCCGGAGGGAGGCGAGCCGCGCCGCTTGACTGCTGCGCGCGGCGTCGGACGGCCGATCCGGCTCGCCGGCCGCGCACCATCCGCCGTATGCTTGCGGCGCCGGACGGTCGCCGACCAGGCGTCCCCTGCACCGGCATCCTCGCCCCCCAAGAAGGAGATCGCCCTTGACTGAAGCTGTCGACCTCGTCATCCGCGCGCGCTGGATCGTTCCCGTGGAGCCCGCGGGGCTCGTTCTGGACCACCACGCGGTCGCCGTGCGGGACGGTCGCATCGTCGCGCTGCTGCCGCAGGCGCAGGCAAGCACGCGCTTTCGCGCCACGGCCACGGTCGAACTGCCGCGGCACGTGCTGATTCCCGGCATGGTCAACCTGCACGTTCATGCGGCGATGAGCCTGATGCGCGGCATCGCGGACGACCTGCCGCTGATGCGCTGGCTGCAGGAGGCGATCTGGCCGGCCGAGGCCCGCCACGTGTCCGCAGCCTTCGTGCGCGACGGCACGCGGCTGGCGGCCGCGGAGATGCTGCGCGGCGGCATCACCACCTGCAACGACATGTATTTCCATCCGGCGGCGGCCGCGGAGGCCTTCGCCGAGATGGGCATGCGGGCCGTGGTCGGCATCGTGATGCTCGACTTCCCCACCCCCTTTGCCAGCGACGCGGACGACTACCTGCGCAAGGGCTTGGCCGCCCGCGATCAATGGATCGGCCACCCGCTGATCAGCTTCTCGGTCGCGCCCCATGCACCCTACACGGTATCGGACGCCAGCTTCGGGCGTGCGCTCGCCATCGCCGACGAGCTCGCACTACCCATTCACATGCACATCCACGAGACCGCACGCGAGATCGAGGACGCCCTCGCCGCACACGGCGTGCGTCCGCTCGCACGCCTCGCACGCCTCGGCGTCCTCGGCGAGAACCTGATCGGCGTCCATGCCATACACGTCGACGACAGCGACCTCGAACTCCTCGCGCGCCATGCCTGCAGCGTGGCGCACTGCCCGACCTCCAACATGAAGCTCGCCAGCGGCATCGCGCCCGTACCCCGCCTGCTCGCCGCAGGCCTGCGCGTGGGCCTCGGCACCGATGGCGCGGCGAGCAACAACCGCCTCGACCTGTTCCAGGAGATGCGCCAGGCGGCGCTCCTCGCCAAGATCGCCAGCGCCGACGCCAGCGCCCTCCCCGCTCACGCCGCGCTGCGCATGGCCACGCTCGAGGGCGCGCGCGCGCTCGGCCTCGGTGACCGCATCGGCTCGATCGAGTGCGGCAAGCTTGCCGATTTGTGCGCCGTCGATCTGGGCGCGCTCGACTGCCAGCCCTGTTACGACCCGGTGTCGCATCTCGTCTACGTGGCCGGGCGCGAGCACGTCTCGCACGTGTGGGTAAACGGAGAAACCCGCGTGGACAAAGGCATCCCGCTGTTGCATATTAACCACAGCGAATTGCTGCGGCTCGCGTCCGTGTGGCAAACTAAGCTCGGTAATTGAACTGGATATACTGGTGCAACCCGACGCGAAGACAGCGGTTTTGCATGTCTTCATTTCGTTCAGTGGCAATTCCGGCGACTCGCCCTTCTAAGAGGAAACCATGATCAAACAAACCAAGAAGCAGATGCTCATGCTGGCCGCCATCGCCTCGATCGGCCTGTCCGCCCCCAGCGCTTTCGCGCAGGTCAACGACGTCGTCGTTGCTGGCCAGGGTGAAATCCCGTACGTGATCGACGCCCGCAACGTCGTCGCCCGCAGCGGTACCGGCCTGTGCTGGCGCACTGGCTACTGGAGCCCGGCTGCCGCCTCGACCGCCATGGCCGGTAATCTGCCGGTCGGTTGCGCCTGCGACTCCGACATCGTTCCGGCCGACAAGTGCACCACCCCGGTTGCCGCTGCCGCGCCCGCGCCGAAGCCCACCGCCGACAAGGTCAAGCTGTCCGCCGACGCCCTGTTCGACTTCGACAAGGCCGTGCTGAAGCCGGAAGGCAAGACCAAGCTGAACGATCTCGCCGCCAAGGCCAAGTCGCTGAAGCTGGAAGTGATCCTCGCCGTCGGCCACACCGACCGCATCGGCTCCACGACCTACAACCAGCGTCTGTCCGAGCGCCGTGCCGCCGCCGTCAAGACCTACCTGGTCTCGCAGGGCGTCGATGCCAACCGCGTCTACACCGAAGGCAAGGGCGAAACCCAGCCGGTCACCGGCAACAAGTGCGACAAGGTCAGTGGCCGCGCCGCGCAGATCTCCTGCCTGCAGCCGGATCGTCGCGTCGAAGTGGAAGTCATCGGCTCCAAGTAATTCCGGATCCGTTCCACGAAAAGCCCTGCCTCGGCGGGGCTTTTTCATTTCTGCAGGCGTGGGCCCGCCCGGGTTTTCAGCGCCTGCCAGCGAGGCTATGCTCCTACCCATGAATACGATCAATGCCGATCCGGCCGAAGTGCAGAAATTCAGTGATCTCGCCCATCGCTGGTGGGATCCCGCATCCGAATTCCGCCCGCTGCACGAGATCAACCCGCTGCGCCTGGGGTGGATCGACGGCAAGGCAGCGCTGGCTGGGAAGAAGGTGCTGGACATCGGCTGCGGTGGCGGAATCCTCGCCGAAGGCATGGCGGGACTCGGGGCACAGGTGAGCGGCATCGACCTGTCGGAGAAGGCCTTGAGCGTCGCCCGCCTGCACCTCTTCGAGAGCGGCCACAAGGTGGATTACCGCCTGATCAGCGCCGAAGCGCTGGCCGAGGAGGCGCCGGCCTCGTTCGACGTCGTGACCTGCATGGAGATGCTCGAGCACGTGCCCGACCCCGCCAGCACCGTGGCCGCCTGTGCACGACTGGTCAGGCCGGGCGGACACGTGTTCCTGTCCACCCTGAACCGAAACCTGAAGTCCTACGTGTTCGCGATCATCGGCGCGGAGTATGTGCTCAAGCTGCTGCCCGCCGGCACCCACGAGTACGCGAAGTTCATCAAGCCCTCGGAGCTGACGCGCTTCTGCCGCAACGCCCGGCTGGACGTGCAGGACATCATCGGCCTGAGCTACAACCCCTTGAGCCGCGAGTACAGCCTCGGGCGCGACACCGACGTCAACTACATGGTGCACACGCGCCGGGAAGCCTGATCAGCCGCAGCGCCCCGCCTCAGGCGTCCTCGAGGATCAGCACCAGCAGCTCCTTCGGGCCATGCGCGCCATAGGCCAGCGTCTGCTGGATGTCGGCCGTCTTCGATGGGCCGGACACCAGCAGGGCGTTGGTCGGCATGCCGTCCGCCCAGCGGTGCGCATGCATGAACTGGTAGAGGTTGTCGAGCACCTCGCTGGCCTTGAGCAACGCCATGTGCAGCGGCGGCACGAGGCTCATCAGGCGCGGCTCCTGCGGCGTGGGCCACAGGACCAGGCTGCCGGTCGCCGCGATCCCGCCGAGCGTGCCGGTGAGGCTCGCCGGTGTACGGAAGAAGAGCTCGTCCTTCCACTCCTCCACCGGCCGGTCATAGGCTTTCAAGCGCAGCGGCGCACCCGTGCGGGCGACGAAGTCGGCGAACTGCTGGCCGTGCGGGGTCGTCGGCGCGATCAGCAGCTCACCGATATTGCGCTGGGCAAGCGCCTCGATCACCTGCATCGGCCACCCGGTGGTGGAGCTGAGTTGGCTCTCGCCATGCACCGCGCCGAGCATCTGCCGCAGGCGGGCGACACGTTCGGCGGGCGGATAGCGCCACGGCTCGTTCAGCAGCTCGATGTCGTAGTCGTCGACGATCGGCGTCGTGCCCTGCAGGCTGCCCCGCAGCTTGCCGAGGATTCGTTCTTTCGCGTTCATGGCGTGGATGCTCCTCTCAAGGTCGCTCATTGATCGCCGAGATGCTCGCGAGCAAGCTCGTGCAGCGTGCGTGCGGCGGGTTTCGGCGCGCTGCGGTGATCGGTCCATGGACCGATGTGCGCCGGCATCAGGGCACGCAGGCGGGTGCCGGCGTAGAGCGCCGCGCGATACAGCGCGGGCGAGGTGTTGAGCGTGCGCCACGCCTTCCAGACCATCGTCTCCTTCCTGGAGTACTTCGCGCCCTGGCCGCGCACATGCTGCGGCGCCGCAGCGGGCGCCCGCACCGCCTCCTCGCGCAGCCGGCGCAGCAGGGACGGGATCGGGATCTTCACCGGACACACCTCGCCGCAGGCGCCGCACATCGAGGACGCGGTGGGGAGGTCGCGGGTGGCGTCGAGCCCGAGCATGTGCGGGGTGACGATCTTGCCGATCGGCCCCGGATAGACTGTGCCGTAGGCGTGGCCGCCGATGCGGGTGTAGACCGGGCAGTGGTTCATGCACGCGCCACAGCGGATGCAGTTGAGCGTCTGGCGCAGCTCGCCGTCGGCGAAGGCCTGGCTGCGGCCGTTGTCGAGCAGCACCAGGTGCACCTCCTGCGGGCCGTCGAGCTCGTCCGCCTTGCGCGGCCCGGAGATCATGTTGACGTAGGTGGTGATCGCCTGGCCGGTGGCCGAGCGCGTCAGCAGCGACAGCAACGGGATCACGTCGCGCAGGTTCTCCACCACCTTCTCAATGCCGGTCACCGCGATGTGCACTGGCGGCACCGTGGTCGACATGCGGCCGTTGCCCTCGTTTTCCACCAGCAGCAGGGTGCCTGTCTCGGCGATCGCGAAGTTCACGCCCGAGACGCCGATATCGGCCTCGAAGAAGTTGCGACGCAGGGTCTCGCGACCGATCTGGATCAGGCGATCGACGTCCTCGGTGTAATCGACCTCGAGCTTGTCGTGGAAGAGCTGGGCGACCTGGCCGGCGTTGAGATGGATCGCCGGCATGATGATGTGGGCGGGCTTCTCCGCGCGCAGCTGCACGATGAACTCGCCCATGTCGGATTCGAGGCAGTCCACCCCGCGATCACCGAGGTAATGGTTCATCTCCATTTCCTCGGACACCATCGACTTGCCCTTGATGATCTTCTTCGCCGCATGCTGCTCGACGATGCGGTGCACGATGGCGTTGGCCTCGTCCACCGTTTCGGCCCAGTGCACCTTGACGCCGTTGCGGCTCAGCCTGGCGTCCAGGCGCTCGAGCAGCTCGGGCAGCTTGGACAGCGCCCGCGCCCGCACCCGGTTGCCGAAGGCGCGCAGGCGTTCGAGCTCGTCGCCATCGGGGAACTGGCTGCGGCGCTTGTCCATCAGGAAGTCCATCGCGCCGCGGAAATTGCGTCGCAGCTGCGGATCGGCGAGCGCCTCGCGCGCGTTGCGCTTGAACGCGATCGGCTGGGCGGGGGCGTGTGCGACGTCGCTCATTTCGCACCTCCACGGGAAGCGGCCGAAGTACGGCGCAGCAGGAAGCTCGCCAGATGCTCGCCGCGCAACGCGTCGCCCTGCTTCTCGAGGCAGCCGTTGATGTTGAGCAGGCAGCCGCAGTCGGCGCTCACCACCTCGGCTGCGCCCGAACCCTTGAGCGCCGCGGCCTTGTCCCGGACCATCGCCCCCGAGATGTCGGGCATGCGCACGCTGAAGCTGCCGCCGAAGCCGCAGCACTCGCTCTCGTGGTCGTGATCGACGCGCTCCACCCCGGACAGCTGCGCGAGCAGCGCCCGACCGTGAAGGTGGGTGCCCATCTCGCGGCGGGCGGAACACGAGGTGTGCAGCGCGACCTTCACCGGCGCACCGCCATCCTCGAGGCGGACCTTGCACACCTCGAGCAGGAATTCGGCCAGCTCGAAGGTGCGCTCGGCCAGCGCCTCGACCAGCGCGAGCGTCTCCGGCTCGTCACGGAACAGCTCGCGGTAGTGATGCCGGAACATGCCCGCACAGGAGCCCGACGGCACTACCAGCGGCCACTCGCCGGCGAACAGCGCGAGCTGCGCACGTGCGACCGCGCGTGCCTCCTCGGTATAGCCCGAGGTGTAGGCCGGCTGGCCGCAGCAGCTCTGCGCCTGTGGAAAATGCACCCTGATGCCTTCGCGCTCGAGCAGGCGGATCGCGTCCATCCCCGCACTCGGGAAGAACACGTCGAGCACGCAGGTGCCGAAGAGATAGACGTCGGAGGGTCTGGCCGGATAAACCCGCGGCCCCTCGAGCGGAGGGGCGACCCGGGTGGCGTTCGCCGGCTGGGAGGATGGACGATTCACGGTGATCTGCTCCGGAAAGGCTCGCTTCGTGGTGCGGCAGCCGCGGCCAGGGCTCGGCTGCCGGAATGATGGCGCGAGGGGACGCCGCGCCCCCTCGCGCGCCTGCTCATCGCATCAGCGGGTCGCTCACGCCGAGCACGTAGATCCCGATCATCGCGACCGTGCCGGTCATCAGCACGTAGTACACCGTCGGCCAGAAGGTCTTGCGCAGGATCGCGCCCTCGCGGCCGAGCAGGCCCACGGTGGCCGAGGCGGCGACCACGTTGTGGATCGCCACCATGTTGCCGGCGGCCGCGCCGATCGCCTGCACCGCGACGATCAGCGCGCCGGAGATGCCGAGCGAGGTCGCAACGCCGAACTGGAACTGGCTCAGCATCATGTTGCTGACCGTGTTCGAGCCGGCGATGAAGGCGCCGAGCGCACCCACCGAGGGCGCCAGCAGCGGATAGACGTTGCCCACGCTGTCGGCCACCCACTGCGCCATCGCGATCGGCATGCTCGGCAGGTCGGCGGCGTTGACGCCCGAGTTGATCAGGATGCGCACCATCGGCACGGTGAAGAGCAGCACGAAGCCGGCACCGAGCAGCACGCGCGAGGACTCGCCCACAGCCTTGACCAGCGAACGCGCATGCATGCCGTGCAGGAAGACGGTGACCAGCACCACGGCGACCAGGATGCCACCCGGCAGGTAGAGCGGCTGGAAGTCGGCCTTGATGCCCTTCTCGCCGAGGATGTCGGCGAACACGATCACCACCGACTTCATCGCCCCACCGATCTCGGGGAACACGCGGCTCAGCACCAGCAGCGCCCCCACCAGCACGTAGGGCAGCCAGGCGCGCAGAATGCCGATCGGCTGGTGGTGCGGCATGTGGTCGAGCTTCATCTCGATGCTGCCCATCCACTCGCTCGGCCACTCCTTCGGGTCGGCGAAATCCCAGGTCTTCCTGGGCACCAGGAAGCCGACGCGCGCCGCCGAGGTCACGATCGCCAGCCCCACCAGGCCGCCGAGCAGGGACGGGAACTCCGGCCCCAGGAAGACCCCGGTGAAGGCATAGGGCACGGTGAAGGCCAGCCCCGAGAAGAGCGCGAAGGGCAGCACCTCGAGGCCCGCCTTCCAGCTCTTTTCGCGGCCGAAGAAGCGCGTCAGCAGCATCACCATGACCAGCGGCATCACCGTGCCGACCAGGGCGTGGATGATCGCCACGTTGCTGGTGATCAGCTGCAGGAAGAGCTCCCAGCTCGAGCCCTTGGCGGCGAGCTGGGCGCCGATCGCGGCCGAATCCAGGCCGCTATTGACGCCGATGATGATCGGCGTGCCCACCGCACCGAAGGACACCGGCGTGCTCTGCACCAGCATGCCGAGCAGCACCGCGGCCAGCGCGGGGAAACCGATCGCCACCAGCAGCGGCGCGGCGATCGCCGCCGGCGTGCCGAAGCCCGACGCGCCCTCGATGAAGCAGCCGAACAGCCAGCCGATGATGATCGCCTGGATCCGGCGGTCGGGGCTGATGCGGGCGAAGCCGGCGCGGATCGCCATGATGCCGCCCGAATACTTCAGGGTGTTCAGCAGCAGGATCGCGCCGAAGATGATCCACAGCACGCCGATCGTGATCACCAGCCCCTGCACGGTCGAGGCGAGCACGCGGTTGAAGCTCATGTCCCACACGAAGAGGCCGATCAGCGCCGTCAGCAGATAGACGACCGGCATCGCGCGCTTGGCCGGCCAGCGCAGGCCGACGAGCAGGATCGCGGCGAGCAGGATCGGAGAGAAGGCCAGGAAGGCCAGTGCACCCGCTTGCATGCCTCAGCCCCCCACGACGAAGCGGCGCCGCGCGCCCGCCTCGAAGACCACGTTCGTTGCCAATTCCATTCGTTTTCTCCCCTTCCCTTCGAAAGTTTTCCTGGATCGAGACATTTAATGGTCTGACCACTTGACCAAAACGTACGCTAGACTAGGGGAGCCTTCGGGAAGCTGTCAATCAAAATGATCAATTTCGCGGATGCCGGCATAACCCCCCTTCCGGCAAGGGGGTGGGGCCGCACGCGAGGCACTTGCCCGCACCTCGCGCTGCGGCTAGATTCCGCGGGCGGCGCGATCCCGAACGCACCGAACCGAGCCTCCGAGGAGATCCGCCGATGAACGCCACGCCCCTGCAGCAGCGCCGACTCTCCGACGACATCGTCGAACGCATCGAGACCCTGATCCTCGAGGGCAGCGTCCATCCGGGAGAGAGGCTTCCGGCCGAGCGAGCGCTCGCGGAAGAGTTCGGCGTGTCGCGGCCCTCGGTGCGCGAGGCGATCCAGAAGCTGGTGGCGCGCGGCCTGCTGATCAGTCGCCACGGCGGCGGGACCTTCGTCAGCGAAGCGCTCGGCTCATCCTTCCGCGACCCGATGATCGAGCTGCTCGCCCGCAGTCCGGAGGCGCAGCGCGACCTGATGGAGTTCCGCCACACGCTCGAAGGCTCGTGTGCGTACTACGCCGCCCTGCGCGCCACCGAGCCCGACCGCGCGCGGCTCAAGAGCGCCTTCGAGCGCGTGCAGGACAGCTATCTGCGCCAGGGCCGGATCAGCCGTGCCGAGGAAGGCCGCAACGATGCACTGTTCCACCTTGCGATCGCCGAGGCGAGCCACAACGCGGTGCTGCTGCACACCATCCGCAGCCTCTTCGAGCTGGTCGAGCGCAATGTGGTGACCAACATCGGCGGCCTCTACCCGCTGGGGGGCGAGATCCGCGACCGCCTCCTCGCCCAGCACGAGGCGCTGTACAAGGCGATCATCGATCGCCGTGCCGACGACGCCCGCCAGCTCGCGGGCGATCACCTGAGCTATGTACAGGAAGTGCTCGCCCAGACCCAGGACGAGGCGCGCCGCATCGAGCGCGCGCAGCGGCGCCGGACGCCGGCCTGAGCGCCTGCGGCCGCCGGGCCCTCAGCGGCGCGCGTTGGCGCGCAGGGCCTGCAGCGCGCGCTGACCGGCACGCCCGTCGGCCGCCAGGCCGAGCGCGGCCTGCTCCAGCTTCAGCGCCTCGCGCGTGCGCGCCCCGATCATGCCGTCCGGCTCGCCGATGTCGTGACCGCGGGCGATCAGCAATTCCTGCAGCTCGCGCCGCTCGGCCCGCGACAGGCCCGGATCGTCGGTGGGCCACGGCGTCGCGAAGGGCGCCCCGCCCCGCAAGCGGTCCGCAAGATGCGCAATGGCAAGGCCGTAGCTCTCGGCCGCGTTGTACGAGTAGAGCGCATCGAAATTGCGCGTGACGAGGAAGGCCGGGCCGCCCTCGCCCGCCGGCAGCATCAGCCCGGCCGGCGTCGACCCTGCAGGCAGCGCGCCGCCGTCGACCCGCTTCACGCCACGCGCGACCCAGGCCGAGACCGGCTGCTTGTTGCGCCGTCCGGCATCCGCCAGCGCCATGCCCGGCGGCAGGCTGACCTCGAAGCCCCAGGGCAGATCGCTGCGCCAGCCGGCGCGCTTGAGGAAATTGGCCGTCGACGCGAGCGCATCCGGCACGCTGTCGACCAGGTCGCGTCGGCCGTCGCCATCGAAGTCCACCGCCAGCCGCACGAAGGTCGATGGCATGAACTGGGTGTGGCCGAAGGCGCCCGCCCACGAGCCGGTCAGGCGCTCGGGCGCGACATGGCCGTCCTGGATGATCTTCAGCGTGGTGAAGAACTCGCCGCGGAAGAAGGCCTGGCGGCGACCGAAGCAGGACAGCGTCGACAGCGAGCCGAGCAGCGGCCGGCTGCCGAAGTTGCGCCCGTAGTTGCTCTCCACACCCCACACCGCCACCACCGTGGCGGCGTCGACCCCGTACTCGGCCTCCACCCGCGCCAGCACCGCCGCCCATTGGGCGAGCATCGCCCGGCCATCGGCGACGCGCTCCTCGTCGACCAGGCCGGCGAGATAGTCCCAGATCGGCGTGACGAACTCGGGCTGGGCGTCGAGAAAGCCGACGACCGCCATGTCCGGGGCGAGCGCCGCGGTGTGGGTGTCGAAGGTCTGCGCGCTCACGCCCTTGCTCTGCGCTTCGGTGCGCAGGCCGGCGAGGCAGCTGGCGAAGGCGGCCTCGTCGGCGCGCGCGGGCGCGGACGGGAAGGAGACGAGGAGCGCGGCGGCGAGGGTGAGCAGGCGATGCGGCATGGGGATTCCAGGCGGATGGGTCCAGGCGGATGGGTCCGGAGCGGGTACGTCCGAGGGAATGAGCAGGTGAGGATCGGCCCGAGGTGATCAGCCCCGGGTGATCGGCCCCCGGGGCAGTGCTCCGGGCCGAGTCGTCGCGGCGGACGATGCGGCCCAAGTCTAGCACTGCAGCCCGCACGGGTCGGGCATGCCGGCCGCGGGCGCCGGCGCGCGGCAGCGCCTCAGCGCTCCACGGCGACCGCCGGGCCGGGCGCCTCCCAGACGCCGCGGGCGCGCAGGCGACCGTCCGCGAACACCAGCCAGCTCTGGCCGCCGTAATGCGGCAAGGGGCGCGCCGCGGCCTGCAGCGCGGCGGCGTCGCGTGCCGTCACCACCGCCAGCGGCGGCGCGTCCGCCGGCCGCAATGTCCACACGCGCACGTCGCCCTCGGGCAGCGCGCGTTCGGGCGCGGGCGGCAAGCCCGCCTGCTCGAGCACGCGGGCCACCGCCGGCGCGCTCCCGACCAGCAGCACCGGCTCGCCCCCGCCGCGCAGCGCGCTGGCGTCGGCGCGCCGCGGCGGACGCTCGAAGAGCCTCTCCGCGAGCGCCACGGCCGCCTCCGCCAGCCCGGCAGCCTGCGCGCCCTCCGCCGCCAGCAGGCTGTCGGCAACCACCAGCCGCGGCGCGCGCGCGACCATCCACTGGCGCAGGATCGGCGGCAGCTGCGAGGCCGCAGGCACCCGCCACACCCGCAGCTCGGGGTCGAGGCTCAGCGACTCCGGCAAGAAATCCACCGCCAGCTCGCGGACCGTGCGCGCCGCGTCGATCTCGACCCAGTGCGTCTCTTTCCGGTCGCCGGCCGCCAGCTCCAGGGGCACGCGCAAGGCATAGGCCGGCGCAGGCTGGGTCAGCACCACGCGCAGGCGGCCCGCCGCCGAGCCGGTCGCCTCGGCCGGCCGCGGGCTCCTGGCGCCGGCCGCGGACGTGCCCGCGTCCACCAGCCACTGCGCCCGCGCCAGCTCGATCGTCGGACCGCCCGGGCGATCGAGCCACTGGCGGAAGAAGACGTCCAGCGCACGCCCCGACGCGTCCTCGAACGCACGCTGCAGCTCGGGCCAGCCCGCGATGCGAAAGCGCGCGCGCTCCCAGAACAGCCTGAGCCCGCGTGCGAAGGCCTCCTCGCCGATCGTGTCGCGCAGCATCACGAACACCATCGCCGCCTTGCCATAGCCGACCGCGGCCGCCGCGCCGTGCGTGCGCGAGCGAAAGTCCGCCAGCGCCTGATGATCGCCGGCCGGCACCGCAGCGAAGTCGCGCAGCCAGCCCAGCCGCATCTCGCGCGCGCTGGCCGGCGCCTCGGCCTCCTTGTAAGCGTAATCCGCCATGAAGGTGGTGAGGCCCTCCGACCAGTTGCCGCGGGCGTAATCCACCAGCACGCCGTTGCCCCACCAGTTGTGCAGGATCTCGTGCCCGAGCGAGCTCGCGCGGATGAACGGCAGCCGCAGCACCTGCTCGCCGATGTAGGTCAGCGTCGGCATGCCGAAGCCGGTCGGCAGCGGGCTCGCCACCACCGAGAACTCGGTGAAGGGATAGGCGCCGATGAGGGCGCCATAGCGTTCGATGTAGCCCTGGCTGTCGGCAAGATAGCCGTCAGCCAGCCCGTCCACCTGATCCAGCGCAGCCGGGAAGTAGGTGCGCAGGCGCAGCGGACGGCCATCGGCCTGCGCCGCGCGACGTTCGCGCACCACCCAGGGGCCTGCCATCAGGTCGATGCCGTCGGTCTGCTGCTCGAACACGAAGCGCGCGCGGTAGGGCTCGGCGGGCGTGGCAGGCGCGCGCTCCTCCTCGAGCCGGCCGGCGACGAGCGCGGTGTGGCCGCCGTGCACGGTCAGGTTCATCCGATACGAGAACAGCTGGGCCGGTCGCGGATACCACCCCGCCCCGGCCGGCAGGTAGCTGCCCGCGGCCGAGGCCATCGGCGGCAGGCCCTGCAGCACGTCGCGGTGATCGAGCGCGCGATCGAGCGCCGGCAGGGTGCCGGCGTAGCGCAGGGTGAGCGTCGCCCCCGCGGGGACCTCGACACGCCAGGCGCGCCACATCGCCTGCCGTCCCGCCGGCCGCAGCCGCGCCGGACGGCCGTCGATCGCCGCCTCGCCCGGCCGCAGCGCCTCGTGCAGCACGAACTCGAAGTCGCCCGCCGCCGGTCGCAGCGCGGCCTCGACCTCGAGCCGGCGCGATCCGGGATCGAGGACCACCTCGAGCTCCAGGTCCGGCGCCGCATGCACGGTTCCGATCGGCATCACGGCGCAGACCAGGATCCACAGCAGCAGCCCGCTGCACGCGCGTGCAAGAAGGGCGGATACGCTCTCTCCCGCGCCGCACCATCGCGATCCGCTCGCCGCCCGGCCGCCCATGTCAGCGCTCCGGCGGGAAGCGCACCACCACCTCCAGCGTCGTGCCGTCGCGCACCAGCTTGAGCGGCAGCCACGTCCCCGGGGGCTGGCTGCGTACCGCGGCGATCAGGTGCATCGGCCGCTTCGCCGCGCTGCCGGCCACCTCGGTGACGATGTCGTCGCGGCGCAGGCCGCTGCGCTCGGCGAGGCTGTCGCGGCTGACCTCGGCGATGCGAACCCCCTTGTCATGCTCCTCGAGCGAGACCCCCAGCCGTGGCGGCGGCGGCGCGCTCTGGCGGACGACCGGCACCGCGAACACCGCGTCCGCCAGTCCCGGCTGCAGCTCGGCACAGCCCGTGTCCGCGCCGACCGGCATCAGCTGGCCGACGCTGCCCGCGCCGAGCGCGCGCAGCTGATGCGCGACGCCGTGACCGAAGCGCACATGCCCACTGCCCATGATGCCCACCGCCAGCGGCAGACGCCCGTCGGCGTCGGCGTGGCGCTGGCGTCCGGCCACCAGCGCCTCGGCCATCGCGCGATCCCAGGCCAGCTGCGAATCGACGAAGTTACGGAAGGCGGGGTCGTCGCGCGCCGCCTTCGCGACCGGCTTGCCGCGCGCCGCGGCGTGCTGGCCATGGACCTCGAACAGGAAGTCCTCGTAGGCCGGCAGCGGCGCGGCGGCCTGGCCGACCCCCTCGCGCTGCGCCTCGGGCACGCCCGCCCAGCCCTTCTCGGCGATCGCCCGCGTGAGGGTCGCGTCGATGTTGAGGGCCAGCATGGGGATGCGGTTGATGCGCGCGAAGTGGAACAGCGGCAGGTAAAGCTCGGCCGGCATGCTCCAGACCTTGCCCCACTCGCTCTGCGCCAGGAACTCGGACTCGGTGAGCTCGCCCGCCACCCAGCGGTCGAGCACCGGCTGCGCCCGGCGCGGGAACATCTCGAAGCCGATCACCAGCTGCGCACGCTGTGCGTGCAGGGCTGCCAGCGTCTGCAGCTGCCAGCGGTGGTGATCCATGTCGTCGTGCTGCTCGCCGAGCAGCACGTGCTCGCGCTGCGCCATGTCGGCGAGCACGCCGGCCGCGGCGAGCGGCTGCGGCAGGGGGCCATCGGGCCTCGCCCACGCCCCCGGAACCAGGCACTGGGCGGCGGGGCCCGCCTGCGCGAACGCGGGCAGCGCAGGCGCACCCGCCACGCTGAACAGGAGCGCTAACGCGCACAAGCTTGAACGTGAGGACATGATGGTCGAGCCCCGGGAAGCGACCGGTGGTAGAGCCTGCGCGTCGCGCCGAGTTCCGGCGCGGCCGTCGCCGTCACCGCTCAGGCGCGGAAATGATCGACGCGGTCGGTGATCAGGCCGTCGAGGCCGAGCGCGACCAGGCGTTCGGCCTCGGCATCGTCGTTGACCGTATAGGCCAGCCGGCGCAGGCCTGCAGCGCCGACGGCAAGCGCCGTGTCGGACGTCCACGCCGTCTGCTCCGCCACCACGGCGACGCAGCCCAGGCGCGCGGTCGCCTCGCGCCAGTCCGCGCTGAAATGCTCGAGCAACAGGGCGCGCGGCAGGCCGGGTGCAGCCAAGGCGGCGGCCTCCAGCGCCGCCGGCTCGAAGGAGCTCAGCAAGGGTGGCGGCGAACCGCGCCAGTGGCGCGCGATCTGCGCCGCGACCGTCGTACCGGTGCGCCGCGCATCGCCAGGCGCCGGCTTGAGCTCGACGTTCAGCGCGCAGTCGTGCGCGCTGCAGAAGTCGAGCACCTGGGCAAGCAGCGGCAGGCGCTCGCCGGCGTATGGCGCCGAATGCCAGGCGCCGGCGTCCAGTCGCGCGAGCTCGGTCCAGGTCCGCTGGAGCGCCTCTCCCGCGCCGTCGGTGGTGCGCTCGAGGCGGTCGTCATGGAGCAGGAAGGCGTGGCCGTCGGCGCTCAGGCGGACGTCGCACTCGAACATGCGGTAGCCGTGCGCGTAGCCGAGCGCAAAGGCGGCGAGCGTGTTCTCCGGCGCCAGCCGCCCGGCGCCGCGGTGGGCGATCCAGCGCGGATAGGGCCACGCTTCGAAGGGCATCATTGCCCGCCGTCGACCTTGGGCTTGCGGGCGCGGCGCGGACGCGACGAGGCTTTGGGTGCCGCCGCGGATTCGCCCTCGCCGACCGCCTCTGCGCCTGCTTGAGCGGGCTGGCTCGCGGCGGCGGCCGGCGCCGCGGCCCCCTCGGCGGGCTGGCCACGATCGGCCGTCGAAGCCTGCACGCCGGCGGCGACCGTCTCGCCCGTCGCCGCGCGGCCCGACCGCGAGCCAGCCGGCTTGCGGGCAGGCTGCGCGGGCTTCTTGCGGCCGCCCGCCCCGGCATCGCCGGCCGCGACGGCATCGACCTGGCGGCCAGGCGCGGGCGCGCCGGCAGGCGCAGCAACGGCCTTCGTGGCGCCTGCCGTTGATGCGCCCCCAGTGGACAAGCCTGTGGCCACCCCCGTCGCCACCCCACCGGCCGCCTCCGTGGCCGCGTCCCTGACTGCTTCCTTCACTGCATCCTCCACCACGTCCTTGGCCGATGGCTTCGCCGACTCCCTCGCGGCCGCTGCGCGCCCGCGGCTGCGACCGCGGCCGGGCCTGGTCGCCGCCGCGGCCGACGTGTCGGCGTCGCCGGATGCTTCGACGGCGACAGGTCCGGCATGGTCGTCGTCGCCGGCGTCGATATGCGCGACCGTCTGCGCCCCCGCCTTGGGCGGCGCGGCCGGCGGCGAGCCCTCGCCGGCGACCGCGGCCTGTGCAACGGGCGGCTCGTCGTGAGCGGACTTCGCGCCGCGACGGCGCGCACCCCGACCCGTGGGGCGTTCCTCGCGCGCCACCGGCTCGGCGGCGGTCGCCGTGACCACGACCGTCTCATGCTTGTCCGCGGCCGCCGCGCTCACCTCGGCAGCGGGCGCTTCATGGCGGACCCGATCGGGCTCGATCGCCACCATGCCCGGCCCCGGGCGCGTTACATAGGTCCCCGACTTCTCGTCGCGCCCCAGCTCGAGCAGGCCGCGCGCCTGCGCCTCCTCGAGCAGGTTGCCGAAGGCGCGGAAACCGAAGTAGCTCTCGTTGAAGTCCGGCTTGCGACGCTTGATGGCCTCCTTGAGCATCGACGACCAGATCTTGCCGCTCTCACCGCGCTCGGCGAGCAGCGCCTCGAAGGTCTCGACCGCGATGTCGATCGCCTTGCCGCGCCGCGCCTCCATCTCCTCGCGCCGCTGCCGCTCCTCCTCGGCCGAGCGCTTGACGGCCGGCGGGTTGTCGCGCGCCTCGCGCTTGGCCGCGGCGCGCTGGCTGTCGCGGACCAGGTCGTCGTAGAAGATGAACTCGTCGCAGTTGGCGATCAGCAGGTCCGAGGTCGATTGCTTGACCCCCACGCCGATCACCTGCTTGGCGTTCTCGCGCAGCTTGGAAACCAGCGGCGAGAAGTCCGAGTCGCCACTGATGATGACGAAGGTATCGACGTGGGACTTCGTGTAGCACAGGTCGAGCGCATCGACCACCAGGCGGATGTCGGCCGAATTCTTGCCGGACTGGCGCACATGCGGGATCTCGATCAGCTCGAAGCTGGCCTCGTGCATCGCCGCCTTGAAGCTCTTGTAGCGATCCCAGTCACAGTAAGCCTTCTTGACCACGATGCTGCCCTTGAGCAGCAGGCGCTCGAGCACGCGCTTGATGTCGAACTTGTCGTATTTGGCGTCACGCACGCCGAGCGCTACGTTCTCGAAGTCGCAGAACAGCGCCATGCTGACGCTGTCGGGAAGGGAAGCCATGGAATTCTCCGGTTCGGACCAGCGGCGATGTTAAGCCCTCGCCCCCCATCCACACCAGAACGCCGTCAGCCCGCGCGCGCCGACGCCACGCCATGCGATGTCGATCGGGTCGCGAGCGGCCGGATGGATCGCCTATGCTGTGGGTGCAGCACCCACCCCAGCAAAGGAGACCACGCCATGCAGACATCGTCCCTGCTCGCCCTCGCCCTCGCGGCGACCCTCGGCAGCGCACCCGCGCTTGCCACCGAGCGCGCCAGCGCACAGCTCGTCGATCGCCAGGGCGGCACGGTCGGCCAGGCCACGCTGAGCGAAAGCCCGCACGGCGTGCTCATCCACGTCGCGGCGAAGGGCCTGCCGCCGGGGCCGAAGGCGATCCACATCCACAGCGTCGGCAGCTGCGACGACGGCGCCGCAGGGTTCGTGGCCTCCAAGGGCCACCTGAACCCGGCTGCAAAGCCGCATGGGCTGATGAACCCCGAAGGCCCCGACGCCGGTGACCTGCCGAATCTGTTCGTGCACGCGGACGGCAGCGTCGAGGCCGAGTTCTTCACCACCTTCGCCAGCCTTGGCGGCGCCGGCGGACGGCCGGCGATCCTCGACGCGGACGGCGCCGCGCTGGTGATCCACGAGAACCGCGACGACCACGCCACGCAGCCGATCGGCGGGGCGGGAGCGCGCCACTTCTGCGGCGTGATCCGGGGCGGATGAACCGGCCTCAGCCCGCTCGCCGCACGGGCGCGCTCCGATGGCGGGCGCGTGGAGCCCGCCTTGCCGGAGCGTGCCTCGTGCTGGCGCTCACTGCAGCGCCGCCGGCCGCCGGTCCGCCCGTCGCGGTGCAGGTGTCGCCGCGGGGCATCGGCCCGCTCGTGCTCGGCGTGCCGCTGCGCGAGGCGGCGCAGCGCGCGATGCCGCTGGACGCCGCCGCAGCCATGGTGGGTCCGGGCTGCGACGAGCGCGATCAGGTCAGCGTGGTGCTGCACGTCGCCGACACGCCGATGTCCGTGATGGCGATGGCCGACGCGCAGGGACGGATCGAGGAGATCCTCGCCACCCCCGCCGGCAATGCCGGCGTCACCCTTGCAGACGCCGATGCGTGCCGGGTCCATGGCGCCGATTTCGCCGCCCGCCTGGCCCCTGCCCTCGGCGCGCCGCAGCCGTGGTCCGTGCAGGACAAGCCGGTATCGACCGAATTCAGCTTTGCCTTCGAAACTCGAGACCACGGCCGCAACGCCGCCCGCGTGGTTTCGCGCTGGTTCGCGGGGGGTCGAAGCTGCGACCTGCTGCTGCGCTTCGGCGGCCGCGGCGCGGGCCGCTGAGCCCCGGGCCCCCTCCCGCCCGGCATGCAGCCCACCCCTGGCGGCACGAAGCCCGGCCATTGCGTGCGCCCCGGAGGCCTTGGCTTGCTGCTTCAGGCCGATTCTGCTATTAAGTCGGCTCTCTTCATTGACCACCTACGGAAGCTGATCCATGGCCGACGATACCCTGCACAAGCAATTCCCGCCCTACGTCCCTGCCGCCGGCGAGGAATACATGAGCGAGAAGCAGCTGGCCCACTTCCGCGCCATCCTGGATTCACTCAAGGGCGAGCTGGTGGATGACATCGAGCGCACCGTGCACACGATGCAGGACGAGGCGACGGTGTTCGCCGACCCCAATGACCGCGCCAGCCAGGAGTCGGACATCGCGCTCGAGCTGCGTAACCGCGACCGCGAGCGCAAGCTGATCAAGAAGATCGACGAGGCGATCGGCCACATCGAGGCCGGCGAATACGGCTATTGCGACAGCTGTGGCGTCGAGATCGGCCTCAAGCGCCTCGAGGCACGCCCGACCGCGACCATGTGCATCGACTGCAAGACGCTGGAAGAGATGCGCGAGCGCCAGGTCGCGAAGTAAGCAGCGCGCGAGGCAAGCGCAGGCACGCAAAGGGGCGCCGAGGCGCCCCTTTTTGCTGTCCGCGCATCGCGACCGGCGAGGCCCGGACCCCACCCAAAAAAAGGGACGCCAGCGGCGTCCCTCTTCCCTGCTCACGCGCCGGGCGGGTATCGCCCGCCCGGCCGCCATCAACCGGCGTTTTCGTTCAGCAGCGCCTTCATGCTCAGGCGGATCTTGCCGCGCTCGTCGGTCTCGAGGACCTTGACGCGCACCACCTGGCCTTCCTTCACGTAATCCGAGACGTTGTTCACGCGCTCGTTGGCGATCTGCGACACGTGCAGCAGGCCGTCGCGGCCCGGCATGATGTTGACGATCGCACCGAAGTCGAGCAGGCGCACGACCGGGCCTTCGTAGACCTTGCCCACCTCGACCTCGGCGGTGATCGCCTCGATCTTCGCCTTCGCGGCCTGGGCACCCTCGGCGCTGACCGACGAGATGGTGATGGCGCCGTCGTCCTCGATCTCGATCACGGTGCCGGTCTCTTCCTGCAGCGCGCGGATCACCGCACCGCCCTTGCCGATCACGTCGCGGATCTTCTCCGGGTTGATCTTCATGTTGATCATGCGCGGGGCGTACTCCGACACCTCGCCACGGCTGCCGCCGAGCGACTGCTGCATCAGGCCGAGGATGTGCAGGCGGCCTTCCTTGGCCTGCTCGAGCGCGGCGTGCATGATCTCCTTGGTGATGCCCTGGATCTTGATGTCCATCTGCAGGCCGGTGATGCCGTTCTCGGTGCCCGCGACCTTGAAGTCCATGTCGCCGAGGTGATCCTCGTCGCCCAGGATGTCGGTCAGCACCGCGAAGCGGTTGCCGTCCTTGATCAGGCCCATGGCGATGCCGGCGACGTGGTTCTTCAGCGGCACGCCG
>JAREIX010000004.1 GCA_029286945.1 Thauera sp. | reverse complement strand
GCCCAGGCCGAGCACCATCGGCAGCACCGCGCGGCCGTTGAGGCCGATGGCGGCGAACATGCGGTTGGCGATCACCGACAGGCGCGAGAAGTAGCCCGAGTCCTCGAGCACGCCGAAGGCGAGGAAGAAGGTGGTGACGATCGGCAGGATCAGCGCCAGCGCGTAGGTCATGCCCATGGTCCACAGGCCGTACTCGCCGACGAAGAGGTCGGCCAGCCAGGGCGTGGCGATGTGGCTGCGCACGAAGGCGGTGACGGCGGGGTTGAGCACGCTGCCGAAGAAGTCCTCCTCGAGCAGGCCGACCAGGGTGCTGGCGCCGAAGTCGCCGACGAACAGATAGACCAGGCAAAGCACGCCGAGCAGCATCGGCCAGCCCCACACCCGGTGCACCGCGACGCGCCCGAGCAGCATCGACAGCGTGCGGTCCTTGCCGCCGGCCTGGCGGGTGACCGTGCGCGCGAGCGCCTCGGCGGCGCCGCCGCGTTCGCGCGCGAGGCGTGCCGGCAGCGAGTCGCGGCCGATGGCGGCGGTGAGCTCGGCGAGCACGCCGCGCACCGCCGCGCTGCCGGCTTGCGCGGCCAGCCAGGCCTCGACCTCGGGGTCGCGGCCGATGGCGAGGATGGCGAGCCCGCGCGCGGCCAGACGCGGATGCGGGCAGTGGGTGAGGATGAGCTGCTCGACGCGCGCGATGTCGCGCTCGAGCACCGCGTCGTAGCGCAGCAGCGGCGCCGGCACCGCCGCCTGCGGCAGCGCAGCGGTGAGTGCGCCGACGCCCTCGCCGCCGGTCGCCACCGTGGCCACCACCGGCACGCCGAGCGCTGCGGCGAGCGCGCCGGCATCGACCGTGACGCCGCGCGCCCGGGCCTCGTCGCTCATGTTGAGCGCCATCACCATCGGCACGCCGAGCTCGGCCAGCAGCGCGCTCAGGTTGAGCGTGCGGCGCAGGTTCTTGGCGTCGCCGACCTGGATCAGCGTGCGCAGGTCCTCGTTGAGCAGCGCGCGCATGGTCGCGCGCTCGTCGTCGCTGCGCGAAGGCAGGGCGAGCACGCCCGGGGTGTCGAGCAGCGAGGCCTCGCGGTCGAATCGCGGCGTGGCGCGCGAGACCTCGACCGTGGTGCCGGGATAGTTCGACACCGTCACGTAGGTGCCGGTGAGGCGGTGGAACAGCACCGACTTGCCGACGTTGGGATGGCCGACGAGGGCGAGGGTGCGCAGGGCGACGGCGTTCGGCGGCAGGGGGGAGGCGCAGTCCATGGGGCGGGATCCGGGAGGGCGGAAGAGGCGGGCTATTCGGAAAATGATGATCGATCGCCCCGAAGCCTGTCCTGATCAGGCTCAAGCTTCGCGGCCGGACGCTGCGCGTTCAGGCCTCGGCCCAGCGCCGCAGCAGGTTGTGGTAGGTGCCGGTCAGGCGCACCACGGCGTCCGTGTCGCCGAGCTGCTGGCGCAGCTGCAGCAGCGCCATGTCCATCTCGTGGAGCAGGCGGCGCTCGCCGTCGTCGCGCACCATGCTCTGCATCCACATGAAGCAGGCGCTGCGCTCGCCCCGCGTGACCGGCTCGACGCGGTGGATCGACGAGGACGGATACACCACCATGCTGCCGGCCGCGAGCTTGATGGCGTGGGTGCCGAAGGTGTCCTCGATGACCAGCTCGCCGCCGTCGTAGGCGGCGGGGTCGGACAGGAACAGCGTGGCGGAGACGTCGGTGCGCACGTAGCCGGCGCCCGTCGGCAGCCGCCGCACCGCGCCGTCCACGTGCGCCCCGAAGCGGTTGGCGTCGCCGCCGTAGCGGTTGAACATCGGCGGATAGATGCGCAGCGGCAGCGCGGCGGTGAAGAACAGCGCGCTGCGGCCCAGCGCCTCGAGCACGAGCTGGCGCAGCGCCGGCAGCTGCGCGTCGTCCTCGGCGATCTGCCGGTTGTTCTTGACCTGGGCGGCCTGCAGGCCGGCCGTGGCCTTGCCGTCGCCCCAGTCGGCGCGGGCGAGCAGGGCGCGCGCGGTGGCGAGCTCGTCGGGGGTGAGGACGTCGGGGATCGTGATCAGCATGCAGGCGTGCGTGGCTCGTGAAAGGGGTCAGAACTTGTATTCGCCGGTCAGGATCAGGGCGCGACCGGTGCCGGGGACGGCGAAGCCACCCTGGTCGTAGACCGCGTCGTAGTAGACCTTGTCGAACACGTTGCGCACGTTCAGGCGTGCCGCCCACGTCCTCTCCTCGTAGGACACCATGGCGTCCCAGCGTGCGTAGCCGGGCGCCGTGTTGGGCGTGAAGCTGCCGTCGGTGAAGGCGGTGCTGGTCGCCTGGTAGGGTACGTAGGCGTAGCGGGCACCCTTCGCCTCCACGCCGCCGCCGACCTTCCAGCCGCCGCCGAGGGCGTAGGTGGTCCACAGGTTGAAGGTGGCCTTAGGCGTGTTGCGCGGGCGCTCGCCCTTCAGGCGCGGGTCGGCGCCCGGGGCGACCTCGAGGATCTCGGCGTCCATGATGGCGATGCCGCTGAACACCTCCCAGTTGGGCGTGATGCGGCCGGCCAGCTCGAACTCGATGCCGTCGGTGCGGCGCTTGCGGGTCAGGATCGAGGAGCTCGACTCGAGGTCGGTGCTGCGCTCCCATTCCTTGTCGGCGCGGAACAGCGCCGTGCGGAAGGCGAGATCACCGTCCATCAGCAGCCACTTCGCGCCCAGTTCGGTCACCGCGCTGCGCTCGGCCGGATAGGCGCCGCCGGAGAGCTGGTAGAGGTCGGCGGTGGGGCTGAACGAGTCGCTGTAGCTGATGTAGTAGTGGGTGTCCGCGCTCGGATGCCAGGACAGCCCGGTGCGCACGCTGGTCTCGCTGAAGTCCAGCTGCGGCGAGGTCAGGCTGGAATATTCGGCGTCGAGCGTGTCGCGCCGTGCGCCCAGCGTCAGCTTCCAGTCGGGGACGAACTCGATCGTGTCCTGCAGGTAGAAGGCCAGCGTGTCGCCCTGGTAGGTGATCGGGCTGCCGGCGCGGATCGAGGCCGAGTAGTAGGGGCGGCTGGCGGAGCCGATGTTGAGCAGGGCCTGGCGGGTGGCGTCTTCCTTCAGATACTCGAAGCCGGCGAGCAGCTCGTGCCGCATGCCGAAAAGATCGGCACGCGCGGTGAGGTCGGATTGCAGGGTCAGGTTCTCGGTCTCGGCCGTGCGCGTCTTGTTCGAGCCGCCGAGCACGCCGTCGATGCTTGGCGCGGTGGTCATCGGGGCCGCGGCCCAGTAGTCGCGCTCGTAGCGGGCATAGCGCAGCTGGGTGCGCAGCTCGGCCCTGGGCGAGATGCGGAGCTGGTGCACCAGCGAGCTGATGTGGGTCTCGCTGCGGTCGAAGTGGTCGTCCGTGCCCCAGAAGGTGTCGGCGGCGAAGTCGCGCGTCGGGCGGCGGGTGTTGCTGTCGAAGCGGATGCCGTAGTCGGCGTTGTCGTCGGTCTTCAGGTAGTAGTGGTTGAAGGTGAGCTCGTTGCCGGTGTACAGGCCGGTGACCAGGCTGAGGCCGACGCCCTCGCGGTGGATCTCGGGCTCGGCGCCGGTGGCGGGGTTGCTGCGCCAGCTGCCCTCGTCGCGCTTCATCAGGTTCAGGCGCAAGGCCGTGGTGTCGCCGAGGGCCTTGTTGAAGTCGCCGGTGAGCTCGCGGTAGCCGTCGGTGCCGACGCTGCCGGTGAGCTTGCCGCGGTCGCCGAGCCGCGGGGTCTTGCTGACCTGGTTGATGACGCCGCCGGCCTGGCCGCGGCCGAACAGCATCGCGGCCGAGCCGCGCAGCACGTCCACCTGCTCGAGGTTGAAGGTCTCGCGGTTGTACTGGGCGGTGTCGCGGATGCCGTCGAGGTACATGTCACCAAAGGTGTAGAAGCCGCGCAGCATCATGTTGTCGCCGGAGCGGCCACCCTCGGCGGCGTTGAAGGTGAGGCCCGAGACATTGCGCAGCGCCTCCTTGAGGCTGCCGACCTGCTGTTCTTCCATCAGCGTGCTGGTGACGGTGGTGATCGCCTGCGGGACCTCGTGGGGATCCTGCACCAGCTTGCCGACGCGGGTGACGGTGGCGCGGTGGCCGTCCTGCGCGGCGGCCTCGGTGGCCTGCACGGTGACGGTGGGCAGGGTGGTCGTGGGGGCGGTCTGGGCGTGGGCGGCGAGCGGGAGGCCGGCCAGCATCAGGGCGCCGAGCGGCAGCAAGGTGCGCGCGGGCGTGCAGGGCGGGGGGCTTTGCTCAGCGCCGCAGCGCGGCTCGGAAGGGGCGTTCATCGGGGCGGATCTCCGTCTTCTGGGAAGTCATGTCTGGCTGGCTTCCTGCGTGCGGAGTGCGCCGGGACGCGCGTGCTTCAGGTGGCTGGCTGGTCGAGCGCGCAATTATGAAAGGAATGCGAATAATTCGCAATAACATTCATGAGGCATCCGGTCGTGCCCATCCGCCCCCGAGCGCCTTGTACAGATTCACCGCGGCGGTGAGCCGTGCCAGGCGCAGCTGCGCGAGCTGGTCCTGTGCCGAGAACAGCGCGCGCTGGGCATCGAGCACGCCGAGCAGGCTGTCGGCGCCTTCGCGGTAGCGCAGCTCGGCCAGGCGCAGGCTGCGCTGGGCCTCGGCGAGGATCTCGCGCTGGGCGGCCTCCTGGTTGGCGTCGCGGGTGCCGTCGGCGAGGGCGTCCTCGACCTCCTTGAGCGCGACCAGGATGGCGCTGCGGTGGGTCTCGACCAGCTCACGCTGGCGCGAGCGCTGGATGTCCACGTCGGCACGCAGGCGGCCGCCGTCGAAGATCGTCTGCACCAGGCTGGCCGAGATCGACAACGTGCGTGTGGTGTCGGCGAGCGACAGCAGGGCGGCGCTGCCGACTCCGGCGCCGGCCGACAGCCCGATGGCCGGCAGCAGCGCGGCGCGCGCGGCGGCGACGTTGGCCGCGGCGGCGGCGAGGCGGGCCTCGCTGGCGGCGAGGTCGGGGCGGCGCAGCAGCAGCGCGGACGGCAGGCCGGCGGCGACGCTCGGCACCTGCAGCGCGGCGAGGCGTTCGTCGTCGGCGAAGGCGGCCTGCGGATTGCGCCCGAGCAGGAGGGCGAGCGCGCTGCGCGTCTGGCGCAGCTGGACCTCGAGCGGCTCGATCGCCTTGCGCTGGTTCAGCACCGTGCTGCGCTGCTGGCTCAGCTCCAGCGCCGAGGCGGCGCCGTTGTCGTAGCGCGCCTGCACCACGCGCAGCACGCGCTCGGCGATGGCGAGGTTCTGGCGGGCGATGTCCACGCGCTCGTGCAGGGCCAGGATCTGGAACCAGGCGATGGCCACGCTGGCGCTGATCGACAGCCGCGCCGCGTCGTGGTCGAAGCGGCTGGCGGCGAGGCTGGCGCGGCTGGCGTCGACGCCGGCGGCGATGCGGCCCCAGAGGTCGAGCTCGTAGCTGGCACCGAGGTTGAGACTGGTGGAGTTCGTCTCGTTGCGGTCGACATTGCGCGCACCGCTGCCGGCGCTGAGGTCGAGCGCCGGGAACAGCGAGGCCCCGGTCTGACGTAGCGCAAGTTCGGCCTGCACGACGCGCTCGGCCTGTATGCGCAGGTCCGGTGCGGTGGCCAGCGCCTCGGCGACGAGGGCGTCGAGCCGGGCCGAGCCGAAGTCCCGCCACCAGGTGTCGTGGACGGGGGCGGTCGCAGCGGGCGCGCCGGCGGCCTCGGCCCACTGTGCGGGCAGGTCGAGGTCGGGGCGGACGACTGGTTCGGTGAGGGCGCAGCCGGCGCTGAGGGCGAGCAGCAGGACAGCGGGCAGCAAGCGGGTGCGCAGGAAGGGGGGCGTGACCATGCTGGCTTGCCCGTGAAAGCGGCGGTTCGGGCTGCGATTCTCGCGCGGAGTGCCAGTTGTTCTCACGGAAGCGGGGTCACCTGTGGTGGATCGAATGCGCATGTAAAGCCCTATTCCGATGCGAGCGCCACCACCGGGTCGAGGCGGGCGGCCTTGCGCGCGGGCAGGTAGCCGAACACCAGGCCGGTGAGGAAGGCGCAGCTGAAGGCGAGCACCACCGGGGTCAGCGAGTACTGCACCGCGGTGCCGAAGGCCTCGATGATCGCCGCGCTGCCCAGCCCCACCGCGACCCCGATCAGCCCGCCCACCGCCGACACCACCAGGGCCTCGATCAGGAACTGCTGCAGGATGTTCCGGGTACGCGCGCCGGTCGCCATGCGGATGCCGATCTCGCGCGTGCGCTCGGTCACCGACACCAGCATGATGTTCATCACCCCGATGCCGCCCACCAGCAGCGAGATCGCCGCCACCGTGCCGAGCAGCACGGTGAGCGTGTTCTGGGTCTCGGACACGGTGTCGATCACCGCGGCCATGTTGCGGATCTGGAAGTCCTCGACGCCGTGGCGGGCGAGCAGCAGCGCGTGCACCGCGGCCTGGGTGTCGTCGATCTGGCCGACGTCCTCGACCGCCACGGTGACGTTGCGCAGGAAGCGCTGGCCGGTGATGCGCAGGCTGGCGGTGGTGAAGGGCACGAACACCACGTCGTCCTGGTCCTGGCCCCAGGGCGTGGCGCCCTTGGGCGTCATCACGCCGGTGACCTGGAAGGGGATGTTGTTCACCAGGATGAACTCGCCGACCGCGCCGCCGGCGGGGAACAGCGCGTTGGCCACGGTCTGGCCGAGCACGGCGACGGTGGCGTAGCGCGCCTCGTCCTCGGCGCTGAAGAAGGTGCCGCTGGCGGTCGGCCAGTTGCGCGCCAGGACGTAGTCGGCGGAGGTGCCGTTGACGCTGGTCCGGTGGTCGGTGTTGCCGGCGCGCACGGTGATCGTGCCGCCCTGCTCGGGCACCGAGGCGAGCACGTTGTCCAGGCCGCCAATCGCCTGCACGTCCTCGATCACCAGCGTGGCGGGGGCGTCGCGACCGCGGGTGTTGGGCGCCCCGGGACGCACGGTGAGCAGGTTGGTGCCCATCGCGCTGACCTGGTCGATCACCTTCTGCTTGGCGCCGTCGCCGATCGCCAGCATCGCGATCACCGAGGCCACGCCGATGACGATGCCGAGCAGGGTCAGGATGGCGCGGAACAGGTTGGCGCGCAGCGCGCGCAGCGCGGTGCGGGTGGCCTCGACGACGTCCGACAGCGGCGAGCTGCGGTCGATGTGGGGGGCGAAGTCGGGCTCCGACCCCTGCGGCGGGCGCGGGCCGGGGTCGGACACGATGCGGCCGTCGCGCACCTCGATGATGCGCTGCGCCTGCTCGGCGACCTCGCGCTCGTGGGTGATCAGCACGATGGTGTGGCCGGCGGCCGAGAGCTCGTGCAGCAGCTTCATGACCTCGGCGCCACTCTTGCTGTCGAGCGCGCCGGTGGGTTCGTCGGCGAAGATGATGCGCCCGCCGTTCATCAGCGCGCGCGCGATCGACACCCGCTGCTGCTGGCCGCCGGAGAGCTGGCTGGGGCGGTGGTGCACGCGCTCGGCCAGCCCGAGCTTGGCGAGCAGTTCCTCCGCACGCTGGTGGCGCTCCTCGCGCGGCATGCCGGAATACACCGCGGGCACCTCGACGTTGTCGCGCGCGCTGGCGCCGCCGATCAGGTTGTAGCTCTGGAACACGAAGCCGAAGGCCTCGCGGCGCAGGCGGGCGAGCTGGTCGCGGTCGAGGCTGGCGACGTCCTCGCCCATGAAGTGGTAGCTGCCGCTGCTCGGGCGGTCGAGGCAGCCGAGGATGTTCATCAGCGTCGACTTGCCCGAGCCCGAGGCGCCCATGATGGCGACGAACTCGCGGGGGTGGATCTGCAAGTCGATGCCGTGCAGCACGCGGGTCTCGACCTCGCCGTTCACAAAGCTGCGGGTGATGCCGGAGAGCGCGATCAGCGGCGTCGGCGCGGCCGGCGCGCATGCGCCGCTGGCCGTGGGCGACGGGGTGGGTGCCCTTGCGTGTTCGCCGGCAGGCGTCGGGGCCGGCGTGGGCGGGCAGGGTGGCGCGCCGTCGAAGGGCGGCGGCAGGGTATCGAGCTTCATAGCCGCGGCGTCATCCGTGGTCGGCCGCTGTCGGTGCCGACCACCAGGCCCGACACCACGCGCTCGCCCTCGGCCAGCCCGGCCACGACCTGGGCCTGCACGCGGTTGGAGACGCCAAGCTCGACCTTGCGTTCCTCGACCCCTCCGCGACCGTCGTCCACCTTGACCATGCCCTGGCGCGCTCCCGCCGCGGTCGCCGCGCCGGTGCCGCGGCCCGCACCCGCGCCGCGATTCGCGCCTGCGCCGCCGCCGTTCCGCGCTGCGGCCGCAGTGGCCGACTGCGGCGCCCGCGGCGCGCCCTGGGCCAGCGCCGCCATCGGCACCAGCAGCACGTCCTTCGCCTGCGAGACGATGAAGAAGACCTGCGCGGTCATCTGCGTCATCAGCCGGCCATCGGGGTTGGGTACGTCGAACAGCGCGTTGTAGAGCACCACGTTGTTGGTCACCGTGGGGGTGGGTTCGATCTTCTCGAGTGTGCCCTGCCAGCGCTTGCCGCCGCCGCCCAGGGTGGTGAAGTAGGCCTCCATGCCGAGCCTGAGCCGGCTGACGTCCGCCTCCGAGACCTGGGTCTGCACCGTCATCGTCGACAGGTCGGCGATGCGCATCACCACCGGCGCCTGCTGGTTGGTGTTGAGCGTCTGGCCCTGGCGCGCGGTGATGGAGACGACCGTGCCCGCCATCGGCGACAGGATGCGCGCGTACTGCAGGTTGGCCTCGTCGGCGCGCAGGGTGGATTCGATCTGCTCGATCTGCGCGCGCAGCGCCTCGAGCTGGGCGTCGGCCGACTGCGCCGAGGCCTCGGCCGTCTGCAGGCTCTCGCGGGTGGTCGCGTCCTCGGCCATCAGCGCGCGCTGGCGGCGGAGCTGGATCTGCGCGAGGGTGAGCTGCGCCTCGCGGTCCCTGAGCTGAGCGCGCAGGTTCTTCAGCTGCGCGCGCGAGGCATCGACGCGGGCGCGGTAGACCGTCGGGTCGATCTCGGCCAGCAGGTCGCCCGCCTTCACCGTGTCACCGACCTCGACGTGGATCTTGCGCAGCTGGCCGGACACCTGGGCGCCGACATCGACGTAGTCGCGCGGCTGCAGCGTGCCGGTGGCGGTCACCACGTCCTCGATGTCACCGCGCTGCACGGTGGCGAACTGGTAGCCGTCGAGCGGGTCGCGCTTGCCGAAGAACTGCGGCCAGGCGTACCAGCCGCCGGCGAGCAGCAGCGGGGCCAGGATGAGCAGCACGCGCCGGGTCCAGCGGGGGCGCGCCTGTGTGCGGGAGGGAGTCGGGCGGGTCATGGAGAGGGCGAAGTGAGGGCGTCGGCGACGCCGCGGCGTCGTTCATGCTGGGAGAGCATAGCGGCTGGGGTGTCCGCGGCCTTGTATCGGAATGCAGCATGCGCCGCGGTGGGCTCCGGACGACAGACTGCAGGCGGGCGGCGACGTTCCGTCCGCATCCGCGGCAGGATTGACGGCAATCAATGCGGGGCGGTTCTGGATGACGTCCAATTCATCTCCGTTGAAGAGGCCGCGGCCAAGCCCGGCTTCAACGCCCTTACCCGCGTGCCGACCGCCATGAACGAATATACCTCTGCCGACGCCATTGCCTGCCTGCGCAGCGCGGGCGTGCCCGTCACCCATCAGCGCATCGAGATCGCGCGCGCGCTGTTCTCGGCGCCGGTGCATCTTTCGGCCGATCAGCTGTGGGCGAAGGTGCGCGAGCAGGCGCCGGATGTGTCGCGGGCGACCGTCTACAACACGCTGCGCCTGTTCAGCGACAAGGGGCTGGTGCGCGAGCTCTTCGTCGATCCCGCGCGCGTGGTGTTCGACTCCACCACGCGGCCGCACTTCCACCTCTACAACATGGACACCGGCGAGGTGCGCGACCTGGCCGACGACGAACTGCAGGTGGTGGGCGTGCCTCGGCTGCCCGCGGGCACGGTGCTGCAGGAGGTGGACGTGATCGTGCGGGTGCGCAAGCGCCCAGACTGAGCGCTGCGGCGAGGCGGCGCGCGACGGCGCCGCGGCCATGATGCGACGAGGGCGCTGCAGCACTGCAGCGCCCTCGTCGTTTTCGACCGCACAGGGGCGGCGTTTCAGTCGCTGCGCTCGGGCACGGTCACGAAGCCCATCTTCTCGATGCCGGCGCTGCGCGCCTTCGACATCACCTCGGCGATGGTCTCGTAGCGCGTGTTGCGGTCCGCGCGCAGGTGCAGCTCGGGCTGCGGGGTCCGCGCCGCGGCCGCGGCCAGGCGCGCCGGCAGTGCGGCGGCGTCGAGGGCCTCGTTGTTCCAGTACAGGCGGCCGTCGCCGTCGATCGACACCGACACCGTCTCGGGCTTTTCCTGGGTGGGCGCGCTCGAGGCCTGCGGCAGGTCGATCCTGACCGAGTGCGTCAGCAGCGGCGCGGTGATCATGAACACGATCAGCAGCACCAGCATGACGTCGATCAGCGGCACCATGTTGATCTCGCTCTGCAGCGGGCGCGTGTCGCCCTGGCTGAATCCGCCGAAGGCCATCATGCCGCTCCGTGGCTGCCGCTGGGCGTGCCGCCGGCGATGTGCAGTGCGGCCTGCTGCGCGCCGCTGGTGCGCGCGGTCACGGCGGCGATGCGCGCACCGGTGGAGAACCAGGCGTGCAGGTCGTGGGCGAAGGCATCGAGCTCGGCGAGCTCGAGCCGGTTCGCGCGCGTGATCGCGTTGTAGGCGAGCACCGCCGGGATGGCGACGAAGAGGCCGAAGGCGGTCATGATGAGCGCCTCGCCGACCGGGCCCGCCACCTTGTCGAGCGTGGCCATGCCGGAGGCGCTGATGTTGACCAGGGCGTGGTAGATGCCCCACACGGTGCCGAACAGGCCGACGAAGGGGGCGGTGGAGCCGATCGAGGCCAGCACGGTGAGGCCGGACTCGAGCGCCGCGGTCGACAGCGCGATCGACTTGCGCAGCGCGCGGGTGATGACCTCGTCGGCATCGAGCGTGCTGCCCAGGGTGTCGTTCTGGGTGTGGCGGCGCACGTGCTGGGCGGCCGCAGCGCCCTGCTGGGCGAGCGCCTCGAAGGGCGAACCGGGCGCCGCGTCGCCGAGCAGCCTGAGGCCGGCGTCGAGATCCGGCGCGCGCCAGAAGCGCTCGACCGCGTCGCCGTGCCGGCGTGCGCGCAGCTGGCGCAGCGCGCGGGTCAGGATCAGATACCAGCTGGTGATCGACATCAGCAGCAGCAGCACGCCCACGCCGCGGATGATGGTGTCGGATTGCGCCCACAGGTGGGCGAGGCCGAAGGCCTGTGAACTGTCCATGCTCAGTTTCCTTGCAGTTTGAAGACGATGGGGACGAGGACCCAGGCCTCGACGGCGACCTCGCCCCGGCGTGCGGGGACGAAGCGCCAGCGCGCGACCGCCTCCTGGGCGGCACGGTCGAGGCGCTCCGAGCCGGAGCTGGTGCGAAGTTCGACGCGGGACGCCTGCCCGTCCGCCGACACCAGCACGCGCAGCATGACCTGGCCTTCCTCGCGCAGCCGGCGCGACAGCATCGGGTAGGCCGGCCGCGGGTTGTTGAGATAGGCGGCGTCGAAGCGGGCCTCGGTGAGTGCGTCCGCGGCCGGGGCGGCGGGGGCGGGCGCTGCCGCGGCCGTGGGGGCGGGGGGCGCCGGGGCGGTCGGCGGCGCTTCGGGGGCCGCTTCCGCGGGCGCGCGCAGCGCCGTTGGTGACTCGGTGACGGGCGTCGGCGCCTTCACTGCCGGCTTGGCCTGCGGCCTGGGGGCCGGCTTGCTGGGCGCGGGTCGGGGTGGCGGCGGGGGTTCCGGCCGGCGCACTTCGGGCGGCGGCGGTGCCGTCGGGGCCGGTGTGGGCGCGGAGGCCGGAACGGGTGGCGGTTCGGCGGCCGGGCGGGCGGCCGGCGCGGCCTCGAGCAGGGCGACCTGGATCGGCACGATCTCGGGCGCGCTCGGCTGGCGGCTGCCGAGATGGGCGAGCGTGGCGAGTCCGGCGAGGTGAACGCCGGCGACGAGCACGGCGAGCAGCGCGCGGCGGGCGGGCGATCCCCGCAGGTTCAGTGGCGCACGTCGCGCCATGTGCGGCTGGCGCCCGCCCGCCTCGGCGTGGGCCGGACCCGGTGCCGCGGCGCCGCGCGCGCCGTTCGCGACGGGGTCGGGCTGCGAAGGTGACGCGGGCTGCGAGGGGGGCTGCTGCGAGTAGGCGCGCTGCGGCAGGGCTGGCGGCTGAGGCGGGAATTCGGGCAAGGCCGGGGATGCTGGATGCATCGGTGCGGAGACAGGATGGGCTGCCTCCGCGGAGGCAGCGGGTGGGGGCTGGATGGGGGTGGAATCAGGACGAGCCCGGCTCCATCTGCGACTGCAGGTAGTTCTGCAGGCCCACGCTCTCGATCAGGCCGAGCTGCGTTTCCAGGTAATCGATGTGCTCTTCGGTGTCCTCGAGGATGTGCTCGAACAGCTCGCGCGAGACGTAGTCCTTGCAGGATTCACAGTAGGCGATCGCCTCGATCAGGTTTTCGCGGCCGCCGAGTTCGAGCTTGAGGTCCCCCTGCAGGCATTCCGCCACGTTCTCGCCGATCAGCAGCTTGTTCAGGTTCTGCAGGTTCGGCAGGCCCTCGAGGAAGAGCACGCGCTCGATCAGCGCGTCGGCGTGCTTCATCTCCTCGATCGACTCGTCGTACTCGTGCTTGCCGAGGCGCACGAAACCCCAGTTCTTGTACATGCGCGCATGCAGGAAGTACTGGTTGATCGCGGTCAGCTCGATGGTCAGCTGCTTGTTCAGTAACTGGATGACCTTCTTGTCGCCTTTCATGTCGCCTCCAGGACGAGTGGGTACGAGGGATGTACGCGAACCGGCTGCTGGCTGGCGTCGGCATCGGCTGCGCGCCCGGCGCTGGCGCGCAGGCAGTCGTGAGCGCAGCGCGCGCAACGACCGCATTCGATGGTGACGCCGAGCTGGTGGCGCAGTTCGCGCAGCGTGCGGACACCGCCTTCAATCGCCTTGTGGATCTGTTTTTCGGTGACGGCGCTGCACACGCACACGTACATAGTCTAGTCCTCTTGCCGGAATTTGGCCCGCTGCGGGCGGTGCCCGCTTACTTGGTCAGAATGAGCTTGCCGTTGCGCGTCGCGCGCAGCACGTAGTGCGTGCCCGCATGCTCGATCGTGACGGCACGCTGGCCGCCGAGCAGATG
The DNA here is from genome assembly GCA_029286945.1 of Thauera sp. GTDB lineage: Bacteria > Pseudomonadota > Gammaproteobacteria > Burkholderiales > Rhodocyclaceae > Thauera. The sequence continues at coordinate 19,036 of JAREIX010000004.1, read as the reverse complement.
CGCGCTGCTCATCGTCGGCATGGGGGCGTTGTCGTGCCCGCGGCTGCCTGTGCTGACCGTCGCCTGGGAGGCGGAAGGGCGTTCGTGGCTGGGGGCGATTTCGGTCATGCGGGAAGGAGTGATAGAAACAAGAATGATTCGTATTAAAACACCTTTCCGCGGCTGGCACAACGCATACTGGAGCTGATCGACGAGTCTGCGGCTAGTCGAGCGTGAGCAGCACGACCAGTGCCGGGTCCTGCGCTTCCCCGAGCGGCAGATAGGCGATCGCGCCCGGTGTCGCGCGCAGGATGCGGCGCACCTCCTCCGCGTCGGCGGCTTCGATCGGCGGCTGCGCGCGCCCGGTGAACACCAGGCGCGACCAGTAGGCACGGATCTGGCTGGGGTTCTTGCGCGTAAGGCGCAGGTAGAACTGGTCGCGCGTCGCGCCGGCGGGCAGGTCCACGAGCGTGACGGCACGCCCGTCGGGCAGCGCGGTGCGGCGGCCGAGGTAGAACTGCTCGGCGCCCTCGCGGGTGAGCGCCTCCAGACCGCTCGCGCGCGCCGCCACCACCGCCAGGCGTGGCACGTCCGACGCGCCCTGGGCCTGGACCCTTCCCGCACACGCCAGGGCGAGCGCAGCAAGCGCGGCCAGCGCGATGAGCGTGGCCAGGGCGCGGCGAGGGCGGATGTGCTCAGAACACCACATCGACCGAGATGCTCATCAGCTTGATCGACTGCCGGTCGAGTCCGGGGGCGAACGGGTCGTCGCGGGCGATGAAGGTGCCGTGGGCGCCGGCATCGGTCTTCACGCGTGCGAATTCTGCCTTCACCGCGGTGTTGTGCAGCACGTCCCAGCGCACGCCCGCGGTGAGGCTGCGCTGCGCCTGGTTGCGCGAGCGGTTGAAGGGCGCGATCTGCGCGGCGTAGTCACCCGCCGTGGCGGCATCGACCAGTGGCGCGTCCTGGCGCTGGCGGGCGAGGCTCAGATAGGGCGTCACGCTGCCGAAGCGCCGGCCGACCGCGAGATAGGCGGCGCTCGTGCTGTTCGCGAACGCCTTCGCGGTGTTGCGCGCCACCTCGGCGCTGACCAGCCATCGGCCGTCGTCCCACTGCAGGCCGAGCGAGCTGAAGCTGGCGTCCGCCCCGGTGCCGCTCAGCTTCGCCTCGAGCTCGGCGGGCAGCGCAGCGACGAAGGCGCGATAGCGCGCGGAGGTACGCTGCACGCCGAGCTCGGCGCGGGCGTAGCCGGCGCTCAGGCTCAGGCGGCCGGCCTCGACGGTGATGCGCATGCCGAGCAGGTCCTCCAGGCGGGCGCGCCCGCCGCCGATCACCGGCACGCGGCTGCGGCCGGCGTAGGGGTGCAGCTCGACGAAGGCCTCGCCGATCCGGCTGCGGTGCAGCAGGTCGATGCCGTCGAGGTCGGAGAAGGGGTTGAGCGCATAGACTTCGACCGGCGGGCGCACCCAGGCCTGGTTGTAGTTGATGTCGGCGGTGTCGGAGAGCATGAAGAACGGGCTGCGCAGGCGGCCGGCGCGCACCGTCAGCTCGGGCGTCAGCGCGTGGCTGACGAAGGCGAGCGCGGCGCGCGGGTCGTAGTCCCCGCGCTGGGTCTCGCGCGTCACGAGCTGCACCACGGCATCGTTGCGGTCGCCCAGGCGCACCCCCAGCTGCAGGCCGAGCACCGAGTCCGGGCCCGTGTCCACCTTGTGCCCGCCCGGCGCATCGATGCCGACGCGGGCGAACTCCAGGCGGTCGGAGTCGCTGTACACCGCGCCCGCGGTCGCGAATCCCGACAGCTGCCATGCGCCGTCGGGCCCGGCCGCGGCGTGCAGGGGCGCGCCGCACAGGCTCGCGAGCAGGGCCAATCGAGACAGCTTCATGCGTGGGGACCTCCGGTGAGCTGCTGCAGATGCGCGAGCGCGGCATCCTTGGCGAGCGGGCGCGAGAACAGGTAGCCCTGGCCGAAGTCGCAGCCCATCTCGCGCAGGATCTGCAGCTGCGCGTCGTCCTCGATGCATTCGGCGACCACGGTCATGCCGAGGTCGTGGGCGAGCTCGATGCTGTGGCGCACGGTGGCGCGCAGGCGTTCGTCGTGGGTGATCGAATGGACGAAGGAACCGTCGAGCTTCACCTGGTTGCAGGGCATGGTGTGCAGGTAGCTCAGCGTCGAATAGCCGGTGCCGAAGTCGTCGATCAGCACGTCGATGCCGGCCGCGCGCAGTGCGTGCAGGGTGTTGATTGCCGGGCCGTCGTGGCGGGCGAGCACGCTCTCGGTGACCTCGAAGCGGATCGCGTGGTGGTCGAGTCCGCCGACATCGATCGCCGCGAGCAGCTCGTCGGCGAGCTGCGGGCGGGCGAGCTGGCGTGCGGATAGGTTCACGCTCACCCGCAGCGGCGTGCCGGCAGGGAGTCGTGCCGCCCAGTTGCGCAGGTCGGCGCACACCTCGGCGAGCACGTTCATGCCGATATCGTGGATGAGGTCGAGCGTCTCGGCGAGCGGGATGAACTCGGAGGGCGGCAGCAGCCCGAGCGTGGGGTGGGGCCAGCGCACCAGGGCCTCGAAGCTGGTCGGCAGGCGGGTGTCGAGATCGACGATGGGCTGGTAGAACACCGTCAGCCCGCCGGTCTTGAGCGCCGCGCGCAGCTCGGCCTCGATCTGCAGCACGCGCACGGCCTGGGCGTGCATCTCGGCATGGAAGAACTCGATCGAGGCGGTCTCGCTGCGTCGCGCCTTGTGCAGGGCATTGTCGGCGTCGCGCAGCAGCGATTCGGCGTCCTCGCGCTCGTTGTCGCTCAGCGCCACCCCGACCCGGCAGCGCGGATGCAGCACCTGCTCGGTGGTGCTGGGGGCGAAGGCGGGCAGGGCGACCAGCTCCTCGCACATGCGCAGGGCCTCGATCGAGCCGTCGACGCCATTGAGCAGCACCGCGAACTGGTCGCCGCCCACCCGCGCGCAGACGTCGCCCTGCCGCATCAGCGAGGCGATGTGGGTTGCGACCCGGCGCAGCAGCTCGTCGCCCACGGCGTGGCCGTAGCTGTCATTGACCAGGCTGAAGCGCTCGATGTTGATCGCCAGCACCGCGAGCGGGCGCAGGTCGCCGCGCCGGCGCTGGGCGAGGGCGCGGTCGGTGTGCTCGATGAACATCGCGCGGTTGGGCAGGCCGGTGAGGCCGTCGTGCAGCGCATCGTGCATGAGCTGCTGCTCGGCACGCTTGCGCAGGTTGATGTCGCCGAGCGAGCCGGCCATGCGGAAGGCCTGCAGATCCTCGTCGCGGCTGGCCACGCCCCGCATCAGCACCCAGTGGTACTGGCCGTCGGGCAGGTGGACGCGGAACTCCATCATGAACTGCGAGCTGTCGCCCTTCAGGTGGCTGATCATGCGCTGGCGGTAGGCCTCGACCTCGTGCGGATGGATGAAGTCGAGGAAGGCCGCGGCCGCGCTCGGCATCTCGCCGGGCGCCAGGCCGAGGATCTGGCAGAAGCGGTCGGAGTAATACACGGTGCCGGCGCGCAGGTCCCAGTCCCACAGGCCGTCGTTGGCGCCGTGCAGCGCCATGGCGTGGCGTTCCTCGCTCGCCTGCAGGCGCTCGGCGGTCTGCTGCAGCTCCGCCACGCGCTGCTGCAGGGTTGCGGCCATGATGTTGAAATGACGGGCGATCACCGCGAGCTCGTCATCGCCGCGGGCGCTCACCCGGTAGTCGAGCCGACCGTCCGCGATCGCCTTGCTGCCGTCGAGCAGGCGGCGCAGGTTGCGGGTCAGGAAGTAGCCGATCGTCGACAGCAGGAAGAAAGTGAGCGCGATCTCGGCGAGCGCGATCGCCAGGCCCTGCTCCATGATCGCGCGCCGCGCCGCGGCCAGCACCGACACCGACACGCCGAACTGCAGCAGGCCCACCTCGTTGCGCGGCAGCAGCAGCGGGCGGCGCACATGCACCACCTCCCCGGCGCTGATCACCCCGGTGAGGAAGCTCCTGCGGTCCTCGCTGGGTTCAGGCAGGTGCGTCATGTAGGGCAGTCCGGCCGCGACCAGGAGCTGGTGGCCGGGACTGGCGATGCGCACATAGACCAGCCCCTCTTCCGCCTCGGTGAGGAGCTCGCCGAGCACGTCCTGCAGCGCGTCGAAGCGCTGCTGCTCGCCATAGGCGGTGGCCATCGCGTGCAGCATGCTGGCGTTCTGGGTGACGGTCGTGTTCAGGCTGGCCGACACCGCGTTGTTCATCAGCCGCATGCTGTTGGCCAGCAGCAGGCTCAGCAGCACGATCTGCACCGCCGTGCTGGCCAGCAGCAGGCGGACGCGGATCGAGGCGGGGCGAAAGGGCAACGACATGGCGCAGCTCCGGCGTGTCCGAGGCCGGACTCAGCGCCGCGCCAGGCGGCGGACTGCCGAGGACGCTGCGATGCGACCCTCGGTGGCGAAGTCCTCGAGGTTGGCTTCGATGTGGTCGGGGTCGTAGAGGTAATTCACCATCACGCCCCAGGACTGCTTCAGGCCCTTGTCCGATTTGTCAGCGAGCCAGTTCAGGCGCTCGACGCGGGCACCGTTGCCGAGGTGGAAACGCGCCACCGCGTCCACCGGCTTGTCGCCGCGCCGTGCCTCGAGCAGGTAGCGCGCCGCCAGGCGCAGCAGCGGCTCGCGCAGCGCCGCCTGCAGGGCCGTGTCCTGCAGGCAGGTGGTGTCGCCCGCGAGCAGCGCGGCGAGCACCGGCGCCTCCGCCCCACCCACGCCGAGCGCGGCCAGCCGCTTCCAGTCGGCCGGCGTGATCGCGCTCGCGAACTCCTCGGGATTGCGCTGCACCCAGCGTACGAGGCCGGGGAGCGGCGACAGGGTGGCGAAGGTCTTCAGGCGCGGGAGGTCGCGCTTGAGGTCGTCGATCACGCGCTTGAGCAGGAAGTTGCCGAAGCTCACCCCGCGCAGGCCCTTCTGGGTCGCGCTGATCGAGTAGAAGATCGCCGTGTTGGCGCGGCTGGCGTCGGCCAGCGGCGCCTCGATGTCGAGCAGGCGCTGCACGTCGTCGGCGACCTCCTCGAGCAGCGCCACCTGCACGAAGATCAGCGGCTCGAGCGGCATGCGCGGATGGAAGAAGGCGTAGCAGCGGCGGTCGGAATCGAGCCGGTTCTTGAGATCCTTCCACGAGCGGATTTCGTGCACGGCCTCGTATTCGACCAGCCTCTCGAGCAGCGCCGCGGGCGAGTTCCAGGTGATGCGCTGCAGCTCGAGGAAGCCGACGTCGAACCAGGCCGACAGGCGGGTCTCGAGCTCGCGGTCGAGCGGCTGGAGCAGCGGGTCCTCGGTGATGAAGCGCAGCAGGTCTGCGCGCAGGTCGACCAGGAACTTGACGCCCTGCGGGATGGCGTTGAACTGGGTGAGGATGCGCAGCCGGCGCGAGCGCATCGCGGTGCGCAGGCGGGCCTCGGCGTCCCATTGCGCGGGCGTGCCGATCGCCGCCTGGTAGGCCTCGTGGGCGCTCGCCACCTGGCGCGGGTCGGGGCCGAATTCGTGCGCGATCAGCTTCAGGAAGGCGTGGCGGCCGGCGTCGTCCAGGCGCAGATAGGTCTCGGCCAGGCGGGCGGCGCGCTGGCGGGTCGACACCTCGCCGCCGCGCCCATCGGCACATTCCTGCAGCTGGGTGCGGATGCGATCGAGGTCGTCGGCCTCAGGCGGCTTGCCGAAATGCGTGGCGCTGGCCACCAGTTCGCGGACCATCGTCAGTCCGCGGGATACCAGTCCTGCGCCCGCCATGTTTGCCTCCTGCCCGATTCAGCTTAGATATTCTGATACGATCATAGCCCGCTTTGGGTACCTCGTTGTGGGATCGTCTTGTCGCCACTGTGCGAATTTCACGGATCGACGCGCAACGGCGCGCAGCCTCGCCGGGGCGGCGCGGCAACCCTTGACGGTGTGTACCGGGCAAACATGACGAGCATGGTGATGCAGGCAACGAAGATCCAGGACAGAAGCCCGCGGCGGCTGCTGATCGTGATTCCCGAGCAGGAAGGGGAGAGCGCGCTCGAGCGCCGGCTCGACGAGGCCGGGCGCGGCTTCGAGGTGATCGGTCGCGCCTACTCCGAAACCCAGGCCCTGCAGCGCTATTTCCAGTCGGCGCCCGATGTGGTCGTCCTCGACTGCGACGTCGTCCCCGAGGAACCCGCGCGCCTGGTCGGCCTGCTCAAGCGCATGGCGCCGGGCAGCTGCATCGTCGCCCTGGTCTCGGCGATGGACTCGATGGCGGCCTGTGCGGCGCGTGCGCTCGGTGCCGACGCGATCGGGCTGCTGCCCGAACTCCCCGACCTGCTCGACCGCCTGCTGGCGGGCGACGCGGCCTAGGCGCGCCGGGCGCTCCGCCTCAGCGCGCGCTGCGGCGCGCGGTGGCCAGCAGCAGCGCCCCGGCCGCCACCATCGGCACGCACAGCCACTGCGCCGTGGACAGCCCGAGCGCCAGCGTGCCGAAGATGCCCGGATCGGGCGTGCGGAAGAACTCGGCGGCGAAGCGCAGGCTGCCGTAGCCGATCAGGAACACCGCCGACACCGCGCGCAGCGGCCGCGGGCTGGCGGCGTAGAACCACAGGATCAGGAACAGCAGCAGGCCCTCGCCCGCCGCCTGATAGAGCTGGGACGGGTGGCGCGGCAGCGCATCCACCCACGGGAACACCATCGCCCACGGCAGCTCGCCCGCCACCGGTCGTCCCCACAGCTCGCCGTTGATGAAGTTGCCAATGCGCCCGGCGGCCAGACCGGTCGGCACCAGCGGCGCGATGAAATCGGTGACCTGCCAGAAGCCCTTGCCGTACCGGCGTCCGTACAGCCACATCGCCGCCAGCACGCCGAGGAAGCCGCCATGGAAACTCATGCCGCCCTTCCAGACGGCAAGGATCTCGCCCGGGTGCTGCAGGTAGTAGCCGGGCTGGAAGAACAGCACCTCGCCCAGCCGCCCGCCCACGATCACCCCGATCACGCCGTACAGCAGCAGGTCGTCGATCGCCTGCGCGTTCCAGCCCAGCTCAGGACGGCGACGGGCGTGCGCGCGCCCGAGGACAACGAAGAGCACGAAGGCGACCAGGTACATGAGGCCGTACCAGCGCACCGAGAGCGGGCCGAGGGAGAAGGCGATGGGATCGAATTGCGGATGGACGAGCATGGCGTGGGGGGCGGTCTGCCGGAGCCGCGCAAGCCCTCAGCCTGCGCGTCGGTCGCCTCGAGCGGCGGGGTTGTCGGGCCGTGAAATCAGTCGAACTGCTGGCGGAAGGCGGCGAACTCGCTGCGCAGGGCGTCGAGCTCCTCGCGCAGACGGCGCACCTCGTCCTCGAGTTCGCCGATCCGTCCGCGTCCGCCCGCGCCGCTTGCGCCGCCAGCCTGGGCCTCGGCCATCTCCTGCACCGCGGCATCGCCGCCGAGCAGATGGACGTGGCGGGTCTCCTTGGTGCCCGGCGCGCGGGGCAGGGCGACGACCAGCGGCGGGTACTTCTCGGCCAGGTGCTCGAGTACCGCGTCGACCGCGGCGACGTCGTCGAAGCGGTGCAGGCGCTCGCAGCGCTGGCGCAGCTCGCCGGCGGTCTGCGCGCCGCGCAGCAGCAGGATGGCGAGCACCGCCTGCTCGGGTGGCGGCAGCGAGTGGCGCAGGCGCACCAGGTGCTCGTACTTGGCGACGCGCGCGCTCGCCTGGTCGCGCTTCGACACCAGGCGGCGCGCCATCAGGCTGTCGACCGCCGCCTGCACCTCGGCCTCGCTCAGGTTCATCACCGGCTCGCGCGCAGTGAGCTGGTTGCAGCCGGTGGTGATGGCGTTGATCGACAGCGGGTAGGCGTCGGGGGTGATGAAGGCCTTCTCGATCAGTACGCCCAGCACGCGAATCTCGGCGGCGTCGAGGTCGAAGCCGGTTTCCGGGGTCGGGGTCAGGTCCTGCATGGGCGCTCCTGGCGAGTGACGAGAGTGCGGATGATACGCATGCTTCGCGGTGCGCGTTAGAATCGCTGTCTCTACCGCCGATTCTCCGGAGCGCACCATGCCCCAGTACCGTTCCCGCACCTCCACCGCCGGCCGCAACATGGCGGGCGCCCGCGCGCTGTGGCGCGCCACCGGCATGAAGGATGGCGATTTCGAAAAGCCGATCATCGCCATCGCCAACAGCTTCACCCAGTTCGTGCCCGGCCATGTGCACCTGAAGGACCTCGGCCAGCTCGTCGCGCGCGAGATCGAGGCCGCCGGCGGCGTCGCCAAGGAGTTCAACACCATCGCGGTCGATGACGGCATCGCCATGGGTCACGGCGGCATGCTGTACTCGCTGCCCTCGCGCGAGCTCATCGCCGACAGCGTCGAGTACATGGTGAACGCCCACACCGCCGACGCCCTGGTGTGCATCTCGAACTGCGACAAGATCACGCCGGGCATGCTGATGGCGGCGATGCGCCTCAACATCCCGGCGATCTTCGTGTCCGGCGGGCCGATGGAGGCCGGCAAGGTCAAGTGGGAGGCCAAGGTGATCTCGCTCGACCTCGTCGATGCGATGGTCAAGGCCGCCGACAAGAACTGCTCGGACGAGGAGGTCGACGCCGTCGAGCGCTCCGCCTGCCCGACCTGCGGTTCGTGCTCGGGCATGTTCACCGCCAACTCGATGAACTGTCTCACCGAGGCGCTCGGCCTGTCGCTGCCCGGCAACGGCACCACGCTGGCCACCCACGCCGACCGCGAACGCCTGTTCCGCGAGGCCGGCCGCCGCATCGTCGGCCTCGCCAAGCGCTATTACGAGCAGGACGACGCCTCGGTGCTGCCGCGCTCGATCGCCAGCTTCCGCGCCTTCGAGAACGCCGTCAGTCTCGACGTCGCGATGGGCGGCTCGACCAACACCGTGCTGCACCTGCTCGCCGCCGCGCGCGAAGCTGGCGTCGATTTCACGATGAAGGACATCGACCGCATCAGCCGGCACGTGCCCTGCCTGTGCAAGGTCGCGCCGGCCATCGCCGACGTGCACATCGAGGACGTGCATCGTGCCGGCGGCATCATGTCCATCCTCGGCGAGCTCGACCGCGCCGGCCTGCTGCACACCGACGTGCCCACCGTGCATAGTGCCAGCATGGGCGAGGCGCTCGACAAGTGGGACATCAAGCGCACCAGCGACGAGGCGGTGCATACCTTCTACCGCGCCGCGCCCGGTGGTGTGCCCACTCAGGTCGCCTTCAGCCAGGACCGGCGCTGGAAGGAACTCGACAGCGACCGCGCACACGGCATCATCCGCGACAAGGCGCACGCCTTCACCACCGACGGCGGCCTCGCCGTGCTCTACGGCAACATTGCCGAGAAAGGCTGCATCGTGAAGACCGCCGGCGTGGACGAGTCGATCTGGAAGTTCACCGGCAAGGCCCGCGTGTACGAGAGCCAGGAGGACGCGGTCGACGGCATCCTCGGCGAGCAGGTGCAGGCGGGCGACGTGGTGGTGATCCGCTACGAAGGTCCCAAGGGCGGCCCTGGCATGCAGGAGATGCTGTACCCGACCTCCTACCTCAAGAGCCGCGGGCTGGGTGCGCAGTGCGCGCTGCTCACCGACGGCCGCTTCTCCGGCGGCACCTCGGGGCTGTCCATCGGTCACGCCTCGCCCGAGGCGGCCTGCGGCGGCGCGATCGCGCTGGTCGAGGACGGCGACACGATCGAGATCGACATCCCGAACCGTCGCATCCACCTCGCCATCGACGACGCCGAGCTGGCGCGCCGCCGTGCGGCGATGGAGGCGAAGGGGGCCGCCGCGTGGAAGCCGGTCAAGCGCGAGCGCCTGGTGTCGGCCGCGCTGCAGGCCTACGCCGCGCTCACCACCTCGGCCGACACCGGCGCGGTGCGCGACGTGACCCAGGTCCAGCGCTGATCAAGCCGGGTCGATTGACCCCTCACCCGTCGCTCACTACCATCGCCGCCATGGATACCGAACTTGCGCAGCTCGAAGCCCAGCTCGAGCAACTGATCAACCACTACGAGCGCCTCAAGGGCGACAACGTGGCGCTGCGCGGCCGTGTGGCGCGGCTGGAAGCCGACAACCGCAAGCTCGCCGAGAAGGTCCGCTTCGCCGCGGACCGCCTCGAGGGCCTGCTCGAAAAACTGCCCGAGGCCTGAGCCGATGTCCGAACATCTCGACATGATGCTGCTGGGAAAGGAATACCGGATTTCGTGCACGCCCGAGAATCGCGACGAGCTGCTGGCGACGGTCGCCTATCTTGACGACAAGTTCCGCGAACTGGGGGCAAAAACGAATTCTTCGGGCGAGAAGCTCGCGGTCATGACCGCACTCAACATCGCCCATGAATTCCTCCAGTACCAGCGTGGAAACGGGTTTGACATGCCGGGCATGAAGCGTAGAATCGGACTCATGAAAGCCCGTCTCGACGGGGTGCTGGCCCAGCAAGACAAACTCTTCTAAAGGGCCGGCAAGGGTTGCTGGAGCAGGACAGATCAATCCCCTGCAGTGTTCGTTGAAGCCGTAGATTCCTTGAACCAATAGTCGAGAGACTCGGTCGCCGACCATTGATGCCGCTGGTGTGAACGCCCCTCGCCGGGTGATCCTGAAGCGGAAGGGACGCGACCTCCCTGAACCCAAGGTTCAGGATGCTCGGCGGAGACGGCACAGGCGGGGGGCCTTTCAGGAGGGCGCGGTGAGTGATCACCGCGCCCTTCGCACGTCAACGCCTCGTCTCATGCTTCACGGCGCACGCCGCGGCGATTGCTGCACTGCAAACTCTTAACGCCATCTTTATGTGCGCGGGCTTAGCATCCGCCGCGTTTCCGGACTTCCGCCGCCCCTGCGACCTTTGCTGCAATGCAAGCCTACTTCCCCGTCCTCGGTGTGCTCGGCATGATGCTGATGCTGTTCGGGCTGGTGATGGGCTTTCCGCTCGCAGTCTCCTTCTTCCTCGACGACGGCGCCACCGCGGCCTACGACCTCGCCATCCTCGCCACCTTCGCCGCCGGGCTGGCGATGTGGGCGGCCGGCCGGCGGGCCTCGCGCGACCTGCGCGTCTCCGACGGTTTCCTGCTGGTCGCCGCCACCTGGCTGATCACCCCGGTGTTCGGCGCGCTGCCGCTGATGTTCTACCTGCCGGCGCTGTCCTTCACCGACGCCTACTTCGAGGCCGCCTCGGGGCTCACCACCACCGGTGCCACCGTGCTCACCGGGCTCGACACGATGCCGATCTCGATCAACCTGTGGCGCTGCTTCATGCACTGGGTGGGCGGCATGGGCGTCATCGTGCTGATGGTGGCGGTGCTGCCGCTGCTCGGCATCGGCGGGCGGCAGATCTTCCGCGCCGAGACGCCGGGGCCGATGAAGGAATCCAGCCTCACCCCGCGCATCGCCGAGACCGCCAAGGGCCTGTGGAGCGTCTATGTGATCCTCACGATCGCCTGCGGCCTGGCCTTGTGGCAGGCGGGCATGGCGCCCTGGGAGGCGGTGACCCACGCCTTCTCGATCATGGGCCTGGGCGGCTTCTCCACCCGCGATGCCAGCCTCGGCGCCTTCGAGAGCGTGCCGATCGAGGCCGTCACCATCGTCTTCGCGCTGCTCTCGGGCATCAACTACGCCACCCACTACCTCGCCCTGGTGCACCGCACGCCGCGCCCGTACGCCAGGGATCCCGAGCTGCGCTGGTTCTTCGGCGTACTCGCGGCCACGGTGGTCTTCCTCACCGTCTATCTGCTCGAGGCCGGCGCCTACCAGGACGGCGCGCTGGCCTTCCGCCACGTCTCCTTCCACGCCGTCTCGCTCGCCACCTCGCTCGGCCTGGCGACCTACGACTACACGGTGTGGCCGATGTTCGCGCAGGTGTGGATCCTGTTCCTGAGCAGCTTCGCCGCGTGCTCGGGCTCGACCGGCGGCGGCATCAAGATGATGCGCGCGATCATCCTGTACAAGCAGGTGCATCGCGAGATCGTGCGTGCGCTCCATCCGAGCGCGGTGGTGCCGCTGCGCCTGGGCACGCAGCGCGTCTCCGACAACGTGCTGCATGCGGTGCTCGCCTTCAGCTTCATGTACATGGTCAGCATCGTCAGCCTGACGCTGATCCTCGCCGCGTCCGGGCTGGAACTGGTCACCGCCTTCTCGGGCGTGGTGGCGTGCATCAACAACGCCGGGCCGGGACTGGCCGCACTCGGGCCGGCGGGCAACTACCAGGGCCTCAGCGACTTCCAGACCTGGGTGATGAGCTTCGCGATGATCCTCGGCCGGCTGGAGATCTTCACCCTGCTGGTGGTGATGATGCCGGCGTTCTGGCGGCGGTGAGCGGCTCGAGCGCCAGGCGGTAGCCGACTCCGGGCTCGGTGAGGATGTGGATGGGCAGGCGCGGATCGGGTTCGAGCTTGCGGCGCAGCCCGGCCATGTACACCCGCAGGTAGTGCGCGTGCTCGACGTGGTTCGGCCCCCAGGCCCCGGTGAGCAGCTGGCGCTGGGTCACCACCCGGCCGGCGGCGGCCACCAGCAGGCCGAGCAGGCGGTACTCGATCGGCGTCAGGTGCACCGGCTCGCCGCCGCGGGTCACGGTCCGCTGCTCGAGGTCCACCTCGACCGCGCCGAAGGCGACCCGCGCCGCCGCCTGCGGCGGCCGCATCGCGCGCCGCAGCAGGGCGCGCACGCGGGCGAGCAGTTCGCCCACGCCGAAGGGCTTGGCGAGGTAGTCGTCGGCGCCGGCGTCGAGTGCGGCCACCTTGTCGGCCTCGTCGCTGCGTGCCGACAGCACCAGCACCGGCATCCCGCTCCAGGCGCGCAGCTCGGCGAGCAGGCTCATGCCGTCGCCGTCGGGCAGGCCGAGGTCGAGCACCAGCAGGTCGGGGCGGCGGCTGGCGAGCGCGATGCGGCCGCGCTCGAGCGCGGCGGCTTCATGCACGCTGCAGCCCTCCGATTCCAGCGCGGTGCGCACGAAGCGGCGGATGCCGGCATCGTCCTCGATCAGCAGCACGACCGGGGCGGGACCCTGTGCGCTCTTCATCGGCCGGTCTCCGTGAGTGCGCCTTCTGGCGGAGGATGTGCGGGCTGGGGCGGGAAGGGCAGGCGCAGGATGAAGCAGGCGCCGCCGCGGTCGCGGTTGCGCGCCTCGACCGTGCCGCCGTGCGCCTCGACGATCGCGCGCACGATCGCCAGGCCCAGGCCGGTGCCGGCATCGCCGGTCGCCGCTGCAGCAGCGGCGCCCTGTCGGGGCGCACGCACGAAGCGCTCGAAGATCGCCTGCTCGCGTGCGGGGGGCAGACCGCAGCCATCGTCGCAGACGCTGATCGCGATCGATCCGGCGCGTGCGTCCGCCTGCACCGCGAGCGCGATGTGGCCGCCGGCCGGGGTGTGGGCGATCGCGTTGTCGAGCAGGTTGCAGATCACCCGCTCCATCAGCACCGCGTCGGCCTGCAGCAGCGGCAGCTCCTCGGGCAGCTCGAGGTTCAGCGTGTGGCCGCGCAGCGCATGGGCGCGCGCCTGCAGCGCGCCGGCGACGAGATCCTCCACCGCCAGCCAGTCGAGCGCCAGGCGCGGGCGTTCGGATTGCAGGCGGGCGAGGTCGAGCAGGTCGCGGGCGAGGGCGTGGGTGCGCAGCGCCTCGGCGCGGATCGCCTCGGCCAGTTCGGCCTGCGCGGGCGGCAGCGCTGGCCCGGCCAGCGGCAGCGATTCGGCCAGCCCGGCGAGCGCGGTGAGCGGTGTGCGCAGGTCGTGCGACAGCGAGGCGAGCAAGGTGTTGCGCAGGCGTTCGGACTCCACCGCCAGCTGCGCCTGTGCCGCCTCCTGCGCGCGCGCCTCGGCGGTGTCGCGCTCGCGACGCAGGCGGGCGACGAGCTCGGTGGTGGTGAGCGCCACCGCGAGCAGCACCGCGAAGGTGAGCAGGTACTGCAGGTCCGACACCGCGAGCGTGAAGTGCGGACGGACGAAGAAGAAGTCGAGCAGCGCCACCGACAGGAAGGCGGCGAAGACCGCCGGCCCGCGCCCGAGCCGGATCGCCGCGAACAGCACCGCGAGCGGGAACAGCATGGCGATGTTGGCGAGCTCGAACTGTCCGCGCAGCGGCGTGCCGAGCAGGGCGATCGCGACCACCGCGAGCGCGGCCTTCGCATAGTCGGGCCAGCCGGGTTGGCGCTTGGGGTCGGCGGCCATGGTGGCGGCGGCTTGGGCGGGCGTCAGCGCGCGGGCGCGGGTAGCGCCGCGTCGATTGCCTGCAGCGTGTCGAGCAGCGTGGCGCGCAGCGGGCCGGCGACCGCCAGCCCGCGCTGCGCCGCCGCGCGCGCCTCGCCGGCGCGGCCGAGGGCGAGCAGCACGCGGGCGTGGTTGTTGTGCGCCGCCGCCTGGCCGTGCCTTGCCGCGCGCGCGAAGGCCGCCTCGGCGCCGGCGAGCTCGCCGCGCGCGTGGAGCACGTTGCCCAGGCCCATCTGCAGCGTGTAGCTGTCCGGCCAGCGTTGCAGGCCCGCGCGGTAGGCGGTCGCCGCCGCGGCAGGGGACGCCGCGCGCTCGAAGGCGACCAGCGCCGCGGTGGCCTCGGCCTCGGTGGCGGTCGCCGCCAGCCGGCCGGGGGGCAGGGTGACGAAGGCCCAGTTGCCGCCGCGCTTCCAGGTGTGCTCGAAGGTGCGCAAGGCGAGCGCCTGGCGCTGCATCGGCCCCGAGCGCAGCAGGATCTCGCCGGCCTCGAGGTCGTGGCCGACGACCACCGCGTAGTGCCAGGAGGGCGCCCACGACAGGCCGAGGTTCTGCAGCACGACCACCGGATGGCCGGCGGCGACCTCACTCAGCAGGGCCTCGAGCGTGCCGGGGATGACGGTCGCGACCGCGCCGCTGCGGCGGGCGCCGGCGAGCATCTCGATCTGCAGCGAGCCCTCGCGGCCGGGCAGGAAGACGCGGTCGACGAGTTCGTCGGGCCGCGTCGCCAGCCCGGCGGCGGACAGCGCGGTGGCGAGCGCTGCAGGCCCGCAGAAATGGCTGTCGTCGGGGAAGAAGGGGGTGTCGGCGAGCTCGACGCGGGTGGGCAGCCCGGGCGGTCGTTGCGCCAGCAGGCTGGCCGACTGGGTGGCACAGCCGCCCGCGAGCAGCGCGGCCAGCACCAGCGCGAGCAGGCGCCGCGCGACCGGCCGCGGGCGCGGCGCGCGGACGGCGCAGGCTGGGGTGCCGGCGGCCATGCGCGGTCAGCGGAGCGGACGGGTGAAGGGGAAGACCTTGGTGAGCCCGAGGATGTCGGTGATCAGCAGCACGAAGAACACCAGCAGGATGGCGCCGATGATGCCGCCGGCGGGCGCGCTGTCGATCTGGTCGGCGAGCCGGGCGGCCTCGTCGTCGGTGAGCGCGGCGATGCGCTCGTGGGCGAGGGTGGGGTCGACGCCCTGGCGCAGCATCTCGGCGCGCACGTCGTCGCGGGCGAGCGCGGCGGCCAGGCGGGCATGCCCCGATTCGGACTGCGCCGCGCCGGCCAGGCGGGCGGCCTCTTCGGTGGACACGAGCGCGGCCTGCGCGCTCTGGACGGCGGTGAGGTTGAGGACGCTGGCGCTGAGCAGCACGGCCAGCAGGCGCTGGAATCGCTTCATTGTTATCTCCTCGATCGGTTGCGGGGCACGCGCGCCATCATCTTCCGCGGGCGGCGAGCCGGTCGACTATAGGGGATCCGGCGCGCTGCGGCGCGCCGGCCGCGCCGGGAAGATTGCATCGATATCTTTCCGTCGCCGCCGCGCCCGCCCGCCGCCAGGCTTGCCGCCAGGGGGCAGGTGGTCGATAGTTCGGGGTTTCCCCGCCCGGTGCGAGCCCGCCGGCGGATGCAATCCGCAAACGAGAGAGAACCCCATGGATGTGAATGTCTGGTGGCTCGCCTACCCCCTGCTCGGGGCGGTGGTGGGCTTCTTTGCCGGCCTGCTCGGCGTCGGCGGCGGCGCGATCATGGTGCCGATGCTGACCACCTTCTTCCTGGCCCAGGACTTTGCGCACGACCAGGTGGTGCACATGGCGCTCGGCACCTCCATGGCCGCGATCGTGCTGACCTCGGTGTCCAGCCTGCGCGCCCACCACGGCCACGGCGCGGTGCGCTGGGACATCGTGCGCAGCATCACCCCCGGCATCCTGCTCGGCACCTTCCTCGCCACCTTCATCGCCGCGCGCGCGGACACGGTGCCGCTCGCGATCTTCTTCGCCGCCTTCACCTTCTACGTGGCGGTGCAGATGATGCTCAACATCAAGCCCAAGCCGGCGCGCGAGCTGCCCGGCTTCGTCGGCATGAGCGTTGCCGGGCTGGGTATCGGCGGGGTGTCGGCGCTGGTCGCGATCGGTGGCGGTTCGCTGTCGGTGCCGTTCATGACCTGGTGCAACGTCAAGATGCAGAACGCGATCGGCACCTCGGCGGCGATCGGCCTGCCGATCGCGGTATCGGGCACGCTCGGCTACCTGGTCAATGGCTGGGGCGCCCCGGGCGTGCCGCCGCTGACCCTGGGCTACATCTACCTGCCGGCGCTGGTGCTGGTGGCTTCGGTGAGCATGCTGTCCGCACCGCTCGGTGCCCGCTTGGCGCACCGGCTGCCGGTGGCGACGCTGAAGAAGGTGTTCGCCGGCTTGCTGATCGTGCTGTGCGCGAAGATGCTGCACAGCATCTTCGCCTGAGCGGACGGGCCCGGACGGACCTCAGTTGGCGTCGAGCAGCGCCGTGCGCAGCGCATTCAGATTGGCGCGCATCATCTGCAGGTAGTCGGGCGCCGGGCCGGCGGCCGACAGCGCGTCCGAGTACAGCGTGCCGCCGACGCGCGCGCCGCTCTCGCTGCGGATGCGTTCGATCAGGCGCGGGTCGGCCACGTTCTCGATGAAGACGGCCGGCACCTTCTCCGCCTTGAGCTGGCGGATCAGGCGGGCGACCCCCTGGGCGGTGGGCTCGGCGTTGTTCGACACGCCGACCGGGGCCAGGAAGCGGATGCCGTAGGCGCGGCCGAAGTAGCCGAAGGCGTCGTGCGAGCTCACCACCTTGCGCCGCTCGGCGGGCAGCGCGGCGAAGGCGGCGCGGATCTCGGCATCGAGCGCCTTGAGCGCGCCGTCGTAGCGCTCGGCGTTGCTGCGGTACGCGCTGGCGCCAGCCGGATCCGCCTTCGCCAGCGCGTCGGCGATGTTGGCGACGTAGCGGCGCACGTTGCCGACGTCCTGCCAGGCGTGCGGATCGACCGCCTTGCCATGGTCATGGCCGTGGTCATGCCCGTCGCGCGCCATCGCCAGCGTGTCGATGCCTGCGCTCGCGACCACGACCTCGCCCTTGAAGCCCCCGGCGCGCGCCAGGCGCAGCATCCAGTCGTCGAAGCCGAGCCCGTTGACCACCACCAGCGCGGCGGCGCCGATCTCGCGCGCGTCCGAGGGCCGCGGCTGGAAGGCGTGGGCGTCCTCGTCGGGGCCGACCAGGGTGCGCACCTTCACGCGCTCGCCGCCGACCTGGCGCACCAGGTCGCCGAGGATGCTGAAGCTGGTGCTGACCTCGAGCGGCTGGGCGTGGGCGGTGGCAGCGACCAGCAGGGCGGCGCAGGCGGTCGCGAGGTTGCGCAGGCGGCGGCGCAGGGCGGGGCGGAGGGGCGTCGTGTTCATGGCGTCGGGAGGGGGTTGGCGGTTCGGATCGGTGTCTGGCGCGGTGTCGCGCAGGGTATCGGTGCTTATGGGCGGCTCAGGATTCCAGGTGGTGGCGCACCGGCAGCCGGCTGGCGAGCAGGCCGCCGGGCGCGGCCAGCAGCGACAGGAAGTACACCAGGCCGCACACCAGCACGATCGCCGGGCCGGCCGGCACGTCGGCGTGGAAGGACAGCAGCAGGCCGCTGGCGCCGCTGCCGACGGCGAACAGCACCGCGAGCAGCAGCAGCATCGGCAGCCCCTTCGCCCACAGGCGGGCGGCCGCCGAGGGCAGGATCATGATGCCCACGGCCATCAGCGTGCCCAGGGCGTGGAAGCCGCTCACCAGGTTGATCACCACCAGCATCAGGAAGCCGTAGTGCGCCACCGGCGACCACCGGCTCACCCCGCGCAGGAAGGCGGGGTCGAAGCACTCCATCACCAGCGGGCGGAACAGTACCGCCAGGCAGACCAGGGTGAGGCTGGCGATGCTGGCGATCAGCAGCAGCGAGGCGTCGTCGAGCGCCAGCACCGAGCCGAACAGCACGTGCAGCAGGTCGAGATTCCTGCCGCGCAGCGACACGATCATCACCCCGGCGGCGAGCGATACGAGGTAGAAGGCGGCCAGGCTGGCGTCCTCCTTGAGCACCGAGGCGCGCGTGACGAGGCCGGCGGCGAACACCACGACCAGGCCGGCGACGATGCCGCCCACCGTCATCGCCCCCAGCGACAGCCCGAAGGCGAGATAGCCGAGCGCGGCGCCGGGCAGCACGGCGTGGCTCATCGCGTCGCCCATCAGGCTCATGCGGCGCAGCAGCAGGAACACGCCCACCGGCGTGGCGCCGAGCGCCAGCGCCAGGCAGCCGGCGAGGGCGCGGCGCATGAAGGCGAACTCGATGAAGGGGGAGATCAGGAAGTCGGTCACGGGGTGCGGGGGCGGGCGGTGCGGGGTTCGGGAGGGGGGCGGGGCGCGGCGGCGGGCGTTCGGCGGCCGCGTGCCGGCGGCTGGGGTTCAGCGCTCGGGCTCGCCGCGGCCGGGCGCCGGCGGCGCCATGTAGGGGTGGCGGCGCGGCGGGGCGTGCCGGTGGCCGGCGGCGGTGTCGCCCGCCGTGGCCTCGGCGAGCTCGACCGCGGGCAGGGCCTCGATCTGGCATTCGTGGGCGTGCTCGTCGAAGGCCTCGGACAGCCGGCGCGCGCGCGCCAGGCGCTCGGGCGTCAGCACCTCGGCGGTGGGGCCGAAGGCGACCGGCTCGCGCGACAGCAGCAGCGCGGTGGGGAAGTGGCGGCGCACCTGCTCGAGGTCGTGCACCACGGTGAGGATGGTGCGGCCTTCGGCGTGCCAGGCCAGGATCAGCTGCACGAGGTCGTCCACCGTGCGGCTGTCGATCGCGGCGAAGGGCTCGTCGAGCAGGATCAGCGGCGCGTCCTGCAGCATCAGGCGGGCGAAGCGCGCGCGCTGCAGCTGGCCGCCCGACAGCGAGCCGATCGGGCGCGACTCG
>JAREIX010000163.1 GCA_029286945.1 Thauera sp. | reverse complement strand
CCATGTTCCAGCTCATGAAGCTGTAGCCGGCCTGGCGGAACTTGATCTGGTCTTCGGGCTTGACCTGGGCCGAAGCCGCGGTCGCGAGGGTGAGGGAGATGATGCCGAGCGCAAGCGCTTTTTTCATTGTGGGCCTCTTGGGTCGAGGTTGAGGGGAAGGGATCGTGGACAGGCTGCGCACCGCTGGCGGATGGAGCCGCCTGCCGCCGCAGAGCCACGGGTGTGCCGTTCGCTGCCGGTTTGCCTGAAGCATATAACAGATCGGCGCGGCAGCCGTGCGCGCGGATAGTCCGCTTCTGGCGCGAATTTGTTCCTCAAGGCGGGCGCATTCCGGTCGATAGGAGGCATGGGACGAACGCACGGATACCCGGCCGCGGTGGCCGGACAGCGAGACTGGACATGGATCGATTTTCCGACACGCCGATATGGCTGCGCCTGACGGGCGTGATCTGGCTGATGATGGTGCTCGCCTTCGGCGGCATGATCGCCTGGGAGACGCGGGTGAACCGCGACCTGGCGATCGAGCAGGCCAAGGACTTCGCCGGCACCGTCAATGAGATGACCATGGCCGGCCTCACCGGCATGATGATCACCGGCACCGTCGCCCAGCGCGACGTCTTCCTCGACCAGATCAAGGAACTGTCGGTGGTGCAGGACCTGAAGGTGATCCGCGGCGAGGCGGTCAGCCGCGTCTTCGGCGACGGCGGCGTGGCCACCACCGGCGGCGATGCCGACGAGCAGCTCGCGCTGAGCGCCGGCCGCAGCACGATGCGGATCGAGCACGACGCCGCGCACGGCGAGCACCTGCGCGTGGTGATTCCGGCGCTGGCGTCCACCGCCTGGCTCGGCAAGGACTGCATCGCCTGCCACCAGGTGCCGGCCGGCACGCCGCTCGGCGCGGTGTCGATGCGCATCTCGCTCGACAAGGCCGAGGCCGCCGTCAGCAGCTTCCGCAACCACAGCATCGTGTTCGCGCTGCTGGTGTCGATCCCGCTGATCGGCGCGATCTACCTCTTCGTCCGCCGCTTCGTCACCCTGCCGCTGGCGCAGCTCAACGAGGGCATGGCGCAGATCGCCGCCGGCGGGGGCGACCTCACCCGGCGTCTGCCGGTGCGTGGTGGCGACGAGATCGGCCGCGCCGGACAGACCTTCAACGACATGCTCGCCACCCTCGGCGGGCTGGTGCGCCAGGTCGGCGATTCGGCCTCGGCCGTCACCGGGGCGGCGCACCGCCTGGCCGACAATGCCGCCGCGGTGGCCGACAGCTCGCACCGCCAGAACGACAGCTCGGTGAGCGCTGCCAGCACGGTGGACGCGATGGTGGACAACATCGCCGCGATCGCCGAGCGCACCGAGGCGGTGCGGGCGCGCTCGCACGACAGCCTGCAGCGCTCGCAGGAGGGGCGGCGCAGCCTCGAGCGCCTGGTCGGCGAGGTCGGCGAGGCCGAGGCGGCGGTGCGCCAGATGGCCGAGGCGGTGGTCGCCTTCGTCGATTCCACGCAGGCGATCTCGCGCATGACCAGCGAGGTGCGCGAGATCGCCGAGCAGACCAACCTGCTCGCGCTCAACGCGGCGATCGAGGCGGCACGCGCCGGCGAACAGGGCCGCGGCTTCGCGGTGGTCGCCGACGAGGTGCGCAAGCTGGCGGAGAAGTCGGCGCGTTCGGCCGGCGAGATCGACGACATCACGCGCGAGGTGGGCCGGCGCTCGAGCTCGGTGCGCGGCGCCATCGACAGCGGCCTCGGCCACCTCGACGCCAGCCGCGACATGGCCGGCGTGGTGATGACGGTGCTGAGCACCGCCAATGCGCTGGTGGTCGAGGTGGTGGAAGGGCTCGACCACATCGCCGGGGCGAGCCGCGAGCAGCGCAGTGCGAGCGAGTCGGTGACCGGCCGCATCGGCGAGATCGCCGGCATGGCGCGCAGCAACAACGACGCCCTCGGCCACACGGTCGCCGCGGCGCGCGAGCTCGGCCAGCTCGCCTCGCGGCTGCAGGAGTCGGTGTCGCGCTTCCGCTTCTGAACGGCCGGCCGCGAGGTGGCTGCAGACGACGAGGGCGGAGGCCGTTGCGGCTCCGCCCTCGCTGCGCTCGTTACGTCGCCGGGCGCCCCGGTCGGTGCTGCCCGGTCGCCCCCCGGGCGACGGACCTTACTCGATGCGCACCGGCACGAAGATGCGCGCCTCGCCGCGCTGGATCAGCAGCGCGAAGCGGTTGCCGGCGCGTTCGAGCAGCGCGCGCAGCTCGGCGATGCTGGTCACCGGCTGGTTGTTGAAGGCGAGGATGATGTCGCCGCGCTGCAGTCCGGCGCGGGCCGCCGCGCCATCGGCGCCCTCGACCACGATGCCGCCGCGCAGCTTGAGCTCGGCGGCTTCCTGGGCGGTCAGCGCCCGCGCGCTGAGGCCGAGCTTCTCGCCGATGCGCTCGACCTGGGTGGGCGCCGCCGGGGTGCCGGCCACGGTCTCGGCCGAGAGCTCGTCGAGCGTCGCGCTCACGTTGCGGCTGCGGCCCTCGCGCCAGATCTCCATGCGCACCTGGGTGCCCGGGCGCTTCTCGCCGATCACGCGCGGCAGCTCGGCCGAGTCGTTGATGCGGCGGCCATCGACGCTCAGCACCACGTCGCCGGCCTGCAGGCCGGCCTTGTCGGCCGCGCTGCCCGGCTCCACGCTCGCCACCAGCGCGCCGCGCGCATCCGGGAGGCCGAAGGACTGCGCGAGGTCCTTGTCGACGCCCTGGATGGCGATGCCCAGGCGGCCGCGCTGCACGCGGCCATGCTCGACGAGCTGGTCCTTGATGTTCATCGCGACGTCGATCGGGATCGCGAACGAGATGCCCATGAAGCCGCCCGAGCGCGAGTAGATCTGCGAGTTGATGCCGATCACCTCGCCGGCGAGGTTGAACAGCGGTCCGCCCGAGTTGCCCGGGTTGATCGCGACGTCGGTCTGGATGAAGGGCACGTAGGTCTCGTCAGGCAGGCGGCGGGCCTTGGCCGAGATGATGCCGGCGGTGACGGTGTTCTCGAAGCCGAAGGGCGAGCCCATCGCCACCACCCACTCGCCGACGCGGGCGTTGTCGGCATTGCCGATCTTGACCGCCGGCAGGCCCTTGGCGTCGATCTTCAGCAGCGCGACGTCGGTACGGCGATCGACGCCGACCACCGTGGCCTTGAACTCGCGCTTGTCGATCAGGGTCACGGTGACCTCGGACTGGGTCGCATCGCCGCCTTCCTCGCCGGCGACGACGTGGGCGTTGGTCAGCACGTAGCCGTCCTGGCTGACGATGAAGCCCGAGCCGATGCCCTGGCGGGCGCGCGGCCCCATGCCGGGCTGGCCGGGGAAGCCCGGCATCGGCACGCCGAAGCGGCGCAGGAAGTCGTAGAAGGGGTCGTTGGCGAAGGGGTTCTCGCCGGTCGTGCCCTGCGCGACGCGCTGCACCACGCGGATGTTGACCACCGCCGGGCCGACCTGCTCGACGAGGTCGCCGAAGTCGGGCAGGCCATAGCGGTTGGGCGACACCATGGAGGCCGCCGGCGCGGCCGACTGGGCCAGCGCGGTGGACACCAGGGATGTCTGCGGCAGTGCTGCGGTGAGTGCAAGGGCGAGGGAGCTGAGTGCAAGGATCTTTTTCATTTGGGTTTCACGCGGGTCGTGGACAGGTACGAAGCGGGACGTTTGCGTGGACGCGTGAACGCCCGTCCCGTTCCCGCCGATGCTTTCGGTTTCAAATCGGGGCGGTGGCGCGGGCTTCAAGTCGGTCGTCGCGGCCGGGCGCGTTCAGAAGTCCGCGCGCAGGCTCAGGTGGAGCTGGCGGCTCGCCTCGTTGGCGGGGCGTCCCTGGTACTCCGGCTGCGCCTGCAGCGGCCGGTTGGCGAGCTCCTGGTGGGCGCCGAGCAGGTTGATCGCGCTCAGGCGCAGCTCGAGCGGGCGGCCCTGGTAGCGAAATTCGCGCCCCACGCTCCAGTCGAGCGTGGTGTAGGCCGGCACCGTGTAGCGGAAGCCGGGCACGAAGCTGAAGCCGGCGTCGATCGGGCCCATGCGCAGCACGCTCAGCATCGACTGCCAGGGGCCGGCGCGCTGCAGCCAGCTCAGGCTGGCGCTGTAGGGCGCGGTGTTGCTGCGGATGCGCGGGTCGGCCGCGCGGCGGTCGATCACGCTGTGCGCCAGGATGAACTCGGTGCCGCGCCAGGGGCGCGTGCGCAGCTGGTACTCGATACCGCCCAGGCGGACCTCGCCGCTGTAGTTCTCCCAGCGGGTGCTGCCCAGGCGCGCGGACAGCGCCGGCGGCAGGATGCTGGGGCCGGCGGCGGCGACCGGATTGCGCACGATCAGGTCGTCGATGCGTTCGTGGAACAGGCGCACGTCGAGCGTGCCGGTTCCGCCGCCGAGCACGCCGAGGAAGCCGATCTCGAACGCGTCGATGCGCTGCGGCCGCAGCGTCGGGTTGGGCTGCTGCCGCCATTGCAGCAGCCTGCCGGCGTCATCGTCGATCTGGATGTCGGCGTTGCGCTCGAACAGTCCGGGCTGGCGCCACGCGCGCGAGTGGCCGATGCGCCAGGTCAGGTCCGGCGTGGCCTGCCAGTTCAGGAACACGCGCGGCGCGAACTTCGGTGCGTCGCCCTGCAGCTGCTCGACCATGCCGCCGACGTTCCACAGCAGGCGCGGCGCGGCGCGCCACTCGAGGTTGGCGAACAGGCGATGCTCGTTGCGCGCGTGTCCGCCGCTGACGTGGTAGTAGAACGGCGACTCCTGCACGCTGCGCTGCCACTCGGCGCCCCACAGCAGGCGGGTGTCGGCGTCCAGACGGCGGCGGTGCTCGATCTCGAGGTTGTACTGCGTGTTCTCGCCGCTGTTGCCCACCGTCCCCTGCAGCGGCGGCAGCAGGCCGGGCGGCAGGAAGGGGGGCGGATTCACGGTGGAGTCCAGGCGCCAGCTGTCGCGTGTGCGCTGGCGGTTCCAGTAGGCCGAGACGAGCCACTCCTCCTCCGTCGTTGCCGCATGGCGCCAGCGCAGGTGCAGCGAACGGCTGGCCTCGCGCGCGGTGCGCTCGGCGGCGGTGTCGAACATCGAGCCGGCATAGCCGAGCTCGTGCGCGCCCTCGCTGGCGCCGGCGATCACGGCGAGCTCGTTGCGGGCGTCGAGCTGCAGCTCGCCGTGCAGGTTCAGCACGGTCGTGCGGCGACCGTCGTGGAGCCCGTCGAAGCCGTCGTCCTGCAGGTGGTCGGCGCTCAGGCGCAGCCGCAGCGGGCCGTCGACCGTGGCGTGGCGCGCGCTCGCGTCGGCGATGCCGGGATGGCCGCGGCTGACCTGCACGCGGGTCCCGGGGTTCTGCGAGCCGTCGCGGGTGGAGATGTTCACCACGCCGAGGAAGGCGTTCGAGCCGTAGGCCGCGGAGTTCGAGCCGCGCACGACCTCGATGCGCTCGATGTCCTGCAGCGGGGCACGCGCTGCATTGACGATGAACGAGGGCGTCAGCGAGGCGCGGCCGTCGACCAGCAGCTGCATCTGCACCGGGTAGTCCATGCCGAGGCCGTGATAGGTCACCCACTGTGCATTGCCGCGCTCCTGCCCGACCTGGAAACCCGGCACCAGGCGCATCAGGCGGGCGAGGTCGCGATAGCCGGTGGCGGCGATCAGGTCGGCGTCGATCACCGTCATCGCCGCCGGCGTGTCGGACAGCGGCTGGGGCAGGCGCGAGGCGCTCAGCACCACCGGCAGCGGCTGGAAGAAGCCGTCGTCGGCATGTGCCGACAGCGCGCCGCCGAGGGTGGTCAGGGCGAGGGTCGGCGCGAGGGCTCGGCAGGCACGGGAGGGCATCGAGGCGGGCGGCAGCGCGGGTAGGGCAAGGCCGAGCAGTATACCCAGCCGCAGCAGGCCGAGCACCGCAGGCCGCTGGCGCGGTAACATCGTTCATTGCCCGCTGCGGGCGCCCGCTCACCCTCGTCCGTTCAAGCCATGACGCTTACCGACCTGCGCTATCTCGTCGCGCTCGCCCACGAGCGGCATTTCGGTCGTGCCGCCGAGAAATGCCATGTGTCCCAGCCGACGCTTTCGGTGGCGGTGAAGAAGGTCGAGGAGGAGCTCGGCATCCAGCTCTTCGAGCGCAGCGCCTCGGAGGTCAAGATCACCGAGACCGGCCGGCGCATCGTCGCCCAGGCCGAGAAGGTGCTGATGGAGGCGAGCCAGATCCATGAGATCGCGGCCGCCGGCAAGGATCCGCTCGCCGGCCCGCTGCGCGTGGGCGTGATCTACACCATCGGCCCCTACCTGCTGCCGCGCCTGATCCCGCGCGTGCACCAGCTGGCGCCGAGGATGCCGCTGATCATCCAGGAGAACTTCACCGCGCGCCTGGCCGAGGCGCTCAAGCGCGGCGAGCTCGACGTCATCATCATCAGCCTGCCCTTCGAGGAGCCCGGCATCGTCGCCCAGCCGGTGTATGACGAGCCCTTCCGCGTGCTGCTGCCGGCCGATCACGCGTGGACCGCCGAGCAGGCGATCGCCGCCGAGCACCTCGCCGACGACCAGCTGCTGCTGCTGGGCGCCGGCAACTGCTTCCGCGAGCAGGTGCTCGAGGTGTGCCCGAGTTGCCGCAACATCGGTGGCCTGCAACGCACGCTCGAGGGCAGCTCGCTCGAGACCATCCGCCACATGGTCGCCACCGGCCTCGGGGTGACGGTGCTGCCGAGCTCGGCGGCGGACGACGTGACGACGCAGAACGCGCTCGTCGCCGTGCGGCCCTTCTCCAGCCCGGAGCCCTCGCGCCGCGTGGCGCTGGCCTGGCGCGTCACCTATCCGCGCAGCGGCGCGATCGACGTGCTGCGTGCGGCGATCCTCGACAGCGAGCTGCCAGGCGTGCGACCGGTGGGACGCGGGCGGCATTGATAGCCCTGCTGGATAAAGGGGATCTCGTCGATCAATTGGATCAATCGACGGAATTGGCTTAGCATTTCAGGGCATGGACGGCGCCACGCGGCGGCGTCCTCGAGAAACCTTCGTCAAGGAGAGTCGGCATGGATATCGATATCGGCATCAGCAAGCAGGATCGCGCCAGGATCGCGGAAGGGCTGTCGCGCCTGCTGGCCGACAGCTACACGCTGTACCTGACCACGCACAACTTCCACTGGAATGTGACGGGGCCGATGTTCAACACCCTGCACCTGATGTTCGAGGCGCAGTACAACGAGCTCGCGCTCGCGGTGGACCAGATCGCGGAACGCATCCGCGCGCTGGGTTTCCCCGCCCCGGGCACCTACAAGGAATTCCAGAAGCTCACCAGCATGGCCGAGCCCGAAGGCGTGCCGCCGGCGCAGGAGATGATCCGCCTGCTGGTGCAGGGCCAGGAGGCGGTGATCAAGACCGCGCGCAGCATCGCGCCGATCGCCGACAAGGCGAGCGACGAACCCACGCTCGACCTGCTGACCCAGCGCATGCAGGTGCACGAGAAGACCGCCTGGATGCTGCGCAGCCTGCTCGAGGGCTGAGCCGCCTGCAGAGGGTGAAAAAATGAGAAACGGGCCCGCGGGCCCGTTTCTCATTGCGGCGACGGGCTCGGCGGCGCGATCACCGACAAGCCCGCGCGCTGTATCAGCTCGCCTTCTTGCGGGTCGTCGGTCGCTTGGGCGCCGGCGCCTCGTCGGTGTCGGTCGCGGCCACGGCCTTGTCGCCCGCCTTCGGTGCCTTGGGCGCCTTGGCCTCGAACTCGAAGCCGACCTTGCCGGCCTTGCCGCGCACCAGGAAGGCGGAGAACTTGCGCCGTGTGCGCGCCGACACGAAGCCCTTGA
>JAREIX010000162.1 GCA_029286945.1 Thauera sp. | reverse complement strand
CAACATCATGCAAAAAGGCGTCGCGACCGTAGCACAGCTGTCCGGCTTTGACGAGATCATCGACGCGCGCACGCCCGCCGAGTTCGCCGAAGACCACATCCCCGGCGCGATCAACCTGCCGGTGCTCGACAACGAACAGCGCATCATCGTCGGCACGATGTACAAGCAGCAGTCGGCCTTCGACGCGCGCCGGCTGGGCGGCGCACTGGTCGCAGCCAACATCTCGCAGCACATGCTCACCGCGCTCAAGGACAAGCCGAAGAACTGGCGGCCGCTGATCTACTGCTGGCGCGGCGGCCAGCGCAGCGGCTCGTTCGCCACCTGGCTGCGCATGGTGGGCTGGGACGCCTGCCAGCTCGAGGGCGGCTACAAGGCCTTTCGCCACCATGTGATCGCCGAGATCGAGCGCATCGTGCCCACGCTCGATCTGCGCATCGTCTGCGGCCCCACCGGCAGCGCCAAGACGCGCGTGCTCGAGGCCCTCGCCGGGCTCGGCGCGCAGACCCTCGACCTGGAAGACCTCGCCGCCCACAAGGGTTCGGTGCTGGGCGGCCTGCCCGATCGTCCACAGCCCGCGCAGAAGCACTTCGAGACCACGCTGTGCGCCCGCATGCAGGTGCTCGACCCCGCGCGCCCGGTGTATGTCGAGGCCGAGAGCCGCAAGATCGGGCTGGTCTTCGTGCCCGAGCCGCTGATCCTGGCCATGCGGCGCGCGCCCTGCGTGATGATCGACGCCAGCCGCGACGCCCGCCTCGACTTCCTGGTGCGCGACTACGCCTATCTCGGCGACGACATCGCCACGCTGCAGAACAACCTGCACCGCCTGCGCGAGCACCAGAGCCGCGAGACGCTCGAGCGGTGGACGCAACTGGCGGCGGCGCGGGCCCTGCCGACCCTGTTCGGCGAGCTGATCGACCTCCACTACGACCCGCTCTACCGGCGCTCGCAGCACGGCAACTACACCCGCTACGGCGCCGCGCCGCGCGTCTTCAGCGCGGACCTGAGCGACGCCGGCATCCGCCGGCTGGCGGCCGAGATCCTGGCGCTCGAAGCGGCGCAGCCGGCCGCGACCGGCGCATGAGGGCGGGCATCAGGGCAGCCGCGGCGGCGCATCGCCCTTGAGCGCGCAGATGCGCTGGATCACCGCCGGGCGCGGCGCGGCGACCTCGCCCTGTTCGAAGGCCACCAGCGTCCATCCGCCGCGCAGGCGCTCGACCAGCTCGCCGGGCTGCAGCAGGAAGGCCGGGTTGGAGGGTTTGCCGAAGCGCGCGTTACCGACCATGAAGGTCTCGTAGATCAGCACGCCACCGGGCTTCACCAGCGCCAGCAGCGCGTCCAGGCGCGGCCGGTGGAGGTAGTTGCAGACCACCACCGCGTCATAGCACTCGCCCTCCAGCGGCCAGTCCGCGCCCTCGAGCTCGAGCGCGCGCACCGTCACCCCGGCCACCCCCTGCAGCCGCGCCAGCGCCGCCGCATCGCGATCGACCGCGGTGACCTGCATCCCGCGCTCGGCCAGCCAGCGGGCATGACGGCCGCCGCCGCAGGCGTAGTCGAGCACCTGTGCGCCGGGCGCGAGCAGCGGAGCGAAGCGCTGCACCCAGGGCGAGGGCGCTGCCAGCGCCGGATGGATGACAGCGACACCCGGCAGCTCGGGGGCGCCGCGCGCCGGAAGGTTCTGTGACATTTTTCTCGACCTCATGGAAATGGGCGGCCGCCCGCCGCATCCGGCTGGCATCGACCGCCGGGCGACCGCCCGCGACCCCGGCATTCTAGGCGCAGTGCCGCCGCGCCGGCTTGCCCATCTGTGCTATACAGAAACCCTGCGCGCCGGGGGCGGCCCGCCGCCGGTTTCCAGGACACCTCGCACGTGCTTCGGTGAAACACTCTCCGCAACGATCCGCGCTCACCCACCCCGCATGCCGGCTGGTCACCGCGGCCGGCTCGCTCTTGCTCGCGCCCGCGCCCGCCTGCGCCGCCGTCAGCGAGGCCGGAGCGGCAGGCGCGGCGATCGTCTCCCTCGTCATCGGACTGATTGCCGGCCATCTGCTGGCATCGCGGGCGCGGCGCAGTGCGCCCGCATCGACCGCGAACGGCGCCGTGGCGGCGGACGCGCACGGCATGTCGGCGCCCGCGCCGGGCGGCCAGGACGTCGCGGCCCCGCCGCACCAGCCCTATCTCGAGGTCGTCGACTCGGTAAGCCAGGTGCTGTTCCGCACCGACGAGGAAGGCCGGCTGGTGTTCCTGAACGACTACTGGAGCGAGCTCTCCGGCTTCACGGTCGAGCAGAGCCGGCTTCACCCGCTGTGCGACTTCCTCCACCCGGACGACTGCGAGCGCGCCCGCGCCGCCCTGCGCGACCTGCTCAACGGCGAGGCCGCGGCCTGGTCGGGCGAGCTGCGCCTGCGCACGCGGGGCGGCGAGATCCGCTGGATCGGCGTGGATTGCCGCCGTGTCACCGACAAGGGCGACGTGAGCTGGGTCGCCGGGACGCTGGACGACATCTCGTCGCGCAAGATCGCCGAGCTGAGCCTGCGTAACCTCAACCAGGAGCTCGAGGCCCGCGTGCGCGCCCGCACGGCCCAGCTCGAGGCGGCGAACGCCGAGCTGGAGGCTTTCTCCTACTCGGTGTCGCACGACCTGCGCGCGCCGCTGCGTGCCATCGACGGCTTCGCGCGCATCCTTGCCGAGGAGGCCGGCGAGCGGCTCGAGCCGCAACAGCGCGACCAGCTCGCGCGCATCCGCAACGCCGCCGAGCGCATGGCGATCCTGATCGACGCCCTGATCGACCTCGCCACGGTGACCCGCCAGCCGCTGCGCCGCAACACGGTCGACCTGTCGCAGCTGGCCGAGGCGGTGATCCACGAGCTGCATGCCGAGCAGCCCGAGCGCGCGGTGGCGGTGGAGATCACCCGCGACCTGGTCGTCAATGCCGACCCGGCGCTGATGCACATCCTGTTCGACAACCTGCTGCGCAACGCCTGGAAGTTCACCGCGCACACGGCCGATGCACGCATCCGTTTCGGCGCACGGCGCGAGCACGACCGCACCGTGTTCTGCGTCGAGGACAACGGCGCCGGTTTCGACATGCAGTACGCCGGCAAGCTGTTCAAGCCCTTCCAGCGCCTGCATGCGCAGCACGACTTCCCCGGGACCGGCATCGGCCTGGCCACCATCCACCGGATCGTGAGCCGCCACGAAGGGCGCATCTGGGTGGAGGCGGAGCCCGGGGCGGGCGCACGCTTCTTCTTCGTGCTCGGGCACTGAACTACACTGCGTCGCGTGCGAACCGCGGGCCGAGCGTGATCAAATCGAGAAATACCGGCAGGTGGAACGCAAGCGCATTGTGCACCGCCGTATAATTTTGACTTGATCCAGCAGGCTGACGCGCCGCGCCGCGCCCTGCCGCGCACATCGAATTCACCAAGTCAGTCGGGTTCCAATCATGAAAGACAAGCACTACCTCACACCGCTTCTGGAACCACGCTCCGTCGGCATCATCGGCGCCAGCGAACGCGAGGCCTCGCTCGGCAATGTGCTGATGCGCAACATGCTCGAGGCGGGCTACAAGGGCAAACTCTTCGCCATCAACCCCAAGCACGAGAAGGTGCACGGGGTGACCTGCTACAAGTCGGTCGAGGACGTGCCGCAGCGCCTCGATCTGGCCGTGATCGCGGTGCGCGCCGAGAAGGCGCCGGCGATCATGGACGCCTGTGGCCGCGCGGGCGTGAAGGCCGCGATCCTGCTGTCCGCCGGCTTCTTCGAGGCCGGTCCGCGCGGCGCGCTGCTCGAGCGCCAGGTCATCGATGCCGCGCAGCGCCACCGCATCCGCCTGCTCGGCCCGAACTGTCTGGGCATCATGCGCCCGCAGCTCGGCGTCAACGCCACCTTCGCCCATGCCAGCGCACTCAAGGGCAGCATCGGCCTCATCTCGCAGTCCGGCGCACTGTGCGCGGCCATCCTCGACTGGGCCAAGCCCAACAACGTCGGCTTCTCGGCGGTGGTGTCGCTGGGCTCCTCGTCGGACATCGACTTCGGCGAGGTGCTCGAGTACATGATCTCGGACCCGCGCACCGAGAGCATCTTCCTCTATGTCGAAGGCATCCGTGACGCGCGCCGCTTCATGAGCGCGCTGCGCGGCGCCGCGCGCGTCAAGCCGGTGCTGCTGATCAAGGCCGGCCGCCACCCCGAGGCATCGCGCGCGATCCTTTCGCACACCGGGGCGCCGATGGGTGATGACGCGGTATTCGACGCCGCGCTGCGCCGTGCGGGCGTGATCCGCCTGTACAACATGGGGCAGCTGTTCGCGGCCGCCAACGCGCTGTTCTCGCATTTCCGCCCGCGCGGCAACCGCCTCGCCATCATCACCAACGGCGGCGGACCGGGCGTCATGGCCGCCGATCGCGCCTCGGACATCGGCATTCCGCTCGCCCAGCTCGCCGACAGCACGATCGAGAAGCTCAACGCGGTGCTGCCCAACGGCTGGTCGCACAGCAACCCGATCGACATCCTCGGCGACGCCGATCCCGAGCGCTACCAGAAGGCGCTGCGCGCAGTGCTCGAGGGCCCCAACGTCGATGGCGTGCTGGTGATGCTGACACCGCAGGCGATGAGCAATCCGACCGGCGTCGCCGAGGCGGTGATCGAGCTCGAGAAGACCGCCGACAAGCCGGTGCTCACCTGCTGGATGGGCGAGGATCTGGTGAAGGAGGCGCGGCAGAAGTTCAACCTCGCCGGCATTCCCAACTTCCGCACCCCGGAACCTGCGGTCGAGCTGTTCAGCCACATCTCGGCCTACTACCAGAACCAGAAGCTGCTGATGCAGACGCCGGCCTCGCTGTCGCACCTGCCCGCGCCCTCGGTCGAGAGCGCGCGCCTGGTGATCGAGATGGCGCTCTCCGAGCGGCGCAGGAAGCTCAACGAGATGGAGTCCAAGGCGCTGCTGGCCGCCTTCCGCATCCCGATCGCGCAGACCGTCATTGCTCGCTCGGCCGCCGAGGCCATGGTGCTCGCGGCGGAGATCGGCCTGCCGGTGGTGATGAAGATCGACTCGCCCAACATCGCCCACAAGTCCGACGTCGGCGGCGTGCGGCTCAACATCCGCAGCCTGGCGGCGGTGCGCTCGACCTACCAGGAGATCCTCGACGAGGTCAAGCGCGTGCGGCCCGACGCGGTGATCAACGGCATCGCGATCGAGCCGATGATCCAGAAGCGCAACGGCCGCGAACTCGTGGTCGGCGTCCGGCGCGACCCGGTGTTCGGACCGGCGATCACCTTCGGCGAAGGCGGCAACCAGGTCCAGGCAAACAGCGACATCGCCGTCGCGCTGCCGCCGCTCAACAGTTTCCTGGTCGCCGACATGATCGGCTCCACCCAGATCTCGGCGCGCCTGGGCGAGTTCCGCAACATGCCCGCGGTCGACATGAACGCGCTCGAGCTGGTGCTGCTGCGCATCTCCGAGATGGTGTGCGAGCTGCCGTGGATCACCGAGATGGAGATCAACCCGCTGATCGTCGATGAGAACGGCGTGGTCGCGGTGGACGCCAGCATCATCGTGGACAACGTGTCGCCCACGGCCGACCGCTACGACCACATGGCGATCCACCCCTACCCGTCGCACCTGATCAGCACGTGGACGGTGCCCGACGGCACCACGGTGACGATCCGCCCGATCAAGCCCGAGGACGCCGAGCTCGAGGTCGACTTCGTGCGCAGCCTGTCGGCCGAGACCAAGTACTACCGCTTCATGAACACCATGCGCGAGCTGCCACCGGCGATGGTCGCCCGCCTGACGCAGATCGACTACGACCGCGAGATGGCCTTCGTCGCCACCCTCGAGGTGGACGGCGTGGACAAGGAGATCGGCGTGTGCCGCTACGCGGTGAACCCGGACGGCGAGTCCTGCGAGTTCGCGGTGGTGGTCGCGGACGACTGGCAGCACCGCGGCCTTGCCCGCAAGCTGATGGGCGTGCTGATCGAGACCGCGCGCAGCCGCGGCATCCAGTACATGAACGGGGTGTTCCTCGCCAACAACGAGCGCATGCTCAAGTTCGTGCAGAAACTCGGTTTCGTGCTCAGCAACGATCCCGAGGACAGCTCGGTCAAGCTGGGCGTGCTGGCGCTGCAGGACTGAACGATGGCGGCCAGGATCGAACCCATCGAGTTCCACGGCCAGCCGGCGCTGAGCCTCACCACCGCGGCGGGCGCACGTGCGGTCGTCGCCCTGCAGGGGGCCCAGGTGCTGTCATGGTCGCCCCCGGGCGGCGGCGAGCGCCTGTACCTGAGCCCGCGCGCGGTGTTCGACGGCAGCACGCCGATTCGCGGCGGCATCCCGGTCTGCTTCCCGCAGTTCGCCGACCTCGGTCCGCTGAGCGCCCACGGTTTCGCACGCACCCTGCGGTGGACGCTCGCCACCGAGCGCACGGGCGACGACTTCGCGCTGCTCAGCCTCCGGCTCGTCGATGACGACACCACGCGCGCCGTGTGGCCGCACGGCTTCGCCGCCGAGCTCTCGATCCTGATCGAGGACAGCCGGCTCGACCTCGAACTCGAGATCGAGAACACCGGCGGCGAGGCCTTCGACTTCACCGCTGCGCTGCACACCTATCTGGGCGTGCGCGAGGTGGAGGAGTCGCGGATCGAGGGCCTGCACGGCTTCGAGTATCGCGACAAGACCGACGCCAACCGCATCAGGCGCGACAGCGGCGACGTGCTGGTGATCGAGGCCGAGACCGACCGGGTGTATCACGACGTCAATCGCCCGCTGCTGCTGCGCGAATACGACCGTAGCCTGGGCATCAACGGCGACGGATTCCCCGACGTGGTGGTGTGGAACCCGTGGGTCGAGCGCAGCGCCGCGATCGCCGACCTTCCCGACGACGGCTTCCGCCGCATGCTCTGCATCGAGGCCGCGGTCGCGCGCCAGCCGGCGCGGCTGCCCGCCGGTGGAAGCTGGTGGGGCCGGCAGACCCTGGTCGCGCTCTGAGGCCCTGCGTGACGGCCGCCCGAGGTTGATCCCGGAGGGCGGCTTGCTGCACTATCGCGCCCTTCCCCTTTTCGCGCTCCCGCCGTCCTCCCATGCTTCCCCCGATCGAACACCGCATCGCCGACGAGCTCGGCGTCTCGCCGCGCCAGGTCATGGCCGCCGTCCAGCTCCTCGACGACGGCGCCACCGTGCCCTTCATCGCCCGCTACCGCAAGGAAGTCACCGGCGGCCTCGACGACACCCAGCTGCGCACGCTGGAAGAGCGCCTCGGCTACCTGCGCGAGCTCGAGGATCGCCGCGCCACCGTGCTCGCCTCGATCGAGGAACAGGGCAAGCTCACCGCCGAGCTGCGCGCCGAGGTCGAGCACGCCGACACCAAGCAGCGCCTCGAAGACCTCTACCTGCCCTACAAGCCCAAGCGCCGCACCAAGGCGCAGATCGCGCGCGAGGCCGGCATCGGCCCGCTCGCCGAGGCGCTGCTCGCCGACCCGAACCTGACACCCGAGGTCGAGGCCGAGAAGTATCTCAACGCCGAGGCCGGCTTCGCCGACGCCAAGGCGGTGCTCGACGGCGCGCGCCAGATCCTGATGGAACACTTCGCCGAGGACGCCGCCCTGCTCGGCGAGCTGCGCGCCTACCTGCACGAGCACGGCCAGGTGCGCTCGAGCGTGCTCGAGGGCAAGGAGACCGAGGGCGCCAAGTTCCGCGACTGGTTCGACTTCGCCGAGCCGATCGCCACCATGCCCTCGCACCGCGCGCTGGCGCTGCTGCGCGGGCGCAACGAGGGCGTGCTGCGCCTG
>JAREIX010000161.1 GCA_029286945.1 Thauera sp. | reverse complement strand
CTTCACTTCCTGGTAGCCGTGCTCGCCGATGGTGCGGCGCAGGTACTGCTCGACCTGCTGCCACAGCGTCCACCCCTTGGCGTGCCAGAACACCATGCCCGGCGCCTCGTCCTGGATGTGGAAGAGGTCGAGCTGGCGGCCGAGCTTGCGATGGTCGCGCTTCTCCGCCTCCTCGATCATGTGCAGGTAGGCGTCGAGTTCGTCCTTCTTCGCCCATGCCGTGCCATAGATCCGCTGCAGCATCTCGTTCTTCGAGTCGCCGCGCCAGTAGGCGCCGGCCAGCTTCATCAGCTTGAAGACCTTGAGCTTGCCGGTCGAGGGCACGTGCGGGCCGCGGCACAGGTCGATGAAGTCGCCCTGACGGTAGAGCGAAACGTCTTCACCGGCCGGGATCGACGCGATGATCTCGGCCTTGTAGTGCTCGCCGATGCTCTTGAAGAACTCCACCGCCTTGTCACGCGGCCAGACCTCGCGCTGCACCAGGATCTCGCGCCTCGCGATCTCGGCCATGCGCGTCTCGATCGCAGCGAGATCCTCGGGCGTGAATGGACGCTTGTACGAGAAGTCGTAGTAGAAGCCGTTCTCGATGACCGGACCGATCGTCACCTGCGCATCGGGGAAGAGCTCCTTGACCGCATGCGCCAGCAGGTGGGCACTCGAGTGGCGGATGATCTCGAGCCCTTCTTCGCCCTTGTCGGTGACGATCGCCAATTCGGCGTCGGCCTCGAGGCGATGCGAAAGGTCGACCAGGCGCCCGCCCACGCGACCTGCAAGTGCAGCCTTGGCGAGCCCGGCGCCGATCGAGGCCGCGACCTCGGCCACGGTCACCGGATGATCGAAGCTGCGTACGGAACCGTCAGGAAGCGTAATGTTGGGCATGGCGATGGCCTCGGGCAGTGCTCGCCTTCACCGGGAGCCGGGCACACCGGAGCAGGAAGACGAAAAATGTGGACGAAAAAAAAGCGCGGTCTTGGCGCGCTTTTTTCTCTTAGCAGACAAGCGGAGCCGACCTGTTCAGTTTCCGGCCTGAGTAGTAGTTCGGAACATGATGACCAACTCCAGAATCTTGGTAGGCGCGATTGGACTCGAACCAACGACCCCCACCATGTCAAGGTGGTGCTCTAACCAACTGAGCTACGCGCCTGCTGAAGTCCCGCATTATAGGCACTCAAAAGAACTTGTCAAAGTTTTTTTGCGCTGCGGGACGAAGATCTCATTTCTTCAGGCGCGAGACCATGAAGAGGATCAGGAAGGCGCCGATCACCGCGCCGATGAAGCCCGCGCCTTCGCCCGCCTGGTAGATGCCGAGGGCCTGCCCGCCATAGGTCGCGACGAGCGAACCGGCGATGCCGAGCAGCGCGGTCATGATCAGCCCCAGCCCCTCCTTGCCCGGATGCAGCAGTCGCGCCACCAGGCCGACGATGAGGCCGATGAGGATGGTGTAGAGGATGCCCATGCGCTTCTCCCTTTGCTTGATCAATGTGAGCGAAATCTTGGCCCGGCCCGAACTCAGCCCTGCCCCTCTCGCGCCTGAGGCCAGCCCTCGAGGAACTGCTTCCAGTGCGGCGCATCGAGCCGCGCGAGCGCATCGCGTACCAGCTGCACCTCGGCCGCCCACGCGGCGGCATCGAGGTGGCCGCGCATGCGCTCGAAACGCAGATAGACCAGGTAGGTGTTGACCACATCGGTCTCGCAGTAATCGCGAATCTCCGCAATGCGGCCGTCCTGCCAGGCCTGCCACACCGCCGAGCCGTCCATGCCAAGCTTGCCGGGGTAGCCCATCAGCTTGGCGAGGTCGTCCAGCGGCGCGTTGGCGCGCGGCTGATACATCGCCAGCAAGTCCATCAGATCAAGATGACGACTGTGGTAGCGGCTGATGTAGTTGTTCCACTTGAAGTCACGCGAGTCGTGGTAGTCGCCCTCGCCCTGATCCCAGTAGCGCGGCGCCGACACGCCATGGAGCATGCCGCGGTAGTGCAGCACCGGCAGGTCGAAGCCGCCGCCGTTCCACGACACGATCTGCGGCGTGTAGCGCTCGATGCCGTCGAAGAAGCGCTGGATGATCCCGCCCTCGCCGCTGTCCGGCTCGGAGAGCGAGAACACGCGGAAGTGCTGCGCATCGCGCAGCACGCAGGAGATCGTCACCACGCGCTGCAGGTGATGCGGCAGGAAATCGCTGCCATGGCTCGCCCGCCGCTGCTGGAAGGCCCACTCGGCCACCTCGTGGTCGGACAGCGAGGGCGGCAGGTCGCCGAGCGCGCGGATCCCGGCGACGTCCGGGATCGTCTCGATGTCGAAGACGAGCACCGGCATTACTTCTGCACCCACTTGCCGCCCTGCTGCACCCACCAGCCCGGCTGCGCGCGATCGATCCAGCGCTGGGCGAAGGTGCGGCGGACATCGGCCTCCCATTCGGGATGATCGTTGGCACGCGCGATCTCGCGATAGAGCGCGGCACGGTCGGCGTTCTCCGCCGCAATCGCGGCGTTGGCCTGCGTGCGCTGGGCAAGCGGCACGCTGCCCGCGTCACGCAGCGCCACCGTGCCGTCGGCAGCGAGGCCGACCGCACCCGCGGCGTAGAGCGGAGCGAGTTGGGCATGGCGCTTCTGCATCGACTGCTTCAGTGCCGCGATCGCGGGCGTGTCGATCTCGAGATTGCCCTGGGCGTGCACCGCCGCCGCCATCACCAGCCCGAGCAGGCAGGCGCCAAGACGGCGCCGGGTCGTGGACAGCAGGCTCATTTCGACTCTCCTTGCGCAGGCCCCGGCGCGGGCGCGGCTGCCGCCCCTTCGCGCAGCTGCCACACCTCGTCGATGATGCGATCAGCCGCCTTCTCGGCCGCGGCGGCCGGGAAATAGATGTTGATGGTCACGCAGGCCGACGCCGACATGGCGAGGACTGCGGCGAGGAGCCAGCGCGATGCGTCGGGCATGCCATTCTCCTTCCGGTTGGCGGGCGTCAGCGCAGTTCGGGTGAGACGTTGCCGGCGATCACGCGCTGCAGGCGATCGACCAGCTCGTCCCAATCCACGCGGCGATTGTAGCCGATGACATCCAGGGCCGGGACGCCGCCCCCGCGCACGATCACGAAGCCACCATCGGCGCGCGTGGCGCCCTCGATGCCATCCATCAGACATACGCCGCGCGCCAGCCGGCATTGAAGGCCGAGCTCGCTGTAGCCGAAGGTGTCGAACAGACGCAGCAGGCTGCGCTGGATCGCCGCGATCGCTCCCGCGCCACCGAGGGCGCCGATGTTCTCCACCGCACGCTGGCTGATCCGCCGTCGATACTCGCCCGGGCTGCTGGCGATGCGCGCAGCAAAGGCAACCGGCCGCCAGCGCGCCAGCTCGAGGCCGCGCACGTCCGCATCGACGAAGCCGCTCATGCTGCCGAAGCTGAAGGTCTCGGTGAGCTGCGCCAGGTCGATGTGGCGGGCCTCGACGTCGGCGTTCAGGTGCGCTGCGACGCCGAAGGGCTCGCGCAGCCGCAGCCCGGTCGCGTGCAGATAGCCGTCGAACACCGAGATGACCAGCGCGCCATCGAGTGCGATCTCGCCCGGGCTGACGCGCAGGCCGGGCAGCGAGGCCGAGAGCACGCCCGACATCTGCGGCAACTCGAGCGCCGCGGTCAGCGCCGGCATCGACACCGGCTCGATCACCACGCTGCCGCGCCCCGCCCAACCCGCGGCGCCGCGCCACAGGGACAGGTCGTCCAGCACCAGCGCGCCATCGAGCACCGGCACCCTCGTGCGCGCGACGGTCACCCCCTCGCCCATCAGCTCGGCATCCACCTCGAACCCGCCCAGCGCGAGCTTGCCCCAATGACCGCCGGCGACCTGCAGCCGCGCCCCGGAGCGCTGGCCCGCCCGCCACGACAGCGCGCCGCCGATCGGCCCGAGCGCGAGCGCCGTGCCGTCCGCCGCAGCGGCGAGGCTGAAGCCGGCCGCATCGAACGCCACCTCCGCCGCCTGCAGCCGGCCCTGCGCCAGCTGCAAGGCGCCGCTCGCATGCCCGGCGAAAGCCCAGCGCTCGGCGCTCGCCGGCGCCACCAGGGGCGCAATCCAGCGCGGCCCGACGACGGCGAGGTCGGCACCCTGGACCTCGAGCGCGAGCCTGCCCTGATCGAGCGCATCGAGGTCGGCGCTGGCGCTGGCGCTGACCCGCCGCACCCCCTCGAGCTCGAGCTCCGCCCGCTCGATGTGGAGCTGCCGGTCGTCGAGCCGGCCGTGCGCGCTGAGCCGCGGCCCCGCCTCGAGAAAAAGCGGGTGCAGATAGGCTGCTCCGGCCTGCCAGTCGAGAGCCAGCTGCCAGTGCCAGGCCGCCCCGGAGCGGCGCGCATCGAGGCTCAGGTCGACCGCGAGCTTCTCCGCGGCCCGCAGACCGTCGGCAGTGCCGAAGCCGGCCTCGCTGAGGCGCAACTGCACTTCCAGCCGCGGCGAAGCTCCAGCGCCCGGCTGCCAGTCGAGCTCACCGCTCACGCGCCCGGCGGGCTGGAGATCCTGCACGCGCCGGACAAGCGACGGCGACCACGCAGCCAGCAGGGCCTGCAGCCCCTCCGCCTTCAGCTCGGCGAGGCGCGCACGGACGCGGCCACCCTCCCCGGCATCGAGTTCCAGCCGCCCGCCGCCATCGAGCACCGCCGCCATGCGAACGTGCCCGTGGCGGCGATCGAGCTCGAGATCGAACACCGCCGGGATGCGCTTGCCACCGACTTGCGCCGCGGCCCGGTGGCAGGTGAAGCCCTGGAAGTCGAGCGCGGCGCGCCCGCAGCGCAGGCGCAGGTCGCGCTCCACGCGTTCGCCGAACCGGGCGCGCGCGACCGAGATCGCCGCTGTTCCGCGCGCCGCATCGAATTCGGCCCGGATGTCGCGCAGCACAAGTCCGGCGCTCACCACGTCCGCCACCGCGACGCTGAGCCGATCGACCGCCTGCGCCGGCGACACGCCGCCCACCAGCAGCGCCAGTACGCAGCACGCGCTCAGGCGCGCCCGCAACAGGGCGCGCGGCCTGCGCGGGCGTGCGGGATCAGGCCGGGAACACACCCGTGGACAGATAGCGGTCGCCGCGATCGCAGACGATGGACACGATCACGGCGTTCTCGACCTCGGCCGCGACGCGCAGCGCGACATGCATCGAGCCGCCGGACGAAATGCCCGCGAAGATGCCTTCCTCGCGCGCCAGGCGGCGCGTCATCTCCTCGGCGTCGGCCTGGCTGACGCGCTCGAAGCGGTCCACCCGCGGACGCTCGAAGATCTTCGGCAGATAGGCCTCGGGCCACTTGCGGATGCCCGGGATCTGCGAGCCTTCCTCCGGCTCGCAGCCGACGATGCAGATCCCGGGCTTGCGCTCCTTGAGGAAGCGCGAGGTGCCCATGATGGTGCCGGTCGTCCCCATCGAGCTGACGAAGTGGGTGATGCGGCCGCCGGTCTGCTCCCAGATCTCGGGGCCAGTGCCCTCGTAGTGCGCGAGCGGGTTGTCCGGATTGGCGAACTGGTCGAGGATCCGCCCCTTGCCCTCGTCACGCATCCGCTCGGCAACGTCGCGCGCCATCTCCATCCCCCCGGAACTGGGCACCAGCACCAGCTCGGCGCCGAAGGCACGCATGGTCTGGCGGCGTTCGACGCTCTGGTTCTCCGGCATCACCAGGATCATGCGGTAACCGCGCATCGCCGCCGCCATCGCCAGCGCGATGCCGGTGTTGCCGCTGGTGGCCTCGATCAAGGTATCGCCCGGCTTGATCTCGCCGCGCGCCTCGGCGCGCATGACCATCGACAGCGCCGGGCGGTCCTTGACCGAACCCGCGGGGTTGTTGCCTTCCAGCTTGGCCAGGATCACGTTGTTGCGCCCGGCATGGATGCGCTTGAGTCGCACCAGCGGCGTATGGCCGACGTAATCTTCCAGCGTCTTGAATTCCATGTGTGTCAGTGCTCGGGTGGGGGGGTCAAGGACGCGCGGCATTGCAGGGCGCGCCGCGCTCAGGGCGTGAGATCGAACTCTTCGGTTCGTCGCGGCGGATAGGTTTCCCAGCCGCCACAGGCGGGGCAGCGCCAGTGGAACTGACGCGCCTTGAAGCCGCAGGTCTCGCAGCGGTAGCGCGCCACGCGCCGGGTGTGGCCGTGGATCAGCTGCTTGACGAGTTCGATGTCGCTGCGCTGCTCGGCCGGGGCCGCGAGCACCGCCGCCTCGAGCAGCTTGTCGAGACCAAGCAGGGTGGGATTGCGGCGCAGTTCCTCGCGGACGAGTTCATAGGCAGACTTGGGCCCCTCGCGCTCGAGCTCCCAGTGGAACAGCTCGTCGAGGAGATCGAGCGAAGCATGGGCCGACAACCAGGCACGCAGCAGCTGGTGGCCCTGCTCCACGCGACCGAGGCGGCCGTAGGCATCCATGACGCGCTCGGCGACCAGCGCCAGATACACCGGGTCCTGGTTCTCGATGCGCTTCCAGGCCTCGAGCGCCTCCTCGTCACGCCCCTGCGCCGCGAGCAGGTCGCCGAGCAGGATGCTGGCGCGGACAGTGCGCCGATTGACCTCGAGGGCGCGGTCGACATGCAGGCGCACCTCGTCGTAGCGCGAGTTGGCCAGGGCATTGGCGGCCAGCTCGCAGTGGAAGTTGGCCATCTCGGTGCGCCACATCACGCTCTCGTGCTCAGGCAGCGCCTGGGCCACCTCGATCGCCTTGGCCCAGTCCTTCTCCTGCTGGTAGATCTCGAGCAGGAAGCGCAGGGCGACGTCATTGGCGCGGGTGTCGCGCAGGCGCTGGAACGCCGCCTCGGCACGGTCCAGCAGGCCGGCCTTGAGGAAGTCCTGGCCGAGCTCGCCGAGCGCCTGCAGGCGGTGTTCCTCGCTGATGTCCTCGCGATCGACCAGCAGCTGGTGGATGCGGATGGCGCGATCGGTTTCGCCACGACGACGGAAGAGGCTGCCGAGGGCGAAGTGCAGCTCGACCGTCTGCGGGTCGATGCGCACCGCCTCGACGAAGGCATCGATCGCCTTGTCGGGCTGCTCGTTGAGCAGGAAGTTGAGGCCGCTCAGGTAGGAGCGCGGCAGCGCGCGCGACTCCTGCACGACCTGGCGGATGTCGATGCGGGCGGCCAGCCAGCCGAGCCCGAAGAAGAGCGGCAGCGCGAGCAGCCACCAGAATTCGATTTCCATCGGCGATCAGGGCATCGGCAGTTGGGCTTCGCCGGCGGTGAGCGCAGTCTCGCCCGAGACCTTGTTGCGCTCGGCGAGCTCGAGCTGGCGACGCAGGCGCGAGATCTCGCGGCGCTGGCGCACCAGCGAGGCCAGGGTGGCCGTCACCCCGAGGAGGGCGCCCGCCGCGAAGGTGAGCAGGATCACGAACACCAGCGGCAGCTGCCACTGGCTGCCGAAGAAGGAATGCAGCGTAACCAGCTGGTCATTCTTGATTGCGAAACCGAACAGCAGGAAGAACAACAGCAGGCGGATGACCCAGATGATTGCGCGCATGGCCGGCATTATCCCCGAGCGATGAACAAAAAAGAAGGCGGCCGGAGCCGCCTTCCATTATTGCCTGTAAAACCGATCGCCGCGCGGTCAATTGCCGCTGAGATCCACCCTTTCGCGCAATTCCTTGCCCGCCTTGAAATGCGGAACGTATTTTTCCGGCACGTGCACCTTCTCGCCGGATTTCGGATTGCGCCCCGTACGGGGTGGTCGATAGTTCAGCGCAAAGCT
Organism: Thauera sp.; assembly: GCA_029286945.1. Classification (GTDB taxonomy): domain Bacteria; phylum Pseudomonadota; class Gammaproteobacteria; order Burkholderiales; family Rhodocyclaceae; genus Thauera. The sequence goes on along the minus strand of JAREIX010000161.1, from coordinate 103 downwards.
TCCGAACCCGCGGATCTCGATGCGGTCACCGCGCGCGAGCGCGTCGGTCATCGCATCGAGAATCATCTTGACCGCGTAATCGGCGTCCTTTGCGACCAGCTGG
>JAREIX010000358.1 GCA_029286945.1 Thauera sp. | reverse complement strand
CCTCGACGCCTCCGACGGCATCATGGTGGCGCGCGGCGACCTCGCGGTGGAGGTGGGCGACGCCGCGGTGCCGGCGCTGCAGAAGAAGATGATCCGCGCCGCGCGCGACCGCAACAAGCTCACCATCACCGCCACGCAGATGATGGAATCCATGATCACCAGCCCGGTGCCCACCCGCGCCGAAGTCTCGGACGTGGCCAACGCGGTGCTCGACGGCACCGACGCGGTGATGCTGTCGGCGGAAACGGCGTCGGGCCAGTTCCCGGTCGAAGTCATCGAGGCGATGAGCCGGGTCTGCCTGGAGGCGGAGAAATCCGCCGAGGTCAGCCTCGACCGCGAGGTGCTCAATCGCGTGTTCACCCGCATCGACCAGTCGATCGCGATGGCGGCGATCTGGACCGCCTACCACCTGAAGGTCAAGGCGATCGCCTCGCTCACCCAGACCGGCTCGACCGCGCTGTGGATGAGCCGGCTCAACGCCGGCGTGCCGATCTACGCGCTGACCCCGGAGGTCTCGGCACGCAACCAGATGACGCTGTACCGCGAAGTCCATCCGCTGCTGATGAGCCAGACCCACCAGGACCGCGACGTGCTGCTGTGGGAGGCCGAGCAGGTGCTGCTCGAGCAGGGCGTGGTCGACTACGGCGACCTCATCGTGCTCACCATCGGCGAGCCGATCGGCGCCTCGGGTGGCACCAACACGCTCAAGATCGTGCGTGTCGGCGAGCACCACATGCCGGGCACGCTCGACGACCCGGTGTGAGCGCGGCACGGCCGCCCGCTGGCGTCCGCGCCGCGCGCGTGTGTCACACCCTGTGTCGGAGCGGCGGCAAGCGCTCGCGACACAGGCTAAAATACTGTTTTTCGATCGCCCGCACCCCAAGCGGGCTGCCCTCTTCCGGAGAGACTCCATGCCCCTCGTTTCCATGCGCCAGCTGCTCGACCACGCCGCCGAGCACAGCTATGGCCTGCCCGCCTTCAACGTGAACAACCTCGAACAGGTCCAGGCCATCATGGAAGCGGCGGCCGAGTGCGACAGCCCGGTGATCATGCAGGCCTCGGCCGGCGCGCGTAAGTACGCCGGCGAAGCCTTCCTGCGCCACCTGATCGACGCCGCCGTCGAGGCCTATCCGAACATCCCGATCGTCATGCACCAGGACCACGGCCAGAGCCCGGCGATCTGCATGGGCGCGATCCGCTCGGGTTTCTCGAGCGTGATGATGGACGGTTCGCTGCTGGAAGACGGCAAATCGCCGTCGTCCTACGAGTACAACGTCGCCGTCACCCGCGAGGTGGTGAAGTTCTCGCATGCGATCGGCGTCAGCGTCGAGGGCGAGCTCGGCTGCCTCGGCTCGCTCGAGACCGGCCAAGCCGGCGAGGAAGACGGCGTCGGTGCCGAAGGCACGCTCGACCACAGCCAGATGCTGACCGACCCCGATCAGGCCGCCGACTTCGTCAAGCAGACCGACTGCGACGCGCTCGCGATCGCCATCGGCACCAGCCACGGCGCCTACAAGTTCAGCCGCAAGCCCACCGGCGACATCCTCGCCATCGAGCGCATCAAGCAGATCCACGCCCGCATCCCCAACACCCACCTGGTGATGCACGGCTCGTCGTCGGTGCCGCAGGAACTGCTCGAGATCATCCGCCAGTACGGCGGCGACATGAAGGAGACCTACGGCGTGCCGGTCGAGGAGATCGTGCAGGGCATCAAGTACGGCGTGCGCAAGATCAACATCGACACCGACATCCGCCTGGCGATGACCGGCGCGGTGCGCAAGTTCCTGGTCGAGAACCCCTCCAAGTTCGACCCGCGCGAATTCAACAAGCCGGCACGCGAAGCCGCCAAGCTGGTGTGCAAGGCCCGCTTCGAAGCCTTCGGCTGCGCCGGCATGGCCAGCAAGATCAAG
>JAREIX010000160.1 GCA_029286945.1 Thauera sp. | reverse complement strand
CAAGCGCGGCCTGTTCTCCAACGAGGCCGGCATGGGCTCGGCGCCCAACGCCGCCGCCGCGGCCACGCCCTACCCGCCGCACCCGGCCTCGCAGGGCTATGTGCAAATGGCCGGCGTGTTCATCGACACGATCCTGATCTGCACCGCGTCGGCCGCCATCATCCTGCTCGCCGGCCCGGTCGAGGGCACCGGCGTCGGCATGGTGCAGAACGCGCTGACCAGCGAGGTGGGCGGCTGGGGCAAGTACTTCCTCGCCATCGTGGTGCTGTTCTTCGCCTTCACCTCGATCGTCGCCAACTACTTCTACGCCGAGAACTGCCTGGTCTTCATCGAGCACAACCACCCGGCGGGCCTGCTGATCTTCCGGCTGATCGTGCTGGCGATGGTGCTGTTTGGCTCGGTGGGCTCGCTGCCCTTCGTGTGGAACTTCGCCGACGTGGCGATGGGCCTGATGGCGATCACCAACCTGGTCGCGATCCTGCTGCTGTCGGGCCTGGCGGTGAAGCTGGCGCATGACTACGACGCCCAGCGCGCCGCCGGCAAGCTGCCCAAGTTCGACGCCAGCAAGTACCCGGAGATCCGCGGCAAGATCGAACCCGGCATCTGGGACTGAGGACCGGCGGGCGACCCGGCGGCTCGCCTCCCGATCCGTCCGCCCCCTCCGCCCCGAAGCGGGAAATCTCCAGACTGGCTAGACTGCCGGTAAGGGGGGATTTCCCGCTTTTCCGTTCACGCCCTGGAGATCGAACATGAGCCTCGATACCGACCGGATCGAACGCGACGTGGAGGCGGCCGTCGGCACCGACACCGCATCCATCGCCGAGCGCGTGCGCGCGATCACCCTCGCCGCGCTCACCGAAGGCCGCCTCGACGGCGAGGCGCTGCGCGGGGTGATGAACGCGGTGCTCGAAGGCGCGCAGAAGGGGGCGATGCCGGTCGATGCCGAGCGCAGCGCCGCCTTCAGGGAGGCGATGCGCGGGCTCGACGAGGCCATGGCCAGCGCCGCGCAGGCGACCCAGCTCGCCATGCAGGAAGCCATCGGCCGCAGCGCCGGGTTCTCGCGCGAGGGGCTGCGCAAGGCCTTCGAACCCTTCTCCACCCTCGAGCACGACTTCATCGGCGCGCTCACCGAGGCCGCGCGCAAGACCAGCGGCGAGGCCCGCGCGACACTGACCGAGCTCGCCGAACACATGCGCCACAGCGGCACTGCCGCCGGTGCGCGCGTGGGCGACGCCCTCGCCGGGCTCGCGCATGCGAGCAGCCGCCTGGCGTGGTCGCAGCTCGAGGGCGGCATGCAGACCCTGCGCAACCAGGCCGACCTCATCGCCGGCCTGGCCGCCGGCGTGCTGCGCGGCCTCGCCGACCGCCTGCATTCAGGCGCCCCCGCCGCCCCGGCCGCCGACGCCGAACGGAAAGACGCCCAGCCCTGATGCTCTGGCAGGCCATCGGCGCGGCGCGCGACCTCGCCCGCGCGCACGAGATCGCCAGCGTGCTGGTGCGCTACGGCTTCAGCGACCTGGTGCGCCGCGTCGGCCTCGGCAACGCGCTCGAGCGCGCCGGCAAGGCCCTGCACTGGCGGGCGCCCGAGGCGCTCGCGCACATGGAGGCCGCCGAGCGCATCCGCCGCACGCTCGAGGAGCTCGGCCCCACCTTCGTCAAGCTCGGCCAGGTGCTCGCCACCCGGGTCGACCTGTTCCCGCCCGACTGGATCGCCGAGTTCGGCAAGCTGCAGGACGCCGCGCCCGCCGAACCGTGGACGCGCATCCGCGCCCAGCTCGCCGAGGATCTCGGCGCCGAGCCGGAGACGGTGTTCACCGCGCTCGACCCGGCGCCGGTGGCCGCCGCCTCGCTCGCCCAGGTGCATCGCGCGCGCCTGGCCGACGGCCGCGAGGTGGTGCTCAAGGTGCGCCGCCCGGGCATCCGCCCGCAGGTCGAGGCCGACCTCAACCTGCTCGCCCGCCTGGCCGAGCTGATCGAGGCCGAGGCTCCCGAGCTGCGCCGCTACCGGCCGCGCGAGGTGGTGCGCGAATTCACCCTGTCGCTGCGCCGCGAGCTCGACTTCGCCGCCGAGTGCCGCAACGCCGAGCGCATCGCCGCCAACCTCGCCGCGCACCCGGACATCCTCATCCCCGCCATCCACTGGGCGTGGTGCGGCGAACGGCTCAACGTGCAGGACTTCGTGGACGGCATCCCCGGCCGCCGCCTCGACCTGGTCGACGCCGCCGGGCTCGACCGCAAGGCGCTCGCCCGCAGCGGCGCGGCGGCGGTGCTGAAGATGATGCTCGAGGACGGCCTCTTCCACGCCGACCCGCACCCCGGCAACGTGTTCTACCTCGCCGGCAACCGCGTCGCGCTGATCGACTTCGGCATGGTGGGGCGGCTGTCCGAAGCGCGCCGCCACGAGGTCGCGGTGATGCTGCTCGGCCTCGTATCGGGCGACGCCGCAACCGTCGCCGACGTGATGCAGGCGTGGCGCAGCGGCGACGAGAGCGACCCGGACACCTCGCCCGAGCGCCTGCGCCGCGACATCGAGGCCTTCGTCGACCAGTACAAGGGCGTGCCGCTCAAGCGCCTCGACCTCACCGCCATGCTGTCCGACCTGATGGCGCTGCTGCGCGAGCACGGCCTGGCGCTGCCGCCCGACCTCGCGCTGATGATCAAGGCCTTCATCACGCTGGAAGGCCTCGGCCGCCAGCTCGACCCCGACTTCGACCTCGCCGGCGAGGTGCAGCCGCTGCTCGAGCAGGTGCTCGCCGCCCACCACGCCCCGGCCGCGATCGCCCGCCGCGGCTGGCGCGGGCTGGGCGACACCCTCGGGCTGGTCGCCGGCCTGCCGCAGGACCTGCGCGAGCTGCTGCGCGCCGGGCGCCGCGGCACGCTGCAGATCCAGGTGGACGTGGTGTCGCTCAAGCGCACGGTGGATCAGCTCGACCGCGCGATCAGCCGCATGACGCTCGGCATCGTCACCGCGGCGCTGATCATCGGCACCGCGATCCTGATGGCGGTGGTACGCGACCCCGGGCTGGCCAGCCTGCGCACCTTCGGCCTGCTCGGCTTCCTCGGCGCAGTCGCCGGCGGGCTGTGGGTGCTGGTGTCGATCTGGCGCAGCGGACGACGCTGAAAGCGGCACCGCTGCCCACGCTCTCCATCGGACGCCCGCACCACCTCGCGCCGACGCCGCCCTCGCCTGCCCCCACCTGCCCCTCGTCTGCCCCTCGTCTGCCCCCTCGCCTGCCACCCTCTCCCGCCCCCTTCGCATGAAGCACCTGTTCGAGCTGCCCAGCCCCTTCCCCGCCGAACCCGGCCTCGTCCGCCTGCTCGAGCCACCCGGCAGCGACTCCGCCGCGCTTGCCGAACGCCTGCGCGCAGGCCGCTACGACAAGCCCTTCGTGCTCGAGAACGGCGGCCTGCGCGCGCTGCACTTCAGCCTCGGCTTCGTGCAGAGCGTGATGGTCATCGACCACCCCGCGCTGCTGGCGCTCGCCTACGCCCAGCGCATGATGGCCTGCCTGCTGTTCAATCCGCGCCCGCGGCGGATCACCATGCTCGGGCTGGGCGGCGGCTCGCTGGCCAGCTTCTGCCACCGCCACCTGCCCGCGGCCGAGCTCACCGCGCTCGAGATCGACCCCCACGTGATCGCGCTGCGCGAGCACTTCGGCGTGCCGCCCGACGACGCGCGCTTTCGCGTGGTGGCGGGCGACGGGGTGCAATGGATCGCGGCGGCGCAGACGCGCTGCGACCTGCTGCTGGTCGACGCCTTCGGCGCCGAGGGCGTGGCCGGCGAGCTGCTGGAAGCGGACTTCTACGAACACGCCCACCGCCATCTCGGCGGCCGCGGCATCCTGGTCATGAACGTGGCGGGCGAGCGCGCGGGCTACGCGCCGCACGTGGCGCGGCTGCTGGAAGTGTTCGACGAGCAGGTGATCGCGATCCCGGTGCGCGAGGACGGCAACCACATCCTGTTCGCCTTCCGCGACCCGGCCTTCGCGCCGCGCTGGCACTGGCTGCGCAGCCAGGCGCTGGCGCTGCAGGCGCGCTTCGGGCTGGATTTCCCCGCCTTCGCGCAGCAGCTCGAGGCCGGCGCGCGCCAGGGGCACGCGCAGCGGCTGGCGCGCTGAGCGCGCGGCAGCCTGCATCGGTGCGTACGGCGCGCCGCGCGGAGCGCCGTCGATGCTCAGTCCGTGCGTCCCGCGAGCGGGCCGGCGAAGGGGTAGCGGTACAGGCCGAGCAGCCGCTTGAAGGCCTCGGCGCTCATCTCGGGGTCGTAGCGGGCGAACAGCCGGCGCTGGCGCTCATGCAGGGCCTGCGGCAGCGACGACAGCAGCAGCGCGCGCTCGGCGAGGATGTCGTCGCGCATGTGCTCGGTGACGAACATGAACGCGATCGGGCTGTAGAGGCCGTCACGGGTGGGCAGGTGAAAGCGCGCGTTGGCGATGCGGATGTCTTCGGCGAGATGGCTTTTCATGGCGTTCCTGCATGCGCTGGGGGCGTCGGCGTTGCGAGCGCCCGCCCGCTGATCACGACCTTCCTGGCGCCCCGGCCGGCGACGCCTCCGGCCATGATTCGATGATGGCGAAAAATCCATCCCGGGTCATCGCACAAACATGCGCGGACGCCGAATCCGTCACGGCGCCCACCAAGTTCGATGACGAAGGCCAAGCGCACGCATGCCGGCGCGTCAACCGCCGCAGTTCGCCGACAGCCAGCGCCCCACGGTCTCGACGTCGAGGTCGCCGCGCGTGGAACGCATCGTCACCCGCGTGGTAAAGCGCTCGGGGCTGTCGATCTGCGCCCTGAACTGGCCGCTCGCGTCCGGCCCGGTGCAGCGCAGGCGACCGGTGACCGTGTTGCCCGCCTTGACCACGTCGCTCAGCGTGCAGTTGCCCTCGACCTTGCCCGAAAAGATGTTGTCCTGGCGCGCCTGCTCGGGCGTGATGCAGCTGCGCGCGCTGCCGTCCTGGCCCAGGCTCACGCCGCGCTGCGCCATCTGCTGCTCGATCATGCGGCGGGTGTCGGGCGGCAGGTTCTTGAGCTGCTGCTGCAGCTGCGCCATCTGCGACGACATGTCGGGCAGGCCGCCCAGGCTGAGGTGGGTGGAGCGGAACTCCCACAGGCCGGGGCGGATGTTCTGCACGGCGTGGGCGGAGAGCGGCAGGCTGGCCAGCGCCAGCACGAGGGCGGCGGATCGACGGAAGGTCATGGGAGCATCCTGTGGAGGGTCGGTTCGGCGAGGATGCAATTATCGCCGCCCACCGCGCGCCGTTCCGCGGCGTTGTGCAAGCAGGCGTTGCAGGCGCGCGCGGGCCTGCGGGCGAACCCGCCGACGAAGTTGTCGGCGACCTGGGCGGCGAACTGGCCTATAATCCCTGCTTTTCCCCGATCGCTCCCGCGCCCGCTCATGTCCACTGCCCGTCTTCCCGCCTGCCATCACGCGCCGCTGCGCGTGGGCGGTCGCGTGCGCGGCATCGGTTGCGAAGGCTCGCCGCTGCGCGATCTGGCGACTCAGCTCGCCTTCAAGGTCACAGGGTCACCCGCCGTGCTTTCCCAGGCCGTGCGGGATCCGGCCCGGGGCTGAGCCCCGCCACCCCGCACGGCACCTTGCCCAGGACGCGCATGGCGCGTGTCCTGTTCAACGTGCAGCCGACGCGGGACGATCCATCCTTCCGCCGATCCAGGACCGCAGCCGCGGTCGGGCCACAGGCCATTTTCAGGGATCGCGCATTCGCATCAAACCCCGCCCGAGCTGCTTCCGAAGCGCCGCGCCCCGTTCGCCGCGGCGCGCTCGTACGAGGGGTGATGTCATGGTTCTCACACGCAGTTTCGTCAGGGCGAAGCGGCCCTGCACCGATGGATTCCGCTGGTTCGTGCGCCAGTTCAACGACGGCGGCCACTACCAGGAGCTGCTCGACCGGATGGTCGCCGCCGGCCGCGTCGGCGACGCCTGCTGGCTGCTCGAGCAGTTCGGCCCCACCGACGAGGTGCGCGAGGTGGACGCGATCGACGCCGAGGCGATCGTGTTCTCCGGCACCCTGCGGGTGCGCGGCGGCGTCGACGTCGAGGGCATCGTCCGCGTCGGCCGGGCGCTGCACGCCGGCGGCGGGCTGCGCGTCGGCGGCGATCTGATCGTCGGCGAGGATCTGCGCACCGAGGGCAACGTCCGCGTCACGGGCCGCATCGACATCGGCGGCGACCTGCGCGCCGGCTGGGGCGTCGAATGCGCCGGCGAACTGCGCTGCGCGGGCGAGCTGCGCGCCGGCTGGGCGCTGCGCTGCGACGGCCGCCTGCATCTCGGCGGCAACGCCTTCGTCGGCCTCGAGCTCGACGCCGGCAGCGAGCTGCGCTGCGCCAAGAGCCTGCAGGTGGGCGGCGACATCGTCGCCGCCGAGGGCCTGCGCGCCGAGCAGGGCGTCACCGCGGGCGGCTCGATTCGGGCCGACCTGCACCTCGAAGCCGGCTGGGGCATCAAGGCCGGCGGCCTGATCTCTGCCGGCGGCGCGATCCGCGTCGGCGAGGGCCTGCACGCCGGCGAGGGCATCGAGGCCGGCGCCGGCTATGGCGTGTTCGCCGGGCTCGGCGTGCACATGGAAGCCTGGGAAGCCGGCGCCCGCGTCAGCGCGCCGCACAAGCCCGCCGCCCTGATGAGCGGCTGGTGGGCCGGCCCGGCCGCGTGCTGAAGGGGATCCCGCCATGACGCTCGCACTGCCGCCCGCATTCTCGCCGCTGACCCTGTCGCCACGCTCGGCCCTCGCCTTTCCGCAACCGCCGCCGCTGCGCCGCCTGCGCGAGCTGTTCGAGGCCTGCGTCGCGCGCCTGCACGACCCACCCCGGCTCGAGCTGCGCATCGACGTGCAGCACCCGCCGCAATCCATCGAGACCGAACTCGACGCCCTGCACCGTCGCCTGCACGACCCGGACGACGCCCTGTCGCGGTGCGCGTCCCTCCCCTCCCCCTTCCCCGGCCTGGTCCTCCGTCACCGCGAAGCGGATGGCGAGCACTACCTGTACGTCGAGGACGTGGCCAACGGCCGCCTCGCCGGCTACACGGTGTTCAACCGCCTGATCGAGGTCGATCGCCGCACCGACCGCCACGTGCGCGCCCCCCATTCGAAGTACGCCGCCGCCTACCAGGGCCGCGGCATCGCCAGCGCGGTCTATGAACTGGCCCTGGCCGGCCGCGCCGGCGTGCACGACGCCGACGGCGGTGCCTTCTTCCTGGTCACCGGTGCCCGTCAGTCGGTCGGCGCCCACGCGCTGTGGCAGGCGCTCGGCCGCCGCCATCCGCTGCGCTACGTCGCGCTGCACGGCAAGCGCATGCACGACCTCGGCCGCCTGCCGTCGCCGACCCAGCGCAACGACCTCAACACCCGCATGATCCTGCTCGGACGCGGCTGGAGCCTCGAGCGCCTGCACGCGCTCGGGCTGCTGCAGCGCGAGGCCGAGGCCGCCAACGAGCTGCTGCGACGACGCGCATAGGGCGGCACCCGGGCCGCGCCGGCACGGCGTCGGCCCGGTCTGCGTCCGGCTTCCCTGCAGGGCACACGTTCACGCGGGGTTCAGCCGCCGCGCACTAGGCTTGGATCCAACCTCCGGGCGCGCAGCGTCGCGCCGGAGGAACGGACCCGAACCGACGCGCTGGAGCCCTGCCATGAACCGAATCGCCCCCCCGCTGCTGCTTGCCCTCAGCCTCGGCCTTGCCGGCCACGCCGCGCTGGCCGCCCCGCCGGCGGCGCTGCTCGGCGGCTACGCCGACGCCGCCCGCGCCGCCGACCCCGGCTTCACCGCCTTCTCGCCCACGCGTGGCGAAACCCTGCACCGCACGCGCTTTGCCGGCGGCAAGCCCGACACCCCTGCCTGCACCAGCTGCCACGGCGAAGACGCCCGCCAGGCCGGCAAGACCCGAACCGGCAAGCTGATCG
>JAREIX010000357.1 GCA_029286945.1 Thauera sp. | reverse complement strand
CGACATGATCGCCAAGGTCAATTCCGACCTCGTCGGCAAGTTCGTGAACATCGCCAGCCGCTGCGCCGGCTTCATCGGCAAGCGCTTCGACGGCCGGCTCGCCTCCGTCGATCAACTCTACGCTCGCGCTACCGAGATCCAATCCGTTGGCAGGCAAACTCCTAACAACGATTGGAGCGCAGAAGACAATGCCTCTCTTCAAGCGTCGCGCGGCACCTCCGGATGGCGTTTTGCAGAAGGGTTCGAAGACCTCGCTGAACGCGAAGCTGCGCTGGTTTTGTCGATCCTGGCTGGGGCAGAAAGGGTTGCAAGCGCGTACGAGTCCCGCGATTTCAGCAGGGCCATGCGTGAGGTCATGGCCGGCGCGGACGCGGTGAATCAATATCTGGCCGATGTCAAACCTTGGGACCTCGCGAAGATCGAAGGGATGGACAGCCGCTTGCAAGCCGTTTGCAGCTTGGCTCTGAACCTCTTCAAAGAGCTCGCGACCCAACTCAAGCCGGTGTTGCCGGCGCTGGTAAGTGACGTTGAACGCTTTCTGGGGATTGCAGGCCTGAGCTGGACCGATCTCGGAAAAGCCTTGCCGGAGGGGCACTCCATAGGAAAGTACGAGCACCTGATGACCCGCGTCGAGCGCAAGCAGATCGACGCGCTCCTCGAAGCCAACCGCGAGTCCCTCGCCCCGACCGCCGCTGCGCCGGTCAAGGACGCGGCGGTCGCCAAGGCGGCGTCCTCGCCGCAGCGCCATGCCGAGAAGCAGCAGCACGCCGCGCAGGCCGCGGAGACGCCCTCGACGCACATCTCGATCGACGACTTCACCAAGGTCGACCTGCGCATCGCGAAGATCGTCAATGCCGAGCACGTCGACGGCGCCGACAAGCTGATCCGCCTGTCGCTCGACATCGGCGAGACCGACGAGGCCGGCAACCCGCGGCCGCGCCAGGTCTTCGCCGGCATCAAGTCGGCTTACGACCCGGCGACCCTCATCGGGCGCACGACGGTGATGGTCGCCAACCTGGCGCCGCGCAAGATGAAGTTCGGCATGAGCGAGGGCATGGTGCTGGCCGCCTCCGACGCCGACGGCAAGACGCCCGGCCTCTTCATCCTGTCGCCCGACGCCGGCGCGCTGCCTGGCATGAAGGTCAAGTAAGCCGCCAGCGCAGTCCCGCCGCCATGCCGCTCACGCCCTCGAAACGCTGGATCGTCCTGCACCACGCCGGTCGAGGGTGACCGTCTCCGCCGTCCGCGCCTGCCCCCTCCCCGGGGGCGGCGCCGTCCGGGCCTCGCGCCCCGTCCTGTTCAAGTACGACGCAGCGGAGACAGCATGAAACTCGAATTCCGTCCCAAGCTCCTCGACACCCTGCCCGGCTACGGCCGCGCGGCCTTCGTCGGCGACCTCTCGGCGGGCATCACCGTCGGCGTGCTCGCGCTGCCGCTGGCGATGGCCTTCGCGATCGCTTCCGGCATGTCGCCCACCGCCGGCATCTGGACCGCGATCGTCGCCGGCTTCCTGATCGCGCTGCTGGGCGGCTCGAAGGTGCAGATCGGCGGCCCCACCGGCGCCTTCATCCCGATCATCTACGCCATCGTCGCCGACCTCGGCGTGCAGAACCTGCTCATCGCCACGATGATGTCGGGCGTGCTGCTGTTCGCGATGGGCGCGCTGCGCCTGGGCAACATGATCCGTTTCATCCCGCTGTCGGTGGTCATCGGCTTCACCAACGGCATCGCGGTGGTGATCTTCATCTCGCAGATCAAGGACTTCCTCGGCCTCAGGATCGACAACCTGCCGGGCGAGTTCTCCGACGGTGGACCTGCCCACGGTGGCGGTCGCGGTGATCTCGCTGGCGATCCTGGTGGCGTGGAACCGCCAGGCCGTCAGGACCGCCTGGATGCGCCGCCTGCCCGGACCGCTGGCGGTGCTGATCCTGATGACCGCGGTCAATGCGCTCGTCGCCCTGCCGGTGGACACCATCGGCAGCCGCTTCGGCGGCATCCCGCAGCAGATCCCCGCCTTCGGCCTGCCGGCGCTGAGCCTGTCGGCGCTCGGCAAGCTGGTCGCACCGGCGATCACGATCGCGCTGCTCGGGGCGATCGAGTCGCTGCTGTCGGCCCGCGTCGCCGACAGCCAGATCGACGACCGCCACGACCCCAACCAGGAGCTGATGGCGCAGGGCATCGCCAACGTCGCCGCGCCGCT
>JAREIX010000356.1 GCA_029286945.1 Thauera sp. | reverse complement strand
GCCGGCGACGGCGAGCTTCACCGCGCCGCCGTGCGCCACCACGTGCAGGCCGCCGTCGAAGCACTCGATCACCGGCGCGTCCTCGGGCCGGCCGGCGAGTACGTTGGCGATGCGCATCAGGCGGCGGTCGAGGACGCCCGCCCACGGCACGCCGATGCGGCGGAAGCCGCGGCGGCCCGCGTCCTGGATCGAGGCGAAGGCGCCGGGGCTGACGATCTCGAGTTCGGTCTGCGTGCTCATGCTGCGTTCTCCGCGAGGCTCGGGGTGCTGTCCAGCCACTGCGTGGGGTCGAAGTCGGCGCTGCGCGCGGTGGCCTCGATGGCGCGGCATTCCTCGGCGCTTACCGGCACGAAGCGCACGCGGTCGCCGGCAGCGAGCAGCGAGGGCGCGCCGCGGCGGGCGTCGAACAGCGGCACCGGGCAGCGCCCGAGCAGGTGCCAGCCGCCGGGGCTTTCCCACGGGTAGATGGCGGTGAGCCCGGTGGCGATCGCCACGCTGCCGGCGGGCACGCGCACGCGCGGCTGGGCGCGGCGGGGCAGGCGCAGGCGCTCGGGGAGGTCGCCCATGAAGGGGAAGCCAGGCAGGAAGCCGAGCATGTAGACCAGGTATTCGGTGCCGCTGTGCAGGGCGACCACCTCGTCGGTGCCGACGCCGAGCGTGGCCGCCACCTCGGCGAGGTCGGGCGCGGCCTCGCCCTCGTAGCACACCGGCAGGCGCCAGTGGCGGCCGTCGACCGGCGTGCCGTGCTCGGCGGCGGCGATCAGCGGCTCGAGCACGGCGAGCAGGGTGTCGCGCTCGGTCGCGAGCGGGTCGAAGAACACCGTCAGCGAGCGGAAGGTGGGCATGGTTTCGATCACGCCCGGCAGCGCGCCCGCCTGCTGCAGCCGCAGGATGGCGGCGTCGAGCGCATTGACCGCGGCGAGCAGGGCGGGGTCGATGACGCTGCCGAACTCGATGGTGAGCGCGGCATCGCCGGCATCAAGAATGCGAAAACTCATGGCGGGCCTCCTATATTCAGAGCGGGGAGGTGGAGGCAGCGCGCGCCGCCTGGTCGTAGCGCCCGGAAACCGTGCGCAGCATCTGGGCAAGCTCGGCGATGCGGGTGTTCTCTTCGGCGCTGCCGCTGAAGCCGGGCATCAGGCAGGCCTCGCGCACGTCGCGGTAAGCGAGGCAGACCTCACGACCATGGTCGGTGACCGAATAGAAGGCTTCCTTGCCGCGCTTGGCGCTCTGCACCAGGCCGAGGCCGACGAGCTTGCGCAGCGAGTAGGAGACCACATGGGTGTCTTCCACGTTGAGCACGAAGCCGATGTCGGCCAGGCGCTTCTCGGTGTCGCGATGCGCCACATGGTGCAGCACCAGGACGTCGATCGGCGTCATGTCCTTGACGCCGGCGGCGTTCATGCAACGCATCATCCAGCGCGCGAAGGCATGCCACGCGATGATCAGGCCGAACTCGAATTCCGACACCTGGGGCGACTTCGGCGAGACGAGGTGCTGTGAAGAAACGATGGGGCCGTTGTCGCCCATGTGAGCCTCCGTCAAGGTTATGAAGACGTTTCGCGTAAAAAACATCTACGTTTTGTTGACAAGATACCCACAAAATCTCTATCGTGCAATAACGGTGACTTATGGAGAGCTGGTCGCCGCTCCGACAATGTGTTCCGGGCGCTGCCCCACTTCAATCAGGAGTTACATCCATGACCTTCTCGCATCCTCTGCTCAAGGCGATCACCGGTTCCGTGCTCGGTTTCGGCATCGCCGCCGCCGCCCACGCCCAGACCGCCTGGGACATGCCGACCCCGTACCCGACCAGCAACTTCCACACCGAGAACATCCTGCAGTTCGCCAAGGAGGTCGACGAGGCCACCGGCGGCAAGCTCAAGATCACCGTGCACGCCAACGGCTCGCTGTTCAAGGCCAACGAGATCAAGCGCGC
>JAREIX010000159.1 GCA_029286945.1 Thauera sp. | reverse complement strand
CGTCTAGCGACATTCGCGGGCAAGCCCGCTCCCACGGCGATAAATGGGGTCTGACCCCATTGACCCACGGTGGCGGGCGCTATCCCACCGCAGGCGCCGTTCAGCGCGTGCTGTCGGTGTGGAAGGCCCGGGTCGCCTCGCGCACGCGCGCGTCGCCGGCGTCCAGCGCCTGCCAGGCGTCGCGCACCGCCTGCGGGCCGTAGTGGCGCTCGAGCCGGCGCACGGTGAAGTGGCCGCGGCTCACGTCCTGGAAGTGGCTCATGAACATCAGGTTGATGGTCGCGCCGGCCGCCGCGCCGATGCCGGGCACCAGCATGCCGGCGGCCTTCTGCGTGAGCTGCACCTTGTAGCGCGCGGCGACCATCGTGATCAGCCGCGCCAGCGCCGGCGCGCCCTCGCTGCTCAGGCCCCGCTGCGCGAAGTGGCGCGCGGCCTCCGACACCGTGCTGGCGAGCGCGGCGCGCACCGCGTAGTAGCCCGATTCGGTGGCGTCGTCGCTCTTCGCGTTGCCGCCGAGCGCGAACACCTCGAGCGCGGCCAGCCGCGCCTGCGTGCTCGAGATGTCCTCGCCTTCGCCGCGGGCGATGTCGAGGATCGCGCGCATGATCAGCACCGTCGACAGCGGGACTTCCACCGTCAGCCCGGGCAGCCCGAACGCGCCGCCGCCGGCCCCGCTCACCGAGCCGAGCAGCTTGTGCAGCCGCGGCGAGGCCTCGCGCGGGGCGGGCTGCAGCGTCCGCGCCGCGGTTTCCATCGCCTTCAGCAGGGCGTCGTGCGCCAGCGCCCCGACCTTGCCGCGCCAACTCGCCGGCAGGCGGGCCATGCCTTTCTCCAGCGGGCTACCGATGAAGCTCGACAGCCGGGCGGCGAGGCTGGGGCGTTCGAGCAGCGCGCGCGCGGCGGCCAGTGCGCGCAGGTCGTTATCGGCGAGGAAGATCGGCTGGGTCATGGTGGCGGGGCTCCAGTCGTTAGCGTGAGTCACGTCCGCTGAGACGCTGCCGCGGCGCCGCGCGTTCCCGGGTTTCGTGGGCGCAAGGGTCTGCGGGAGCGGACTCGCCCGCGAATGGCGCAGGCTCCACCGCCGCCTTCGCAGGCAGGGCCGCTCCCACGGAGCGTCCCCTGCGGGGGCGTGGCCGCGTGCTCAGGACGGCTTGCCGGTCTCCAGCGACTGCAGGATCGCCGCGCCCAGCACCGCCGCCGACTGCGCGCCCGACAGCGCCATCTTGCGGTTGAGGATGAAGAAGGGCACGCCTTCGATGCCCTGCCGGCGCACACCCTCGGCCATCCGCTTCACCTTGTCCTCCTCGCCGCGGCCCGCGAGCCATTCGCGCACCGCCTCGCGGCGCTCACCATTGCCGGCGGCGATGTCGGCCAGCGTGTCGAGGTCGCCGATGTCGCGGCCTTCCTGGAAATGCGCGGCGAACAGGGCCTGCGCCAGGGTCTGGATGCGCTCGGGCTTCTGGCCGCGGGCCTGGGCGCGGTACATCAGGCGGTGGGCGGCGAGGGTGTTGGGCCGGGTCTGGATGCGCTCGAAAGCGTAGACCAGGCCGTCGTCCGCGGCCACGGCACGCACCTTGTCGAGCACCGCCTCGGCCTTGATCGGGCCGCCGAACTTGGCCTCGAGGAATTCGCGGTAGGGCTCGCCCGCCGGCGGCGTGTCCGGGTTGAGGAAGAAGGGCAGCCAGTTGACGCGCACCTCGAGGTCGGGGCGCGAAGCCTTCAGCTCGGCCAGCGCGCGGTCCAGGCGCACCTTGCCGAGGAAGCACCAGGGGCAGACGAAGTCGGAAACGAGGTCGATGTCGAGGATCATGGGGCGCTCACAGGAAACGGGCGATGAAGCAGGGCTGGGCGGGGTCGGCGCCGTCCGGCAGCGGCAGCCAGACGCGGCGGCCGCTGCCGGGGACACGCTCCAGCGCGCTGCCGTCGGCGGCGAAGAGGCGGTCGAGCTGGCGTTCGTGGTTGGCGCCGGGCTGCACGAACTCCAGCCGGTCGCCGACGCCGAAGCCGTTCTTGACCTCGACTTCGGCCAGGCCGCGCGCGGCATCGAAGCCGACCACCTCGCCCACCAGCAGGCTGCGGCCGGATTCGGAGTGGCCGCGCAGGTAGTTCTGGTGCTCGGGGGTGGAATGGCGCTGGTAGAAGCCGTCGGTGTAGCCGCGGCTGGCGAGGCCCTCGAGCTCACCGAGCAGGCGCGGATCGAAGGGCCGCCCGGCGACCGCGTCCTCGATCGCCCGCCGGTAGCCCTGGGCGGCGCGGGCGACGTAGTAGGGGCTCTTGGTGCGGCCCTCGATCTTCAGCGAATCGACGCCGATGTCCACCAGCCGCTGCACGTGCTCGATCGCGCGCAGGTCGCGCGAGTTGAGGATGTAGGTGCCGTGCTCGTCCTCCTCGATCGGCATCAGTTCGCCGGGGCGGGTGCCTTCTTCCAGCAGCCACACCTTGCTGCCGCCGATGTGGCGCGGGCCGCCGCCGAGCGCCAGGCCCTGCACGGTGTCGAGCGTGCTGCGGGTGGCGGTGCCCACCGCGCCGGCGTCCTTCGGGTTACCGATCGGCGTGGCGCCGCAGGCCTGCACGTCGCCGGCGGCATCTTCACCGGCCTCGTGCAGCTTGTAGTCCCAGCGGCAGGAGTTGGTGCAACTGCCCTGGTTGGGGTCGCGGTGGTTGAAGTAGCCCGACAGCAGGCAGCGCCCGGAGTACGCAATGCACAGCGCGCCGTGCACGAAGACCTCCAGCTCCATGTCCGGGCAGGCGTCGCGGATCTCGGCCACCTCGTCCAGCGACAGCTCGCGCGACAGGATGATGCGCTTGACCCCCACCGACTGCCAGAAGCGCACCGACGCGTAGTTGGTGGTGTTGGCCTGCACCGAGAGGTGGATGTCCACCTCCGGCCAGCGCTCGCGCACCATCATGATCAGGCCGGGGTCGGCCATGATCAGCGCGTCGGGCTTCATCGCGATCACCGGCGCCATGTCGTCCTCGAAGGTGCGCAGCTTGGCGTTGTGCGGGGTGATGTTGGCGACCAGGTAGAACAGCTTGCCGGCGGCGTGGGCCTCGGCCATGCCGCCGGCGAGGGTGTCGAGCTGGCCGAAGCTGTTGTTGCGCACGCGCAGCGAATAGCGCGGCTGGCCGGCATACACTGCGTCCGCGCCAAAGGCGAAGGCGGTGCGCATCATGTCGAGGGTGCCGGCGGGGGCGAGCAGTTCGGGGCGGCGGGGCGAAGTGGAGGCGGGCATGCGGAACGGCGTCAATGAGGGGCTCGGGGCGAGCGCGCAAGGCCGGCATTCTAACGGAGCGGGCGACCACCATCGGTGGCGCGCTCGTTGGCGGTGACACGTGAGATGGAGCGAGCAAGAACATGAGCAGCGATGGCAGCCCGTCGATCCGGGCGCTCGAGCGCGGCATCGAGGTGCTGCGGCTGCTGCGCACCCATGAGGGCACCGAGCTGCGTGCACTGCATGCCGCCACCGGGCTGCCCAAGCCCACGCTGCTGCGCATCCTGCACACCCTCGAGCGCGGCGGGCTGGCGCGGCGCTCGATGTTCGACGGCCAATGGCGGCGTGCGGCGGTGTGGGCGCCGCCGCACGCCGCCAGCGCCGCCGACCAGCGGCTGGCCGAGATTGCCGCACCGAAGCTGGTGGCCTTGCAGCGCAGCGTGCTGTGGCCGTCCGACCTGCTCGTGTATCGGGATTTCGCGATGGTGCTGGCGGAGAGCTCGCGCCGGCTGTCGGGCCTGGCGATGAACCCGCGCTACCACGTCGGCTACCGGGTCGATCTGTTCCTGTCCGCGCCGGGGCGGGCCTGGCTGGCCTTCTGTACCGAGGCCGAGCGCGCGGCGGTGATGGCGCATTTCCGTGCCCAGCCGCCGGCGAACCCGCGCAGCGCGGCGGTTTTCGTGAACGAGTTGGACGCCATCCTGGAACAAACCCGGCGCCAGGGCTATGCGGTGCGCGACGCGATCTTCGGCGGCTCCGAGGCGGCGATGAGCGAGTTCGACGACGGCCTCGATGCGATCGCGGTGCCGGTGCCGATGGCTACCGGCATGCATGCGGCGATCAACCTGGTATGGCCACGGCGCTATGACCTGCGCGCCAAGGTGGTCGAGGCCCACCTTCGGGAATTGATCGCCACCGCCGAGGCGATCGGCCACGCCTTCGACGCCGCGCCGGCAGGCTGAGCGCCGGCGCGCAGGCGGTCAGCGGCGCTGCTGCAGGTAGCGCTCGACGGCGTCGAGGTTACGGCGCACGCGCGGGTGGTCGGGCATCAGCGCGGCGGCGGCGCGCAGCTCGTGGGCGGCCTTTGCCCAGTCCTTGCGCTGGCCGGCCAGCAGGCCGAGGGCGAAGTGCAGCTCGCCGGGCTGCGCCGAGTGCGCGAGGCCTTCGCGCAGCAGGCGCTCGGCTTCGTCCTCGCGCGCGCTGCCGGCGAGCAGGGTGGCGAGACTCAGGCGCGCCGCCTGCACCTGCGGGTCCTGGGCCAGCGCGCGGCGGTAGTGGCGTTCCGCGCCGGCCGGATCGTGACGGCTGCTGGCGAGGCTGGCGAGATTGAGCTGGGCGCTCGGCATGTCGGCCATGGCCTGCTGGGCGGCGACGAAGGCGGCGAGGCCGGCGTGCAGTTGGGTGCGCTGCCCGGTGGTGAGCTGCTCTTCGTCGATATCGGCCAGCCCGCGCGCGGCCGCGATGCGCACCGCGCGCAGCGGGTCGGACAGCAGGGCGGGCAGATGGGCGAGGCGTTCGTCCGCCGGTCGCGTGGCGAAGGTGGCGGCGGCGGTGGCGCGTACCACCGGGTCGGGGTCCCGCAGCGTGGCCGCCGGCACGCTGGTGCTGCCCAGCGCAGCGAGCGCCTCGACCGCAGTGGCGCGCACGATGGCGGGCTGCGCCAGGTCGGTGGTCAGGGCGAGCAGGGGCTGCGTGGCGCCCGCTTCGCCGCGGCGTGCGGCGGCGAGGATCTCGCCGTAGTGCGGCGGGTGCGAGCGGGGACCGAGGTGGCGCGTGATCGCCGCCGCCGCCCACTCCGCGGAGCGCTCGGCGTGGCAGTCCTGGCAGGCGTTGGGGGTGCCGAGCTTCGCGCTCAGGTCGGGGCGCGGGATGCGGATCGCGTGGTCGCGGCGGCCGTGGACGACCATGTAGTTGCGGCTCGGCATGTGGCAGTCCACGCACTGGCTGCCGGCCCGGCCTGCGCTGTGGAAGTGGTGCGCCGGGCCGTCGTAGTCCTTCGCCAGCAGGCCGGGAAAGCGCGCGCGGTCGGGCGACGGGTTGTGGCAGGCGGTGCACAGTGCGTTGCCGTCGGCGCGGCGCTTGCCGCTGTGCGGGTCGTGACAGTCGGTGCACGCGACGCCGGCCTGGTACATGCGGCTCTGGCGGTAGGAGCCGTACTCGAAGACCTCCTCGCGCTGCTGGCCGTCGGCGTGGTAGAGGTCGGCGCGCAGGTTGTCGGGCATGAACTGGTCGAGCAGCGGCGCGCCGGCGACGGCGTCCTCGACCAGCCGGGTGCGGCGCGCGTGGCAGGCTGCGCATTGGTCGACCTGGGCGTGGGCACCGGCGAGCGCGCGGTTTGCGGTCGGCTTCGGCGTGCCCTGGCCGGCAGCGGCGACCGCCCGTGCGCTCTCGGTATGGGCGCGACCGCCGCCATGGCAGGCCTGGCAGCCGACGTTGGCCTCGGCCCAGGTGGTGCGATAGCTGTCGGTGGCGTCCTCGTAGCCCTTGCGGTAGGCGGTGGTGTGGCACTCGCCGCACATCAGGTTCCAGTTCTGGTAGCGGCCGCTCCAGTGCAGGGTGCTGCCCGGCGGGTTGGCGCCCTCGGGGTAGAGCGAGAACCAGGTCTTGCGTTGCGTATCCCAGGCGATCGTGAACGCCTGCAGGCGGCCGCCCGGCTGCGGCAGCAGCACCTGCTGCAGCGGCCGGATGCCGAAGGTGTGCGTGACGGGAAACTGCGCGCGCTGCCCGTCGGCGCCGGCGGTGGCGACGTGGAAGGCGTCGCCGCGGCGCAGGAAATGCGCCGCCTCGCCCTTGCCGGTGAAGCGCGCGTCGGCGAAATCGCCCAGCACGGTGTCCGGCGTCGCGGGCTGCATCGCCAGCTGGTGCTTGGAGCCAGTCCACGCCCGTGCCTGCTCGGCGTGGCAGGCCAGGCATTCGCGGTCGGCGACGTGATCCGGGTGGACCTCGGCCTGCGGCGGAGTGGCTAGCGCCACCGACGCCGTCAGGCACAGGGTCGCCAGGCAGGCGGGCAGGCGCATGGTCTGCGTCAGCGCGCGGCGCGCGGCTCGAGGGTGGCCTCGTACTTCAGGTCCTCGTAGTACTTGGCGCCGTTGCTGTAGCCGGGGCGGTCGGCGAGGCCGGGGATCTCCAGCGTGCCGGTTTCGCGCACGTAGTCGCGCCAGGCCACCAGCATCTCGCCCAGCTTCTGCGGGTTGGCGGCGGCGAGGTTGCGGCTCTCGCTGCGGTCTTCGGCGACGTTGTACAGCTCCCAGTCGTTGGTGCCCCAGGGCGCGTTGGAGAACACGATCTTCCAGTCGCCCTTGCGCAGCGCTTTGCGGCCGCCGAGCTCCCAGCCCACGGTGTCGCTGTCTCCACGGACCGCTTTGGCCTGGCCCTGCAGGTAGGGCAGCATCGACTTGCCGCGCAGCGGCAGCACCGGCTTGCCCTGGTACTCGGTGCCCGGGTGGCGGGTGCCGGCGAGCTCGAACAGCGTCGGCGCGATGTCGGTCACATGCGCCATGGCGCGCTTGACTGCGCCGCCCTTGACGCCCGGACCCCAGGCGATCGCCGGCACCGCGATGCCCCCTTCGTACATGAAGGACTTGTACAGTCGGAACGGCGTCGAGCCCACCTGCGCCCAGCCCGGCCCGTACTCGGCGTAGGAGCCGGACTTGCCGATGTGGGCGATGCTGTTGTCCATGTCCTTGTGGATCCACTCGCGGGTGCGGGCCACGTCATACACCGAGTTGCCGTCGGCGCCGTTGTCGGACAGGAAGAAGATGAAGGTGTTGTCGAGCTGGCCGGTCTTCTTCAGGTAGTCGAGCATGCGGCCGATGTTCTGGTCCATGTTGTCGACCATGGCCGCATACACCGCCATGCGCCTGGCTTCGGAGGCCTTCTCCGCCTCGCTCAGGCTTTTCCACTTCGGCCACGACGGGTGGCCCTCGAACACCGGCGTGTCGGCGGCGACCAGGCCGAGCTTCTTCATGCGCTCCAAACGCTCCTTGCGCAGCGCGTCGTAGCCCGCCTTGTAGCGCGCCTCGTACTTGGCGATGTCGGCGTCGTGGGCGTGGAGCGGCCAGTGCGGCGCGGTGAAGGCGAGGTAGGCGAAGAAGGGCTTGCCCGAGTCCTTGCCGGACTCGATGTAGTCGATCAGCTTGCTGGTGAAGAAGTCGGACGAGAAGAAGTCCTTCGGCACATCGACCGCGGCGCCGTTCTCGCGGTAGATCGCCTTCGGCGGCTTGACCGGATCGATCGCGACGATTCCGGCCTGGTCGCTCCAGTGGCTGGAGCCGCCATGCACCAGCGCGTAGGACTGCTCGAAGCCGCGGGTGGCGGGGCTGTACTGCTCGGGCACGCCGAGGTGCCACTTGCCGGTCATCAGCGTGCGGTAGCCGGCGTCCTTGAGCACCTGCGCCATCGGCACCACGCGCTCGTTGAGGTAGCCCTCGTAGCCGGGCTTGCCGCGCTGCTCGGGGAGCATCAGCTCGACCATGTCGCCAAAGCCGCTGAGGTGGTTGTCCGTGCCCGACATCAGCATCGCCCGCGTCGGCGAGCAGAACGGCGAGGCGTAGAACTGGGTCATCCTGACCCCGCTGTCGGCGAGCGAGTCGAGGTTGGGGGTGGCGATCTCGCTGCCGTAGCTGCCGAGGTCGGTGTAGCCGAGGTCGTCGGCCATGATGAGCAGGATGTTAGGGCGGTCCTGCTTGGCCGGCGGGGCGGCGTGGCTGGCCGGCATGCCGAAGGCGATGGTCGCCAGGGGCACCAGCAGCGACGCGAGGCGTGCTTTCATCCTAAAAGCCTCAGTTACCCCACGCCGTTTGCATGATCAGTCAGCAAGCGGGGCGTCTGGGACGGCCCGATGGCCGCAAGGGTGCGCTTGAGAT
>JAREIX010000158.1 GCA_029286945.1 Thauera sp. | reverse complement strand
CATTTGGATCGTTCTCCCGCGAGAAGACACACGGGCAGGACGAACGGCGCGCACCATCGCGCTTTCCGGGATCAGGAGCGATTGGGTAGGGCTGCTGCTTTCATCCGGTGGGTTTGTCGGGCTGTGATGGGTCGGCTGGTCGAAATTCTCTTGCTCCCGCCCGGCGAACCGCGTGGGTTTCGGGCCGGAGCATTTGATCCTGCGTGTGTGGCTAACGCGTCAATATCCAACCCGCGGGCTGGATGGGTATGTCGAAGGGAGTCTGTTGCGTTACCATCGGCGCCTTTTCGGCCTTGGATGGCGGAACAACGGTCAAGCCGGGAGCGCTCTTCAGGGCTCTTTGCCAGCAGTCTGCGCACGTCTTCCGGAGCAGGTGTTTCGACCTGACGGACTTTTCGACGCGCCGCACTTGGCTGGCCGCGACCGGATCAACCGCGCAGAAGTATATTTCATGACGATGATTGAAGGCAAAGCCATTGCAGTCCGGCACGAACGCATCGACGAGGCGTCGGCCGGGCAGCGCATCGACAACTACCTGCTGCGCCTGGCGAAGGGCGTGCCCAAGAGCCACGTCTATCGCATCCTGCGCAGCGGCGAGGTGCGGGTGAATGGCGGGCGGGTGCAGCAGACCTACCGGCTGCAGGAAGGGGACGAGGTGCGCATTCCCCCGATCCGCGTGGCCGAACCGACGCGCAGTGCGCCGGCGCCGGTCGGCAAGGCGCTGCCGGTGGTCTTCGAGGACGACGCGATCCTCATCATCGACAAGCCCTCGGGCAAGGCGGTGCATGGCGGCAGCGGCGTCAGCTACGGTGTGATCGAGCAGCTGCGTGTGCAGCGGCCGGAGCTGCGCATGCTCGAGCTCGCGCATCGCCTGGATCGCGAGACCTCCGGGCTGCTGATCGTCGCCAAGAAGCGCTCGGCGCTCACCGTGCTGCACGACATGATGCGCGAGGGCAGCGTCGAGAAGCGCTACCTGACCCTGGTGCCGGGGCGCTGGGCCAACCCGCTGCAACACGTGAAGGCCTCACTGCACAAGTACCAGACCGCCGAGGGCGAGCGCCGCGTGCGGGTGAGCGAGGAGGGCAAGCCGGCGCACAGCATCGTGCGCCTGGTCAGGCGCTGGCGCGACTACAGTCTGCTCGAGGTTGAACTCAAGACCGGGCGCACCCACCAGATCCGTGTGCATCTGACGCACCTCGGCTTTCCGCTCTGCGGCGACGACAAGTATGGCGACTTCGCGCTCAACAAGCGCCTCGAGGGCGAGGGGCTCAAGCGCATGTTCCTGCACGCGGCTCAGCTTCGCTTCAAGCACCCGCTGAGCGGCGAGGCGCTGGCCTTCGATTCGCCGCTGCCGGACGACCTGCAGTCCTTCCTCGATCGGCTCGACGCCGCGGAGAAAAGACATGGCTGAACGCTTCGACCTGATCGTGTTCGACTGGGACGGTACGCTGATGGACTCGGCGGGCGCGATCGTGCGCGCGATGCAGGCCGCGGCGCGCGACCTCGGGCTGGCCGAGCTGCCCGAGGCGCGGGCGCGCTACGTGATCGGGCTCGGCCTGGGGGCGGCGCTGCGCCACGCATTGCCCGACCTGGACGAGGCTGCCTATCCGCGCATGGCCGAGCGTTACCGTCATCACTACCTGTCCGCGGACCACGAGCTGTCGCTGTTCGATGGCGTGAGGGAGATGATCGCGGCGCTTGCCGCACGCGGTCACATGCTCGCGGTGGCGACCGGCAAGAGCCGGGCCGGGCTCGATCGCGCGCTCGGCCACTCGGGGCTGGGGGCGTATTTCCATGCCACGCGCTGCACCGACGAGTGCTTCTCGAAACCGCATCCGGCCATGCTCGAGGAGTTGATGGACGAGCTTGGCGCGCAGCCCGAGCGCACGCTGATGATCGGCGATACCACGCACGACCTGCAGATGGCGAAGAATGCGCGCACCGCGGGTCTGGCGGTGAGCTTCGGTGCGCATCCGCTGGAGGCGCTGGCCGCTGAGTCGCCGCTTGCTTGCGTGCATACGCCGGCCGAGCTGGCGCGCTGGTTGCGCGACAACGCCTGAGCCCGACTTCAGGCCAGCAGCAGGAACAGCGCCGGTCTCCTGGCGAGCGCAGGGCGCTCGGCCCGGCGCCAGTCGCGCACGCTGCGCGTGAGCAGCATTTCGTTCGCGGTGTTGAGCTCGCAGGCGACGCACAGGCGGCTATCGGGCTTGAGCAGCTTGAGCAGCGCTTCGAGCATGCGCTCGTTGCGGTAGGGCGTCTCGATGAAGATCTGCGTGCGGCCGAGTCGGCGCGACTCGTCCTCGAGCGCGCGCAACGCGACGTCGCGCTCGGCTTCGCCGACCGGCAGGTAGCCGTGGAAGGCGAAGCTCTGGCCGTTGAGCCCGGAGCCCATCAGGCCGAGCAGGATGGACGACGGCCCCACCAGCGGCGCGACGCGGATGCCCAGGGCGTGGGCGCGCGCCACCAGGCGGGCGCCGGGGTCGGCGACCGCCGGGCAGCCGGCGTCCGACATCAGTCCGATGTCCGTGCCGCGCAGCGCCGGGGCGAGCAGGGCGTCGAGCGCCGCGACGGCCGCGGGGCCGTCTTCGGGCAGTTCGCGGATGTCGGTGTCGCGCAGTGGGTGCGGGTAGTCGAGTTGCTTCAGGTGGGCGCGTGCCGCGCGCGCGGTCTCGACCACGAAGTGGCGCAGGCCGGCCGCGATCGCCTGCGCCTGGGCGGGCAGGAAGCTCTGCCACGGTGCGCCCTCGCCGAGGGCGACCGGAACGAGGTAGAGCGTGCCGCGCTCCGGCCCGGCGGCGTCCTCGGCGGCAGGGTTGCTCACGGCAGCTCCAGGCCTTCGGCGCGCAGCATGCGCGACAGCGCGATCAGCGGCAGGCCGATCAGCGCGGTCGGATCCTCGCCCGGCATGGCGTCGAGCAGGGTGATGCCCAGTCCTTCCGATTTTGCGCTGCCGGCGCAGTCGAGCGGCCGCTCCTTGGCGACGTAGCGCCGGATCTCGCCGTCGGTCAGGTCGCGAAAACGCACCTGGGTGGGTACGCCCTCGACCTGCAGGTGGCCGCTGCGGGTGTTAAGCACCGCGAGGGCGGTATGGAAGACCACGGTGCGACCGCGCATGCGCTGCAACTGCGCAATGGCGCGCTCCTCGGTGCCGGGCTTGCCGAACACCTCGCCGTCGGCGAAGGCGACCTGATCGCTGCCGACGATGAGGGCATCCGGCCAGCGGCCGGCGACGGCGCGCGCCTTCTCGGCGGCGAGGCGCTCCGCGGTGGCGGCGGGTGCCTCGCCGGGCAGCGGGGTCTCGTCGGTTTCCGGACGGTCGGTCTCGAACGGCAGGTGCAGCCGCTCGAGCAGCATCTTGCGGTAGGCGGAGGTGGATGCGAGGACGAGTCTCATGTCTGGAGTGCTTCCGTCTGTTTTCAAGTCAATTGAAGGCTTTACACGCGACTCGAAAAAATCATATCATGCACGGCTTATGTCGCAACACGGCGTTTCGTCCAGATCCATTCCGGATCCATTCAGGTTTGCCGCGGAGTCCCGTTCAATCGACGGGGTGCTCGCAGTGGCGGATCTGCTGCGTCTTTCCGACGTGCTTGCATCGACCGAGGGTCAGCTGAGCTGGCGCGTCGAGGGCTTCACGGTGGATGGCGCCGAGGGGTCCGAGCCGCGGCTCAGGCTGAGGGTTGATGGCGGGCTCGAGCTGCGCTGCCAGCGTTGCCTCGGCGGGCTGGCGTGGCCGCTGCGGATCGACACGCTGCTGCAGCCGGTGCGCAGCGGTCAGCCGATCCCGGAAGAGGAGCTGGAGGACGAAGAGGTCGACGCGATCGAGATCGAAGCTGAGCTCGACGTGCTGGCCTTGCTTGAAGACGAGATTCTTCTCGCGCTTCCGCTCGCCCCGCGACACCAGGTTTGCGAGATGCCCCGGCCCGAGGCCGCGGGATCCAAAGAATCGCCTTTCGCTGCGCTGGCGTCGCTGCGAGGCAGTCCCAGCGCGGAATAGGCGCGATATTTGTCTTAGGAGTCTTACTCATGGCCGTTCAACAGAACAAGAAGTCCCCCTCCAAGCGTGGCATGCACCGTGCCCACGACTTCCTCACCGGTCCCGCGCTGGCGGTCGAGCCGACCACGGGTGAGGTGCACCTGCGTCACCACATCAGCCCGAGCGGTTTCTATCGCGGCAAGAAGGTGCTGAAGACCAAGGGCGAGTAATTCCGCAGCCCGCGAAGATCGGGGCGGCGCAAGGCGCAAGATGCCTTCGCCGCCTTTTTTCCGACCTCAATAAACATAAGACACGCAGGATGCCGATGGGTGTCACCATTGCAATCGACTGCATGGGTGGCGATCACGGCCCGTCCGTGACCGTGCCCGCCACGCTGTCATTCTTGCGCACGCACAGGGATGCGAGCGCGGTCCTGGTGGGGCGTGAGGAAGCGATCCGCCCCTTGCTCGGCGGCGCCGTCGCCGAGTTCGGGTCCCGCCTGCGGCTCCACCCGGCAAGCGAAGTCGTGGCCATGGACGATCCGCCAGCGATTGCCATGCGCAACAAGAAGGACTCGTCGATGCGGGTCGCGATCGACCTGGTCAAGTCGGGCGATGCCGCAGCGGCGGTTTCGGCCGGCAACACCGGTGCCTTGATGGCGATCTCGCGTTTTGTGCTGAAGACGCTGCCCGGCATCGATCGCCCGGCGATCGCCACCGTGCTGCCGTCGATGAAGGGCCATACCTACGTGCTCGATCTGGGCGCGAATGTGGACTGCAGCGCCGAGCACCTGCTCCAGTTCGGGGTGATGGGCGCGATGCTCGTCGCCGCCGTCGAGCACACCGAACGGCCGACCGTGGGGCTGCTCAACATCGGCGAGGAAGTCATCAAGGGCAACGACGTCGTCAAGGAAGCGGGCGAACTGCTGCGCAACAGCGGGCTCAACTTCTACGGCAACGTCGAAGGCAACGACATCTACGAGGGCACGGTCGACGTCGTGGTCTGCGATGGATTCGTCGGCAATGTCGCGCTGAAGACCTCCGAAGGGCTGGCGCAGATGATCGGCGCCTTCCTGAAGCAGGAATTCAAGCGCTCGCTGCTGACCAAGCTCATGGCCGTGGTCGCGCTGCCGGTCATCAAGCGCTTCAAGCAGCGTGTCGATCACCGGCTCTACAACGGGGCGCCGCTGCTGGGTCTGCGCGGCGTCGTCCTCAAGAGCCATGGCTCGGCCGATGCGCTGGCCTTCGAGAACGCGATCGCGCGTGCCGCAGAGGCGGCATCGAACCGGCTGATCGAGCGCATCTCCGAACGCATGGCAAGCATGAACGAGGTGAAGGCATGATCTACGCACGGATCGCGGGTACCGGCAGCTGCCTGCCGGGCGACCCGGTCAGCAACGACGACCTGGTCGCGCGCGGGATCGAGACTTCGGACGAATGGATCGTCAGCCGCTCGGGAATCCGCAGCCGGCATCTGGCCGCAGCCGACGTGGGGGCGAGCGATCTCGCTCGCGTGGCGGCCGAACGTGCGATCGAGGCTGCCGGATGCGAGGCCGAGGACATCGACCTCATCATCGTCGCCACGTCCACGCCGGACTACATCTTCCCGAGCACGGCCGCGCTGGTGCAGTCCAAGCTCGGCATCCGCAACGGCGGGCCGGCCTTCGACGTGCAGGCGGTGTGCAGCGGCTTCGTGTATGCGCTGACGGTGGCGGAGAAGTTCATCCGCTCGGGCAGCCACAAGCGTGCGCTGGTGATCGGCGCCGAGGTCTTCTCGCGCATCCTGGACTGGTCGGATCGCGCCACCTGCGTGCTGTTCGGCGATGGCGCAGGCGCCGTCGTACTGGAAGCCTCCGAACGCCCGGGCATTCGCGCGTCGGCGCTGCACGCCGATGGCAGCCATCACCCGATCCTGTGCGTGCCGGGCGGCGTGGCCTCGGGCCAGGTCATCGGCGATCCCTTCCTGCGCATGGATGGGCAGGCGGTGTTCAAGTTCGCGGTAAAGGTCCTGGGCGACGTCGCTCACGAGGTGCTGGAGCAGGCGGGCGTGTCCGCCGACAGCGTCGACTGGCTGATCCCGCATCAGGCCAACATCCGCATCATCCAGGCCACGGCCAAGCGCCTCGGCCTGCCGATGGAGCGCGTGATCACGACGCTCGACCACCACGGCAACACCTCCGCCGCCTCGATCCCGCTCGCGCTCGACGAGGCGATGCGCGGCGGGCAGGTGCGCCCGGGACACCGCATCGTCGTAGAGGGCGTCGGCGGCGGCTTCACCTGGGGCGCCGCCCTGATCGATCTCTGAGCTCTCCGAGCATTCACCTCCCAACAACTGACAAGTGGAGAACAGCATGCCCTTTGCGCTGGTTTTTCCTGGCCAGGGCTCGCAGTCGGTCGGCATGATGGCCGCCTACGGCGAGTCGGCCGTGATTCGCGACACCTTCGCCGAGGCCTCCGACGCGCTCGGTGAGGACCTGTGGGCGATGGTCTGCGACGGGCCCGCCGAGCGCCTCGCGCTGACCGTCAACACCCAGCCGCTGATGCTCACCGCCGGCGTTGCTGCCTGGCGTGCCTGGCTGGCCGCCGGGGGTCCGAAGCCGGCGATGGTCGCCGGGCATAGCCTGGGCGAGTATTCGGCGCTGGTGGCCGCCGGGGCGATGGCCTTCAGCGATGCCGTACCGCTGGTGCGCTTCCGCGCCCAGGCGATGCAGGAAGCGGTGCCGGCGGGCGAGGGCGCGATGGCCGCGGTGATGGGCCTCGAGCCCGATGCGGTGCACGCGGCCTGTGCCGAGGCTGCGCAGGGCGAGGTCGTCGAGGCCGCCAATCTCAACGCGCCGGGGCAGATCGTGATCGCCGGCGCCAAGGCCGCGGTCGAGCGCGCGAGCGAGATCGCCAAGGCCAAGGGCGCCAAGCGCGCCGTGCTGCTGCCGGTGTCGGCGCCCTTCCATTGCGCGCTGATGCGCCCGGCGGCCGAGCGCCTGGCCGAGCGCCTGGCGGGCGTGGGCATCGCCAGGCCGGAGATTGCGGTCATCAACAACGTCGATGTCGCCGTCTACGATGAACCCGAGAAGATCCGCGACGCGCTGGTGCGGCAGGCGTACTCGCCCGTGCGCTGGATCGAGCTCGTTCAGGCCATGGCGGCGCGCGGCATGAGCCACGTCATCGAGTGCGGCCCGGGCAAGGTGCTGGCCGGCATGACCAAGCGCATCGCCAAGGACGTGGAAGGTGGCTCGGCGCACGATGCGGCCAGTCTGGAACAAGCCATTGCGGCAGTGAGGTAAGAGATGAGTTTTTCGCTCGAAGGGCAGGTCGCGCTGGTCACCGGCGCATCGCGTGGCATCGGTCGGGCCGTCGCGCTCGAGCTCGGTCGCCTGGGCGCGACCGTGGTCGGCACCGCGACCTCTGAGTCCGGTGCCGCCGACATCGACAGGGCGCTGGCGGATGCGGGCATCAAGGGTGCCGGCATGGCGCTCGACGTCACCGACGCGGCCGCGTGCGAGGGGTTGCTCGGCGACCTCGAGAAGCGCTTCGGCGCCGTAGGCATCCTGGTGAACAACGCCGGCATCACCCGCGACAACCTCGCCATGCGCATGAAGGACGAGGAGTGGGATGCGGTGATCGACACCAATCTGCGCGCGGTCTTCCGCATGAGCAAGCTGGTGATGCGCGGCATGATGAAGGCCCGCAACGGCCGCATCATCAACATCACCTCGGTGGTGGCCAGCGCCGGCAACCCGGGCCAGGCCAACTACGCCGCCGCCAAGGCGGGCGTGGCCGGCATGACGCGCGCCCTGGCGCGCGAGCTCGGTAGCCGCAACATCACCGTCAACTGCGTCGCCCCCGGCTTCATCGATACCGACATGACGCGCGCGCTGCCCGAGGCCGCCCGCGACGCCCTGCTCGGCAACATTGCGCTGGGCCGTCTAGGCCGTCCGGAAGAGATTGCCGGCGCCGTGGCCTTCCTCGCATCACCCGCTGCCGCTTACGTGACGGGCACCACCCTGCACGTGAACGGCGGCATGTACATGTCCTGATTTGCGTCGGGATAGCGGTTCGGCGGCGTTTTGGTAGAATACGCCGGCTTTTTACATTCACCTGTCACCCTCAGGAAGGAGTTGGTTCATGGAGAACATCGAACAGCGCGTCAAGAAGATC
>JAREIX010000003.1 GCA_029286945.1 Thauera sp. | reverse complement strand
TTCTTCTTGACCAGATCGTAGGTTTCGCCGACGTCGCGAACCGAGCGCACGAAGAGGCCGATGTGCTGCACGCCGGCCTTGCCCGGGCCGAAACCGTAAGCGATGTCGTGGCTCGTCTTGTCGTTGAGCCTGGAGCGGAAGAACCCCGTCTTGCCCTTGCCGGCGCCCGAGCCGTACCAGTGCATGCCCATGATGCCGGTGAGGAAGTGTTCGAGTTCGGGCGTGTATTCGGGCGTGATCACGACGATGTGGCCGACGCCCCGTTCGCCGCAGACGAATCCGCCGTGCGGACGGCCCGGCACGAAGGAGCGCGGGCTCCATTTCTGGGCATAGAACAGCTCGTGCTGGTATCCGACCGGGTCACGGAAACGGATCAGCTCCTTCACGCCGCGTTTGTCGCACAGTTCTGGATCGCCGAAGCTGACCTCGACACCATGGCTGCAGAAGCGCTCGACGGCGGCGTGAAACTCCAGCTTGCCCTTGGCTTCCCAGCCGATGTAAGCGAGGCGGTCGATCTTGCCCGTATGGAATGCGAGCCGATGACGACGGTCATCGAGCTTGAAGTAGAGGGTGTCCGGATCCGCAGTCGGGGATGTCCCGATCTGAAAGCCCATGACCTTCGGGCCATATTCGCGCCAGGCATCGAGGTTCGCCGATTCGAACCCCAGGTAGCCGATACCGATGATGTCCATGCTGTCTTCCTCCTGTTTTGAGCGACCTGCGCCCGCGATTTACACCGCGCTTTGCGCAGACTTCGGACTGTGCCGCAGGGGCACGACGTCCGTTCGTTCACTGTTGGGTTACGAACTTTCGGGCTCGTGCTCAGATTGCGAGCAGACCCCCGTCGATGACGAGGTCCGAACCGGTCATGAAGGCGGCTTCGTCCGAGGCCACGTACAGGGCCAGCGACACGACTTCCTCGGGTTCCCCCGGCCGATCCTGCAGCACGCCATCGAGTAGCGCCCGGCGGGTGACGGGGTTCTCGACGAAGGCCGCGGTGCCGGGCGTCTTCACGAAGCCCGGACTGATGCTGACCGCGCGTATGCCGACCGGCGCCCCTTCGACCGCCAGCTGGCGGGTGAAGGAGACGACCGCACCCTTGGCGGCGCAGTGGGCGCTGATGCCTGCAACCTTTGAGCCGCCCCAGGCGGCGGTCGAGGCGATGTTGATGATCACGCCACCGCGCACGGCGAGGTGCTTCCACGCGTATTTGGTCGTGTAGAAGATGAGGTCGATCTCGTTCCGGATCGTGTAGTGCCAGTCAGCGATCGAGAATTCCGCCACCGGTCCGAAACGCGCGGCCGATGCGTTGTTGTAGAGAACGTCGATGCGCCCGAACTGTTCCGCCGCGGACTCGACCCAGGCGCGGGCCTGTTCGTGGTCGCCGAGGTCCACCGGGGCGGAGCCGTGCAACTCGAATCCTTCGGCCTCGACCAGCCGGCGCGTTTCGGCGTGGGCGGCTGCATCCGTGTCGCAACCTACCACCACGGCGCCCTCGCGCGCGAAGCGCAAGGCTGCGACACGACCCTGACCGCCGCCGGTGCCGGTGATCAGCGCTACTTTTCCTTCAAGACGATTCATTCGGATCTCCGCGAAGTGGGCAGTTCCAGCGCTTTTCGCGCTACCAGTCCGGCGAAGAACTCAGGCGCCCGGTGCTTCGACCCGGATCGCCTCGGCGGGACAGGCGGCAGCCCCCTCGATCGCGGCCTCTTCCTGGCCGGCGGGAACGAACTCGCTGTCCAGATAGACGATGCCGTCGCCGTCCAGCTTGTACACGTCGGGGCACAGGGCCGCGCACAATCCGTAACCGCAGCAGCGGCTGCGATCGACAATAACCTTGTGAAGTTTTTCGTTCTGTTCGCTCATGGCGTGTCTCCTCATCTGCTCGGGGCCATCGAGGCCTGCGGGATGATTATGCACAGAAAACGAAAAAGTGTCACTGTTTTTGCGGGGCGTGTCGCGGGGCCGCAAAAAGGGTTGCTCAAGGACCGCCGGCAGCCCTCGCGACGACCCTCAAAACAGCAGGTTCGACAGCTTGTCTGCGAGTTTGCGCACCTCGCCCCCGAGCTTGTCCGCGTCGGCCCCGATGTACTGGCCCCGGAACATCACCGCCGATACGGCAAAGGCAATGGCACCGGCGCGGTCGCGCACGGGGGCCGCGATAGCCATGATGCCGGCGGAAAAGTAGCCGTCATCGATCGCCCACTGGTGTTCCCTGGCGAACTGCACCTGCTGGCAGTACTCGTCGAACTCCAGCGGTCGGGCCCAGCGGATCTTGTCGAATGCGGCGCGCATCGCGGTCGGGTCGAGATCCACCTCCGCCGCGAACAGTCTGCCGCTGGCGCCCATGAAGATGGGCAGGCGCTGACCGATCGCCATGTCGATGCGCAGATCGGTCGGGCTTGCCTCGGAACTCACCAGCACGATGCGGTCGTATCCCATCTGGCGCCACAGGGTGACCGTGACATGGAAGCGGGCGGCGAATTGCTGCAGCAGTGGGCGCGCGATGTCGAGCCGCTGGCCTTGTGTTACGAGGTGTCCTACGAGTTTGGCGAGCCCCAGGCCGGGCGAATAGGTCTTCGACGCGGGATCGAATGCAACCATGTCCTCGGCGGCCAGTGTGCGCAGGATGTTGAAGCAGGTACTGGGGTTGATCGACAACTGCCGGGCGATGTCCGCCGCGCGCTCCGGGGTGTCGGTCTCCGTCAGAAAACGCAGGATCCGCACCGCATTGACGACAGGCTTGACGGTGACCCCGCTTGACGACCGGCCCGCGGTTTCATCCTCTTGTGTGGTGTCCATCCCTTGTCTCCTCCGTCCGTCGTGCAGGCGTCCCGGTCGGCAAACGGGAGACGTCTTCCTCGCGTGTGCCCCAGGCGAGGCGTCCAAGGAATCAGGGTGCCCATCCGTGAGCCGGAGAATCTGCACGTAAAACGGTTTTGTGTTTGCGTATTAGAATTAAATTCTGTCCGCAGAATACTACGGCGACGACGAAAAGGCGACAGCCGGGCCGGCTTACGACAAGGGGAAATGACTTCAGGGTTTGAAGTAGCCCACCGCGACGATGTGGTCGCCAACGACTTCGAACAGCGTGTGCTTTTCCTCTGTTCTTTTCGTGACCGGGTTTTTCCACAGGTAGTCGAGTTCGCCTCGCGGTCGGTTCGCGGTCTGCTCCAGCATCTTGCGAACGATGGGCGTGCCGGCCTGGTCGTACAGGTCCCGGCCGTTGGAGCCGACCAAGCGCGGCATCGTGCCGTGGGCGACGAAGCGTCCCGTTTTCCGGTCGATTACGAAGACGTAGAGATCGTCCCGCACGAAGCGGCCCTCGATGCGGTTGAATTCGGCAATTGCGCTGGCGGGCGCGGCCTTCATCGCCGCAACGGCCTGTTCCAGGAAGGCCTGCGCCTGGTCCGGGGACGAGCGGCTGATGTAGTAACCGACCGCGACCACTCGTTCGCCAACCTTCTCGAAGAACGCATGCTTGCGCTGAACAGTGTTGTCGGTCCAGTTGACCCAGCGGTACTCGACTTCGCCGCGGCCATCGGCACGCGCCTTGTTCAGCATCTCCGCGAAGAAAGCCTTTCCGCTGGCGTCGCGCATCTCGGAGACCTTGCGGCCGATCAGGGTCGTGGACGAGCCCCCGCTCGTCAGCATGGTGCCGTCCATGTCGAGCACGTACACATAGAGCTCACGGTCGATGAAGTCGCCCTGCCGGCCGAATTCCGCCAGTGCCCGGTCGCCGACGGCACGAAGTCGGGCGGTGGCCTTCTCCAGCAATGCCTGCGCGCGCGTGGCGGAATCCGGTGCTGACACCGGGCTACCCGAAACCGCTTCGGCCGCGCTTGCCGGCGGCAGCCAGGTGCTCGCAAGAATGAGCAGTCCCACCACGAGTGTTCTTATCGCCATGCTCCCCTCCGAATAGTCGAAAATTGGACAGTAAATCTGATTGTGAAGGAATCCGCCTGCGACCGTGGCCGGGCTCAGTCACGGACCAGCAGCACACTGCCGCCCAGCGGTCCACCGCCTGCCGCAACCACTGAAACGTGATGGGGCGCGATCTGTCGTTCGCCCGCGCGTCCCCACAGCTGCGAGCAGGCTTCATGAACGTAGCCCAGACCGTGCGTGCGCCCACCGGAGAGCTGGCCGCCGTTGGTATTGATCGGCAACTGGCCGTTGCGGGCGATGCGGTGGCCACCTTCGACGAAGCGGCCGCTTTCGCCGCGCGGGCATAGCCCGAGTGCTTCGAGCCAGATCATCGTGAGGATCGAGAATCCATCGTAGAGCTGGGCCGAGCCGACGTCCTTGGGCTTGAGATCGGTGCGCGCCCACATCATTTCGCCGACATCGCGCGCGGCGGTCGCGGTGAGGTCGATCTGGTCCCACGACCAGGGTTGGTGCAGTGCGGCGCCGATCGCTTCGAGGCGGATTGGTGGATTTGGCCCGTCCCTGGCGACGTCGGCACGCGAAAGGATGATCGCGGTCGAGGCGTCGCAATGGACGTCGCAGTCGAGCATGCGCAGTGGAGTCGAGATCATGCGCGAGGCA
This sequence comes from Thauera sp., assembly GCA_029286945.1. GTDB lineage: Bacteria > Pseudomonadota > Gammaproteobacteria > Burkholderiales > Rhodocyclaceae > Thauera. Next base: position 29,220 of record JAREIX010000003.1, on the reverse strand, counting down.
AAGTAGTCATCGAGCGAGAGCGGCGTCCGGTAGATCGCCTTGGGGTTCAGCGCGGCGTTGGTGCGGCAGGTGAGGGCGATCTGGGCGAGTTGTTCGGGCGTCGTGCCGTATTCGTGAAAGTGGCGCTGGGTGTAGAGCCCCATGAGGTTGATCGCGGAGAGCACATTGAATGGCGTGTACCACTGCCAGAAGAAGCTGCTGTCGCGTCCGATCGTCTTGTTCGTCAGGGCGCTGGCATTCTTGTCGACCTTGCGGCGGCTCGCTTCCGTGATGGTGCGGAAGACCAGCACGTGGCGGCACAGGCCGGATGCGATCGCCATCGCGCCGTTGATGATGCCTGCGAGCGGTCCGGGGCCTTCGTAGCCCCCACCGTACCAGTTGACCTGGAGGCCGAGGGTGCCGATCAGCGCGTTGGGGCCGACGGGCGAGAAGGCATCGCCATTGTTGTTGTCGCCCGGCCAGCACGCCACGCCGTCGATGTCCGCGCGCGTGAGTCCGGCGTCGGCGATGGCTTCGAGGCAAGCGTCCAGCGTGAGTCGCATGCCCGATCGGGCAACCGGGCGTCCCACCGCGGACTGGCCGACACCGGTGATGGCGACGTCTTTTTCAAAGATTCGGTCGAACATCATGCGTCCTTCTCGAAGAGGGGGAGCCACACGTCCTCGTGCTGCTCGAAGCGCACCCTGACGGGCATGTCGATATGCACCGCCTCGGCGGGAAGTCCCACGATATTCGTGACGAAGCGCAGGCCGGCCTGTTCCGCGAGTTCGACGATCGCCACCACATAAGGCTCGGTGAGGTCGGGGCGCCATGCCTGGTGATTGATCGTGTAGCTCAGGACCTTGCCCTCGCCGGAGACCGGCCGCGGTGCCACCTCGAAACTGCCGCAGTGCGGGCAGATCGGGGCGGGCGGATGAAAGAAGCGCGTGCAGTCCGCGCAATGATGTATGAGCAGGCGCCCCTGCGCGCCGCCCTGCCAGAACGGGGAGTTGTCCTCGGTGAGGAGGGGGAGTTTTCGGGTCATGGTCTGCGCGCTCTCGACGATTTGACGATCGGTCAAGCGGGATTCTACATGCACATATAGACAGAAGTGCAAAATCTGTCTAAAGTTTGTCGCAAGGACCTGCCTGCCAGCGTGCAACGACGCGGAGGCCATACAAGGAACTGTGATCCCATGAGTACTCGACTCGAAGCTAGAAGTATCGTCGTAACCGGTGGATTCGGCGCGCTTGGCCGCGCGGTGGCGCAGCGCCTCGTGGAAGACGGCGCGCACGTCACGCTTGTGGACCGTGCGGCGGCGCCCGCTGGCGGCCTGCCTGCAGGCGTCGCGGTTGTGCTCGGCGGGGTCGACCTGAGCGACGAAGCGGCCTGCGCGGCAGCCTATGCGCGCGTGCGTGAGGCCGCTGGGGGCATCGACGGCGTGGTGAATGTGGCCGGCGGCTTCGCGTGGGAGCCGATCGAAGGCGGAGCGCTCGAGACCTGGGATCGCCTGTACACGATGAACGTGCGTACCGCCGTAGCGAGTTGCCGGGCGGCTCTGCCGCATCTGCTGGCGCGCGGGGCGGGGCGCATCGTGAATGTCGGCGCACTGGCCGCGCAGAAGGCTGGGATGGGGATGGCGGCGTATGCCGCATCGAAGTCCGGCGTCGCGCGGTTGACCGAATCACTTGCCGAAGAGCTCAAGGACCGTGGCGTCACCGTGAATGCGGTGTTGCCGAGCATCATCGACACCCCCGCCAACCGCGCCGACATGCCGGACGCCGATGCCAGCCGCTGGGTGGCGCCGGACAAGCTCGCCGCGGTGATCGCTTTCCTGCTCTCGGATGACGCCTCGGCCGTCACCGGAGCCTGCGTGCCGGTGAGCGGCCGGGTGTAGCAACCGCCAGCGCCTCTCCCGTGGGGAGGGGCAGAACTCGAAGAAAAGAGGATTCGCCCGCATCGAGCGGGACGAGTCCCCGACAGGAGACAATAGATGCGACTCGTCACATATCGTGACTCTCACGGCTTTCAGCGTGCCGGCGCGCTGATCGAATCGGATTCGGCGATCGTCGACCTCGCCACGGCTTGCGAAGTCGTAAACGGCCATGGGTCCACCACCTTCGCGAGCGTGCTGGGTTTGGTCGAGGCCGGTGAAGAGGCTCTTGCAGCGGCTCGCGTCCTGGTGCGGAAAGCTCCGTCGGCGGCGGTCATCGCGCGTGAGGGCGTGAAGCTGTGCGCCCCCATCCAGCCGCCGCCGCAGATGCGCGACTGCTCCTGTTTCGAACTGCATCTGCGACAGAGCTTCGCTGCTGCGCGGCGCGCGCGCGTGGCGCACTTGCCCGACCCCGAGGAGGCGCTGCGGCAGATGAACACGCGCGCCGACGAGCGCGTCATCGAGACTTTCAATCGCCAGCCGATCTATTACAAGTGCAATCGCTTCGCGGTGATCGGTCCCGACGACGACGTCGTGTGGCCGGCGTACAGCAAGGCGATGGACTTCGAACTCGAGCTGGCCTGCTACATCGGCCGCAAGGGGAAGGACGTGCCGCGCGACAAGGCGCGCGATTACATCGTTGGCTACACGATCTTCAACGACATGAGCGCCCGCGATGCGCAGGCCCTCGAGATGCCCGGCATGCTCGGCCCGGCGAAGAGCAAGGACTTCGACACCGGTAACGTGATGGGGCCTTGCCTCGTCACTGCGGACGAGGTACCCGATCCTTACGACCTGCAGATGATCGCGCGCGTGAATGGCGAGGAATGGGGGCGTGGCACCACGCGCGACATGCGCTGGACCTTCGAGGACGTGATCGCGCACATCTCCCGCTCGGAAACGCTCTATCCGGGCGAAGTGCTGGGCTCGGGCACGGTCGGCAACGGCTGCGGACTCGAGCAGCTGCGCTATCTCAAACCGGGCGACGTCGTCGAACTCGAGATCGAGGCGATCGGCACGTTGCGCACGCGCGTGACGAAGCCGTGACGGGAAGACGCAGTCCTTCGCAATAAGGACGTTAGACGGTGGGCAACGGCTACCGAAATACAGGGTGCCGAACACCGGTGCCCGAGCAATTGAACAACCCACAAGAAGTGGCCGTCAGGCCCATCGAACGAGGATCGTCCTTACGGACGGCTTCACTCCACAGGAGATGACAATGTTGACCAAGGCAAGCTACACGTTGGCGGACGGTACGCCGCTGTCCGATCTGGTTCGCGTCCCGACGCGGGAAGTCCAGATGCGGGCCCTGTCGGATCCGGAGATCTATCAGCTGGAGATGGATCGCGTCTTCGGCAAGACCTGGCTGCTGCTCGGGCACGAATCCGAAGTGCCCAACTCGGGCGATTTCGTCGTGCGCGACATGGGGTCGGACTCGGTCATCGTCGCGCGTGCGAAGGACGGGAACATCCACGTCTCGCTTAACGTGTGTCCCCACCGCGGCATGCGCATCTCGACGGTCGACGCGGGCAATACCCAGATTCACAAGTGCATCTACCACGGGTGGGCATTCAAGCCGAGCGGCGAGTTCATCGGAGCGCCTGTCGAGAAGGAGTGCATGCACGGCAAGATGATGCCGAAGGAGGAGCTGGGCCTGCCGCAGGCGCGGGTGACGCTCTACGGCGGCATCATTTTCGCGACCTGGGACTTGGAGGGACCGTCGTTCGAAGAATTCCTCGGTGATGCGAAATGGTACTTCGACACCCTGTTCGAGCGCAGCGACAAGGGGCTCGAAGTGCTCGGCCCGCCGCAGCGTTTCATCGTGCGCGCGAACTGGAAAGCCGCGGGCGAACAGTCCGCCGCCGACGGCTACCACACGCTGACCCTGCACCGCTGGCTGGGTGAGGTCGGCAACTACTCCAAGAGTGGCGACGGCGGCAGCGCGGACCTGTCGCCCGAGATGTACGGCGTCGAGGTGAGCTCGCCGCATGGCCATGCGCTGCGCTGCATCGACCTCGGACGCAAAATCAAGAAGCTCTCCGGCCTCGATCCGGCGGAGCTGACGGTGGATCAGAAACTCGAAGCACTGCCGCCGCCGGGGATGACGCGTGAAATGTTGCCTCAGCTCAGGAAGCACCTGAGCGAAGAGCAGCTCGAAGTGATGGTGTCGATGCCGCCGCAGGTGGGCGGGATTTTCCCCAACGTGCTGTTCGCGTTCGTGTACATCCCGCAGGCCGACGGCTCCGTGCTCGGCCTCACGCTGCTGCACGCCTACGTGCCGAAGGGGCCGGATCAACTCGAGTTCGTGAACTGGGTGCTCGCTGAGAAGGATGCCCCGCAGGAGCTCAAGGACAGGATGCTGATGCAGAGCATCCAGTTGTTCGGCACCTCGGGCATGGTCGAGCAGGACGACTCCGATACCTGGCCCCACATGACCCTCGCCGCCAAGGGCGCGCGCGGGCGTCGCTCGACCCTCAAGTACCAGGCGGTGTACGAGACCGGCGCCCCTGCCGGCTGGCCCGGGCCGGGCATTGTGAATGAAGGGTTCACCAAGGACGACACCCAGTGGCACTGGTGGCTGTACTGGAACGAACTGATGAACGCCAAGGCCTGAGCCGTCCGGTCCGACCCAACACCTTCGAAGGAGCGACACATGAGCGCCGCACAACAAGTTGCCGAGAACGCCCCCGTCATCGGAAACCCGATCCCGGTCGGGGCCGAAGTCTATAATCGCATCGTCGGCTTCCTCTACCAGGAAGCGACCCTGCTCGACACGATCCGTCTCAAGGAGTGGGGCGCGACGCTTGCGCCCGACCTGGTCTACACCGTGCCTCTGCGACAGACCCGCCCGATGTCCCAGCAGGCCCAGTCGGTTATCCGCACCGTGCAGCACTACCACGACAACTACCGCTCGATCATGGGGCGCATCATGCGGCTCACCGAGACACGTAGCGCGTGGGCCGAGGATCCCCCGTCACGCACCCGCCGCATGGTCAGCAACGTGCAGGTATTCGCTACCGACAGGCCCGACGAGTTCGCGGTCGTGAGCTATCTGCTGCTGACACGCAGCCGTTTCGACTTTCCGGACATGGATGTCATCAGCGGCGAGCGCAACGATCTGCTGCGCGTCGATGGCGAGGGATTCAAGCTCGTGCGTCGCGAAGTCATTCTCGACCAGGCGGTGCTGGGCACGCCGAACCTCGCGATCTTCCTCTAGGCAACCCGGGCGCCGCCGGTCCGGTTACGGATCGGACGGTGCCCGTTCTGTCCTTCGGCACGAGGCTGGAACGAGAGCCAGGACGGGGAGCGGAGTAGAAAAATGGCATCAAACGGAAATCACGCGGCGATCGATCTGACCGAGTTCAGGCAGGGCTGGCAGGTCGTGGTTCTGTCGGTGATCGGGGTGGCGATCAGCATCAACGCCGCATTGCTGTATGGCTTCGGCGTCCTGGTGATCCCCCTCGAGCAGGCTTTCGGGTGGGACCGTGGTTCGCTGCAAGCAGCAATCACCTTTCTGTTCGGCGGCGCCGTGCTCGGCCTGCAACTCGTCGGCTGGCTCAACCTGCGTTTCGGCATGAAGCGCGTGACAGTGATTTCGCTGCTGCTGATGGCGCTCGGCTATCTGGCGACGACGCAGATTGGCGGCTCGATCTGGTCGCTCTACGCAGCATTTTTCCTGCTCCCGATCATCGGCATGGGTGCGCTGGCGGTCACGTGGACGCAACTCCTCAATCTCTGGTTTCACCGCAACCGCGGACTGGCGCTCGCGATCGGGCTTTCGGGCACCGGCATCACCGCCGCGCTGGTACCGAGACTGTTGGGTTGGGGGGTCGAGAACTGGGACTGGCGGGCCGCCTTCGTCATCCTGGCGCTGCTCAATGTGCTGGTGGGACTGCCGCTGACCCTATGGTGGTTCCGCCTGCCTGGCGAACGTGCGGTGAGCGGCGCGAAGGCAGACGACGGTCCGCCGCTGGTGCGGAGCGGCGTGAGCTTCCAGGAAGGAATGCTCCTGCCGCGATTCTGGATCTGCAATGTGGCGTTGTCGCTGGTCGTGTCGGCGGTGGTGGGCCTCGTTACCAGTACCGTGCCGATGTTGCGAGATAAGGGGCTGTCGGCGGCGGATGCGACCCTGGTCTTCGGTTACTTCGGCATTGCGCTGATTTGCGGTCGCCTGGTGGTCGGCTACCTGCTCGATCGGCTGTGGCCGCCCGGCGTGGCGGCCTTGAGCCTTTCCCTGCCCGGGGTGGGTTGTCTGATTTTCCTGTCGGGAACCACCGATCCGGCTGTCATGAGTCTTGCCGCGGCGCTGGTCGGACTTGGCGCCGGCGCCGAATTCGACATCGCGGCCTTCCTCATCGCGCGCTACTTCGGCCTCAAGGATTACGGCCGGTTGTTCGGCGTGCATCAGGGGCTCATCACGGTAGCGTCGGCAGCCGCGCCGCTGATGTTTGCAGCGATGCTGAGTGTCACCGGTAGCTACTTTGCCATGCTCGTCTATTGCACCGTGGCCACCCTGCTCGGCGCGTCATTGCTGCTGACGCTCGGGCGCAGTCCCCAGTTTGCCCTGCACGCCGAAGCGCAGCGGGCCTGATTTCATCCCATTCATCGGAGCCACCAAATGCCCACGATCACCTTCATCGAACACAACGGCACCCGGCACGAAGTGCACGCCGAAGTCGGCCAGTCGGCCATGCAGGCCGCGACCTTTGCCGGCGTTCCCGGCATTCCCGGTGACTGTGGCGGCGCCTGCGCCTGCGCCAGCTGCCATGCCTACGTCGACGACGCCTGGGCGGGGCGTTTTGCGCCCGCCGAAGGCACCGAATACGACATGCTCGAGAACGTCGTCGAGCGCCAGCCCACCAGTCGGCTCACCTGCCAGCTGGTCGTCGGAGCGGACATGGACGGCCTCACGCTGCGCCTGCCGGCTGTGCAGTTCTGAAGACGGCGATCTGAAAAACGACAAGGAGACGGGAAGATGTCGCTCGATTCAGTGGTGATCGTGGGGGCGGGACACGGGGGCGTGCAAGTGGCGATTGCTTTGCGCCAGGAGGGTTTCGGGGGCCGCATCGTGCTCGTGAACGACGAACCCGGTCTGCCTTACCAACGGCCGCCCCTGTCGAAGGCCTACCTTCTTGGCAAGATCAACGCCACTGCGATGCTCTTCCGGCCGGAGACCTTCTACGTCGATCAGCGCATCGAGCTCGTCCATGACCGGGTGGCGGCGATCGATCGGCAGAACCGTCGTGTCATGCTCGACTCGGGGAGTGCGCTCGACTTCGGCCATCTGGTGCTCGCGACCGGTGCCCACAATCGGCCGCTCAACGTGCCGGGTTCGACGCTGGGCGGTATCTTCGGCATCAAGACCAAGGCGGATGCCGACCTCTTGTCGCCGCTGGTGAAGCAGGCCAGGAACGTCGTCGTGATCGGAGCCGGCTTCATCGGTCTGGAGTTCGCCGCGGTGGCGGCGGCCGAAGGGGCTGCGGTCGAAGTGCTTGAACTCGGCGACCGCCCGATGGCCCGGGCAGTGTCCCCGCAGATGTCGGAGCTCTTCCGTGCCGCACATCAAGGCTGGGGCGTGAAGTTCAACTTCCGTACCGGGCTGGCGGAGCTGGAAGGCGAGGACGGCAAGGTGAGCGCCGTGACGACATCGGACGGACGACGTCTGCCTGCCGAGCTGGTCGTCTACGGCATCGGCGTGATTCCCAACGTGCAGCTCGCGCTCGAAGCCGGGCTCGACATCGATAACGGGATTCGCGTTAATTCCAGTCTTCTGACTTCGGACCCGCACATCTCGGCGTTGGGTGACGTTGCCGCCTTCCCGTGCGTGCAAAACGGCGAAAATCTCACGCGCCTGGAGTCCGTGCAGAACGCGGTCGACCAAGGCAAGCTCATCGCGGCCCGCCTCGTGGGCAAACCCGCACCCTACACAGCGTTGCCCTGGTTCTGGACCGACCAGGGCAATCTCAAGCTGCAGATCGCCGGTCTGTCGATCGGGGCAGACAACTACGTGACGCTGGGTGACGCCGCCGCGCAGCAGCTCTCGGTGCTGTGCTTCCGCGGGGAGGAGCTGATCGCGGTCGAGTCCTGCAACCGTCCCGGCGATCACGTGTTTGCACGCAAGATCCTCGCACGCCCCCCGGCGTTGACGCCCGCTGCCGCCGCTGCCCCCGATTTCGATCTGAAAGCCTGGGAAGCGGCCAACCGGCCCTGATCGTCCGGTGTGCTACTCGGCGCGATCGCATGTCGGCGTCCGCCGCATGGCGCTCGCGCCGACACCTGGAGCGTGCTTACTCCGCGAAAGCGTGGAGCCAGGACTGGTCGTCGCGGCAAAGGCGTTCAGGATGCGCGGTGAAGTCCCAGGTCGAGCCCACGATGCGAATCGCCTGGGGCGCGCGTTCGGGTTGCTGCACGAAGCAACGGCCGCTCGGGCGGGCGTGCAAGTCCTTGTCGATGTCCCGCAGACGTCCGAGCGCGATCAGCGCACAGCGGCGCAGCACGAGGGCCGCTTCCGCCTCGTCGGCCGCGAGACTGCTGAGCGCCCAGCGCGCCATGCCCTGGCGCATGTCGACGCCGGCATAGGGCGAGGGGGACACGATCGTACGGTCCTGCACTTCCCAGTCGAGCCGCAAACCGTCGTCACGGACCAGACGGGCGTGCGAACGGCCGTCGACATGACGGGGAACTTCGATGTCGAAGCGGCGATGGGAGATCCCCCTCGCCGCTGCGGCGATCGCGAGGCCGGCGAGGTCGAACATATGCGTGCACTGCAGGCTGGCGTCGGTATGGCGGGTTACTGCGCTGGCGATCGGGTCCAGTTGCATGCCGCGTAGTGCGTTCAGCGGTGCGGCGGCATTCGGGCACTCGGTGAACGGATGTCGCGGAGCCTCGGCGGAGATTTCGATCACGCGGCCGAGGCGATGACGCAGCGCGACGCGGAAATGGTGAAAGTCGTCTTCGAGGACGGCACGGACTTCGCCCTCATGGCTGGTCTGGCGGCCTTCAAGCTGGATCCGTCGGCAAAAGGAGGGCATTGCAATGGCTTCCGTTTGGGGAGTGTTTCTTTCTTCTGAATGTGTACAATAACAAAAATAGTGTTTAAAAACGCCAGGAGACGAAAATGGGCTTGCTGAAGGACAAGGTTGCGTTGATTACCGGGGCCGGCGGCGGCATCGGGCGCGGCGTGGCGCACAGCTTCGCGCGCGAGGGGGCTGCCGTGGTGATCGCGGAGATCAACGAAGAGACTGGAGCCCAGGTGGCGCGCGAGATCGAGGAGTTGGGCGGGCGGGCGCTGTTCGTGCGTACCGACGTGATGCAGAAGGCGTCCGTGACGGGAGCGATCGAGGCGGCAGTGGCCCATTTCGGCGGGCTGGACATCCTCGTGAACAACGCCTTCGTGCCGACGCCGAACGTGCGCCTCGAAGACAAGACGGACGAAATGCTCGAGCAGACGCTGACCTCGACGATCAAGGCGTCGTGGTGGGCGATGCAGGCATCGCTGCCGCACATGCGGGCGCGCGGGGGCGGGAAGATCGTCAATTTCTACTCGATCGACGTCGAGATCGGCGCGTGGCTGCATGCCGACTACAACACGGCGAAGGGAGGCATCGTCGGCCTCACGCGCAGTGCGGCGGCGGAATGGGGACGCTTCAACATTACGGTGAATGCCGTCGCCCCGACGGCAATGGGAGCGACCTTCCACAAGCTGGCCGCGGAGAACCCCGGTTTCGCCGAACGCTCTGCCGCGATGCGCCCCCTCGGCCGGTGCGGCGATCCGGAACTCGACATCGGCCCCGTTGTGGTCTTTCTCGCATCGGACATGTCCCGCTATGTCACCGGCGAAATGCTGCATGTCGACGGCGGGCTGCACTTGCCCGGCTACAACTCGCGTCCGGCGGATGTGCCGGTGCGCGAATACTGAATCGAAGTTCTGATGGGCCCTGCGGTTCGCCCCGCGGTCCCTCCATTCCCAAGGCACACGCATGAACGACGAAGCCGAGACAGTCGCTGAAGACGGACCGGTAATGGAGTCCGCTCGGCGCAATCGGCGCTCCGACGCGACCATTGCACGAATTCTGGCATCGACGGAAAGGATCATCCTCCAGGGAGGTGCCGAGCGCATTTCCATCATCGACGTGTGCGACGACGCAGGTGTCTCGCGGGGCACGTTCTACCGCTATTTCTCGTCACAGGACGATCTGCTCGATGCGTTTTCGCGCCACAAACGCGAGGGTTTTCACAGGGCGATGCAGGAAGTGACCGCCCCTTACGACGACCCCGACGAGAAATTTCGCGCCCTGATCGGTTACCTGGAGCACTACGCGGCGCACGGACAGGCGCGGCGTCTGCTGGTGGTGGCACCCGATTATGCGATGAGTTTTTTTCGCCGCGTCTTCAACGACGCGCGCGTGCGCTTGCAGGACGTCCTCAGGGCCGTGTTCGACGCGTGGGATGGGCGTCTCGGCATCAGCATCGATCGCGAGCTCGTGTGCGAAATGCTGATCCGCTACGTATTGAGCGAACAACTCGTCCCCAATGAGCGCGTAAACGAAGGCACGGCACGCATCGAGCGTCTCGTGCGCTCGCTGATCGGTTTTCCTGCCACCAAGGGCGATGAGGCTGTCGAGGTGGCTGCGCCGGCACGTTCCACGGGCTCGCGCCGCCGCGAGAAAGAAAAAACATAAACAGATTTGCAAAATATGTTTATGTTTGGCATGATGAATCTCATCGTTGCAAAGACACCGGTCGAGTGTCGCAGGCAGGAGACAAATCCCCGATAGCCAGGCGAGGTCCGTCCGGCGCATCGATGCTCCCGTCCGCGATTGCGGCACTCGGCAGGTTCCACCAACCTGCACTGGGAGACACCACATGCTCATCGACCTCCACGCCCACGCCCCCCATCCGGATTACTACGACCAGCACCCCTATTGGGGGCCGGCTTTCGAATCGCAGCCCGACGGCGACATCAAGCTTCGCGTCGGCGACTGGATCCTCACGCTCGGCGCGCCCGAGCGAAAAGCCGCCTTGCGCAAGGCGAAGGCCGAGGGCAATGCCCTGAACGTGCAGGACTACATGAGCCGTTGGCGCGACCCCAAGACGCGCCTTGCGGGGATGGATGCAGCCGGCCAAAACGCCCAGGTCGTCTCGGTGCCTTCGCATTGCTACATGTACTGGACGGAGCTCGACTACGCGATACCGTTCTCGCGCAAGGTCAACGACGTGCTCGCCGAGTACTGCTCGGCGGCGTCCGACCGACTGATGTTCTGGGCGCAGGCGCCCCTGCAGGATCCGAAGGAGGCAGCCAAGGAAATTCGCCGCGCGTGCACCCAACTGGGCGCAAAGGGTCTGGGTGCGGGGGGGTCGAATTTCGGCGGCCTGGAGTTCGATTCGCCTGAGATGGATCCGGTGTGGGAGGCCCTGTGCGACCTCGACCTGCCGATGTTCGTGCATGGCTACAACCAGTCGGTGACGTGGGGCAAGAAGGCCAATACCGACCGCTATGAAACCACGGCCATCGTCGGCATGAACTACGACGAGACCAAGGCCTTCTGGTACCTGGTGAACGGTGGTGTGTTCGACCGCTTCCCCAAGCTCAAGGTCTACATCACGCACGGTGGTGGCTATGTGCCTTATCAGCTCGGCCGCCTCGCGCAGACCAACCCCAACCTCGACACGTACCACAACAAGAAGCCTGTGCTGGAGTACATGCGCAACTTCTGGTTCGACGTGGAGCTGCACGAGCTGCCGATGCGTCAGGCACTGATCGACGTCATCGGCGCCGACCGCATCCTCTACGGTTCGAATTTCGGAGGCAGTGATGCGGTGCGTCACGACCTCACCGAAGGCCTGCGCCTTTCGGAGGAAGATCTGCAGAAGATCCGCTGGAAGAATGCCTGCGAACTGCTCCACCTCGATCCGGCGAAAGTGGGCGCCGTCGCAAAGGCCGAGGTGGCGGCATGAAACTCGCGCGCTGCAGTGATGGCGGCGCGCCATTCTGGGCCGTCGTCAATGCCGAAGCCCGCACGGTCACACCGATCGTCGGCAGCTTCGCGGATTGGGGACCGGCGCTGACCCGCGCGATTGCCGCGGGGCAGGGCGGAGCAGCCCATTCGGTGCTGACGCCCGGCGGCGATGCCCGGCCGCTGGATTCGGTGCGACTGCTGCCGCCGATCGAGCCGGTCAATCGGGTCGTCGTCGCGGGTGCGAATTACGCGAAGCATCTGGCCGACGACTTCGGCCTGAAGTCTCCCCCGCAGCCGATCGCCTTCCTCAAGGCATACGGCGCCCTGATCGGTGCCAATGATCCGATCCGTTATCCGCCGCTGACGAACGAACTCGATCACGAGGTCGAACTCGTCGTCATCGTGGGGGAGGTGCCGGTCGACCCGGAAGACCCGCTCGCCAGCGTTCTCGGCTATGCCGTGGGCAACGATGTATCGGCGCGCGACCTGCAGCGCAGCGGTCCGGCCGGCATCGGCATGGATCTCTTCGCGGCGAAAAGCCAGGACCGCAGCACCGGAGTCGGTCCGTGGATCGTGACGCGCGACGAGTTCCCGGAGGGCCCGAAACTGCGACTGACCCTGAAGGTGAACGGCGAGACGCGCCAGGACGGCAATACCGGCGAGATGACGTGGAACGTCGCGCAACTGGTGAAGTTCGTCGAAGAGCGTTCCAGTTTCGCGCCCGGCGACATCCTGTTTACCGGATCGCCGGCCGGCGTGGGCCAGGGTACAGGCCGATTCCTCAATCCCGGCGACGTCGTCGAAGCCGGAATCGAGGGGATCGGAACGATCACGAACGTCGTCGGGCCCAAACCCGGCGTCTGAGCAAGGAGGCAAGACAAATGCTCGACAAGAATCACAAGGTTGTGGTGGTCGGCGCCGGCCTGATGGGCACCGGCATCGCCCATGCGTTCGCGAGCAGCGGCTTCGCGACGCAACTGGTGGATACCAGCGCCGACGCACTCGCCAAGGCGGAGAAGAGCATTCACGGCATCCTGGATGGTGGCGTGAAGCTCGGAAAGCTCGTCGTGGATGTGGCCGACGCCGCCAAGGCGCGGCTTTCCACGAATACCTCATTGAAACAGGCTGCCGAGGGGGCTCACCTCCTGGTCGAGACCGTCTCGGAGAATCTCGCGGTCAAGAAGGCGGTGTTGGGCGAGGCGGTTCCCGTACTGGCCGCGAACGCGGTGATCGCGACCAACACATCGGCGCTCAGCGTCACCGAGATTGCAGCGTCGGTGCCGTGTCCCGAGCGCGTCATCGGCATGCACTTTTTCAACCCGGTGCACAAGATGAAGCTCGTCGAGCTGGTGCTCGGTATCGCGACCGACGAAGCCACCGTCGCGACAAGCCGCGAATGGTGCGACGCGATCGGCAAGACCTCGATCCTGGTGAATGAGTCCCCCGGCCTGACGACCAGCCGCATGTCCGCGATGCTGGGGAACGAAGCGATGTGGATGCTGCAGGAAGGCACTGCCAGCGCCGAGGACATCGACACCGCGCTGCGGATGGGTTTCAACCACCCGATGGGGCCGCTCGAGCTGGGTGACCTGACCGGTTGGGATACGCGCCTGTCGGTGCTGCGCTACCTCCATTCGACGCTCGGCGAGAAGTTCCGTCCCTGCCCGCTGATCATCAAGATGGTGGCGGCCGGCCGCTACGGGCGCAAGACCGGGCACGGAGTATACAAGTATGACGAGACTGGCCAGCGCGTTCCGGGCTCGGGCCTGAAGGCGAGCAACCTATGAGCGACGTCTTCATAGTCGAGGCCGTCCGCACGCCGGTCGGCAAGTACCGGGGGAGTCTGGCCGGCGTACGCGCGGACCACCTCGGCGCCCACGTCCTCAACGCCGTGGTCGAGCGCGCGGGCATCTCGGCGGGCGAGGTGGACGACGTCATCTTCGGCTGCGTCACCCAGGTCGGCGAGCAATCCGCGAACATTGCGCGCACCTCCCTGCTGGGGGCCGGCTGGCCGGATACGATTCCCGGCCTCACGATCGACCGCAAGTGCGGCTCCGGTGAGGCCGCGGTACACGTCGCCGCAGGACTGATCGCCGCCGGATCGGCGCAGGTCGTCGTGGCGGGCGGTGCCGAGAACATGAGCCGCGTGCGCATGGGCGGCAACCGCGAAATCTACGGCGAGCCCTTCGGCTGGCTGGCTTCCGAGCGCTACGAGCTGACCAGCCAGGGTGAGGCGGCCGAACGGGTCGCTGACAAATGGGAATTGACCCGCGCCCAACTCGACGCCTTCGCGGTGGAGAGTCACCGCCGCGCCGCAGCCGCGGCCGAAGCGGGATATTTCCGCAAGGAGATCGCGCCGGTGCCTGTCGCCGCGCTCAAGGATCGGGACTACGTCGAGCCCGCGCCGGAAGTTTTCGCCGCAGACGAAACGATTCGCCCCGGCACCAGTGCCGAGAAGCTTGCCACGTTGAAGACCAGCTTTCGCGACAACGGCAAGATGACCGCCGGCAATTCGTCGCAGATTTCCGACGGTGCAGCGGTGCTGCTGCTGATGTCCGCAGAGGCGGTCGACCGGCTCGGCGTCAAACCCCGTGCGCGCATCCGCGCCTTCACCACGGTCGGCTCCGACCCGACGCTGATGCTGACCGGGCCGATTGCCGCAACCCGGAAGGTGCTCGCCCAGGCCGGGTTGAATGTCGAGGACATCGACCTGTTCGAGGTCAACGAGGCGTTCGCGCCGGTGCCGATGGTATGGATGAAGGAGCTCAGTGTGTCGCATGACCGGCTCAACGTCAATGGCGGCGCGATCGCCCTCGGGCATCCGCTCGGCGGAAGCGGCTCGCGCATCATGACCTCGCTGCTGCACGAACTGGAACGGCGTGACGCGCGCTACGGCCTGCAGGCGATCTGCTGCGCGGGCGGCATGGGCACGGCGACGATCATCGAGCGCATGTAAGTGGGCGCCGCGGCAGGCAAACGACAGGAGACACGACATGAACATCGACCTTAGCGACCGGCGCGTAATCGTAACCGGCGCCTCACGCGGCATCGGGCGTGCGATCGCGCGTGCCTTCGCCGCGGAAGGTGCGCGCGTTGCGATCTGCGCACGCACTCCCGAAGCGGTCGAAGAGACTGGCAGGGAGCTTGCACAGCAGGCCCGGGCGGTCATCGCGCACGCGGTGGATGTGACCGACACGCCGGGTGTGAAGGCCTTCGTGGATGAGGTCGCCGAGAGCTGGGGCGGGGTCGATGTCCTCGTCAACAATGCCGGCCAGGGGCGGGGGGGGAATCTGGACACGCTCACCCCCGAGGCGATCCTCGAGCACGCCAACATTCTGCAGATGGGGCACTTCCGCTTCGTGCAGGCGGTGGTCCCGTACATGCGCCGGCAACGCTGGGGTCGCATCATTGAGATCAACGCGCTGGCCGGTGCGATCCCGACGCCGGACGGCATCCCGTCGGTCATCAATCGTGCGTCCTGCCTCGCGCTCTCCAAGTCCCTCGGGATGTCGCTCGCGAAGGAAAACATCCTCGTCAACTCGCTGAACATGGGTTGGATCGACACCGGCCAGTGGGAGCGCCATTTCAGGGAGGTCGGCCCCGGAGTCTCCCGTGAGGAGTTCAACGAGATGGTCCTCAAGGTGGTGCCGATCGGGCGTTTCGGCAAGCCGGAAGACGTGGCAGGCATGGCGCTGTTCCTCGCCAGCGAATACGCCAGCTTCATCAGCGCGGCCTCGATCGATATCGCCGGCGGGCTGCAGGGCCAGATCGCGTACTACCCGACACTCAAGCGCGATTTCACCGAAGCCGTGAAGCGGCGCAACGAGGGCTCGGCGACGGTCTGATTCGTCGGTGCCGACCTGGATCGGCGTGTGTTTTGACGATGTCAAATCAATTGCTGGGCAGGCGGGTGATGCGGGGTCTAATTCTAATTAGAGAATCGATGTTCGAATGTAGAATTTTAGGAAATTACTCGCTACAATTCAGTTGTGTGAAAACCCGCCGTACCGGGACACGCAGCGATTGATCTGAAAAGAGGCCGGATTCGCCCTTTAATGAGGCGTGAAAAGACAAGGTCAGGGCGTCACGGTCATCGATATAACCAGAGGAGACAAATTCATGAATAATGGGAGCAGGTCTGTCCGTACCCGGTTCGCGCTGCGAGGCGTCACTGCCGCGCTTGCACTTGCATGGGTGGGGGGGGCGTCGGCGTTCGAGGTCGAAACCGGCAACCCGGACGTCACGATGCGTTGGGATAACACGATCCGATATACGGCGGGCGTGCGCGTCGAGGATCAGGACAAGAAGCTGATGCGCAACCCGGTCTATGACGAGGGCGACAGCAAGTTCGATCGAGGCGACGTCGTGACCAACCGTCTCGATCTGCTCTCAGAATTCGATGTTAGCTATCGCGGCAAATTCGGCGCTCGTGTAACCGGTGCGGCGTGGTATGACCATGCCTACGATGATCATTCGGTGACTGCGCCGACCGGCACTGCCACCGCCTACCGCAACGACAAGTACAACGGCACGGTCAAGCGCTATGTGAATGGTCCCTCGGGCGAAATCCTCGACGCCTTCGTCTGGACCAACCTCGATCTCGGCACGGTGCCGCTCAACCTGAAGGTCGGGCGCCAGACCAACGTGTGGGGTGAAGGCCTGCTGATCGGTGCTCATGCAATCTCCTACGGACAGTCCCCGGTCGACGGCGTGAAGGCCGTAACCAACCCCGGCATCGAGACCAAGGAAGTTTTCCTTCCGATCGGGCAGGTGCATGCAAGTGCCCAGCTCACGGACAGTGTGACCGTGGTCGGGCAGTATTTCTACGACTGGGAGCCTACCCGCGTACCGCACGCCGGCACTTACCTGATGGGTGCCGACACCGCGCCGACGTCCGATAACCTTTCCTTCGGGATCGGCCAGCTCAAGGCCTCGATCATCGACGCGAAGGAACCAAGCAAGCGCGGCAATTGGGGCGTGGGTGCGCGCTGGAACGTGGAGGCGATCGAGTCGACCTTCGGTGCCTACTACCGCAAGTTCGACGACTACGCGCCGGAACTCGGCGTGCAGCTCTCGGACTTCGTTCGCTTCGGTCCGGCCGTATTGCCCAGCAAGGCGCGCTTCCTGTACCCCGAGGACATCGAGCAATACAGTCTGAGTTTCTCGCGTGTGATCGGCGGCGTAAGCGTGGGTACCGAGTTGTCGTACCGCAAGAACGGGCCTCTGAATACGCCGGCGTCGCATACGCTCGACACCGGGGCGCGCGGGGACACCTGGCATGCGGTGTTGAATGGCGTCTATATGTTGCCGCTGACGCCGATGTGGGATACCGGGACCCTGATCGCAGAGATCGCATACAACCGACTCGATCGTGTGACCGAGAACGAGCAGCTGTATCGCAAGGTCGGCGCGGCAAGTTGCGTCAATTCGGCAATCGGACGCCCGGGGACCGGCACCAAGCGCGACGGCTGTTCAACCGACGATGCCTTGCAGCTCGCCGTCAAGTTCTCGCCGCAATATCTCAACATCTTTCCGTCATGGGACCTGACGGTGCCGGTCAGCATCAACTATGGGCTTTCCGGAAACGCGCCCTCTTCAGGTGGCGGCACAGAGGGTGAGCTGCGTTGGTCGATCGGTACCACCTGGACCTATGCGTCCAAGTACGAATTCGCCCTCAACTACTCCGACCGCACCCTGCCGGTGCGCAAGGGCGTCGTTGGCGGTGAGGAACGGATTACCGGCGGTGCGGCCCACAGCAACTCCTCGGTTGGTGTGATCGACCGTGGCTGGCTGTCCTTCACATTCAAGACGGCTTTCTGACAGGCCGCAAACAGGAGACGAGAGACATGAAGATGCGCAATTTCGTATGGGTCGCCGCGGCGGTCCTCTCGAGCCACGCGATGGCGGCGGTTACGGCAGAAGAGGCGAAGCAGCTCGGTGCGACGCTGACCAAGTACGGCGCGATCCAGGCGGGTAACAAGGAAGGGACGATCCCGGAATACACCGGGGGGCTGACCAAGGCTCCGGCCGACTTCAAGCCTGACAGCGGTTTCTGGGCCGATCCGTTCAAGGACGAGAAGCCCCTGCTCCGGATCGACGGCAAGAACTATCAGCAGTATGCAGACAAACTGTCGGAAGGGCAGAAGGAGCTTTTGAGGAAGTACCCGAGCTTCTATATGGATATCTATCCGTCGCACCGTACGGCGTCCTATCCCGAGAAGATCCTGAACAACACGGTGCGCAATGCGACGACGTGCAACACCGCCAAGAACGGACTCTCCGTCGAGGAAGCCTGCCGGGGTGGTCTGCCGTTCCCGATCCCCAAGACCGGCTACGAGGTCATGTGGAACCAGCAGCTTCGCTACAAGGCCGATACGACCACCAAGTCGTCGCGCTCGTGGGTCGTGGACTCCAACGGCAAGGTGGTCATGGCGGCCCAGCAGAAGACGATGGAAGAGACGCCTTACTACCATGACGATCTGGACGGCCGCGACGCAAAGCTTTATTGGCGCACCTACTCGGTGACTCAGGCACCGATCCGCAAGGCAGGCGAGGCGACCGGCCTCTCGGATTTCCTCGATCCGACCGAGAAACCACGCCGCGCGTGGAGCTACACGCCGGGACAGCGCCGCATCAAGCTCGCCCCGGAGTTCGCCTACGACACGCCGGTCGCAAGCATGGGGGGCGTTACGCTGTTCGACGAGCTCTTCGTGTTCTCGGGACAGATGGACCGTTTCGAGTTCAAGCTGGTCGGCAAGAAGGAGATGTACATCCCCTACAACGCCTACAAGCTTTATTTCGGTTGTGGCGTCGAAGAGCAGTTCATGGACAAGCACCCGAATCCGGCATGCTGGCGTTGGGAGCTTCACCGCGTCTGGGTCGTGGAAGCGACGCTGAAGCCGGGCGTCCGCCATGTGTACGCCAAGCGCATGTACTACTTCGACGAGGACACTTACGGCGCAGGCCTGTACGACGCCTTCGACCAGAGCGGCCAGTTGTATCGCTCGATCTTCAACTCGATGGTTCAGCTGTACGACGTCCAGGCGCCCTACACCGTGAAGAACGTGGTGTATGACTTCAACAAGGGCATGTACGCGCTGGTGAACGACGGCCTGGTGGGCGGTTACGGCGTCCTGAAGGCACCGAAGGCCAACCGCGAACTCAACCCCGAGGCAATCGTCGCGCAGGAAACCGCGCGCTGATCGTCAGCCCTCATGTGGAAGCGGGCAGTGCGGCTGTCGTGTTGCCCCTTCCGGTTCCGGCTCACTCCAGATAGATCCCCCCGCCCGGTGCTTGTTGTGGGCGGGGGGATCGCATCGGCAAGGAGTTGTCTCTTGAATCGCGTTACCCGTTCGATCTCCCGTTCCATGGTCCCGGGCCGGCGTCTGCGTCTGACCCTTGCAGCAGCGGTTCTCGGCGCGGCAGGCGTGGCGCTCGCCACGGGTTCCGCCGTGCGCGACGTATTGGCCGTCCCCGCGGTGATCTCTCCCCAGTCCTTGCGGAGTGCAATGTCAGGAATCGCCAGCAAGGATGGGCGCGCCCTGGCCGTCGGGCCGCGCGGGATCATTCTGTTGTCACGCGACGCCGGTCGGAACTGGTCCCAGATCGTCGCGCCGGTGAGCGCAGACTTCACGACGGTGCGCTTCGGGGTGGGGAGCACCGCATGGGCACTCGGACACGATGCAGTCGTCCTGCGTTCGGATAACGGCGGGGAAACCTGGTCCCGGGTGATGGACGGTCATGCTCTCTTCGAGCTGCTCTCCAAACACTACGGCGCTCTGGCCAATGCGGGCAATGAAGAGGCGGAACGCGTGTTGCGGGACGTCGAGATGGCGGCCGAGCAGTCTGCGACGCCGGGCGTGCTGGCCTATCCGTTTCTCGATATCCACGTAAACGAGCGCGGCGAAGGTTTTCTGGCCGGCGCTTTCGGTCTCCTGCTGCATACCACTGACGGTGGCACCACATGGGAGCCGTGGATCGAGCGCGCGGACAACGGGCGTCGCATGCACCTGTATGCGATCGAGCCGACGCCCGACGGTGGGGTGTTTCTTGCCGGAGAGCAAGGTCTGGTACGTCGCCTCGATCGGGACGCGGCCCGGTTCGAGACCATCGAAACGCCCTATAAGGGTACGTATTTCGGCATCACGGCAGGGCACTCGAAGCTGATCGCCTATGGGTTGCGCGGCAATGCGTTTATCAGCCGCGATGGGGCAACGAGCTGGTCGTCTCTCGCCATGGGCAGCGATGCGAGCGTTGTCGCCGCACTCGAACGCGGCGCGGGACGGCTGGTGTTCGTGACCCAATCTGGTCAGGTCCTGCTGAGTAATGACGATGGGGCGAGCGTGGCAGCGCTCGAGGCGCCACGCGGCGGGGAGGTATTCGCCGCTGCGATGGCCGGTCCGGAAGAGCTCCTGCTCGCCCGAGTCAATGGCGTTGATCTGATCCGTTTGCCCCTCCGGTAACGGCCTCTCCTAATACTGAAATTTGCGAGACACAGCATGGCAGGCCACAGCGAACAAAGAGTGATGCCGGTGATTCGGGACCTGAAGGATTTCGATTTCGGTTCCGGCAGCGTGCTCGAGCGCATCATCTTCAATAATCGCATCGTCGTGCTCCTGGCATGCCTTGTGGCGACTCTCGTACTCGGCTTCGCCGCGACGCGCATCCAGGTTAATGCGAATTTCGAGCGGATGATTCCGCTCGGCAGCCCGTACATCAAGAATTACCTCGATAACAAAAGCGAGTTACCGGGCCTGGGCAACACGATCCGGATCGTCGTCGAGAACAAGTCGGGGGACGTCTTCGACCCCGGGTACCTCGACGTGCTCAAGAAAGTCAATGACGACCTTTACCTGATTCCCGGCGTCGATCGTTCGTGGATGAAGTCGATCTGGATGCCGATTGTCCGCTGGCGCGAGGTGACCGAAGACGGCATTACCGGCGGCGCGGTGATGCCCGCGAGCTTCGACGGCAGCGCGAACGAAGTCGCGAAACTGCGCGAGAACATCGGCAAGGCGGGCATCGTCGGCAGCCTCGTCGCGAATGACATGAAGTCGAGCATGATCGTGGCGCCGCTGCTGGATATTCATCCGAAGACCGGTGAAGCGCTGAATTACGGTGAGTTTGCGGACGCTCTCGAAGCGAAGATCCGCACCTACGAGAGTGACAAGGTCGGCATCCACATCGTCGGCTTCGCGAAGATCGTCGGTGATCTGATCACGGGCCTGCGCGAGGTGATGGTGTTCTTCGCGGTGTCAGTCGTCGTTGCCGCGTTCTTCGTCTATCTCTACACCCGCTGCGTGCGTAGCACGATGCTTCTCGTGACGGTCGCCGTGATCGGCGTGGTGTGGCTGCTTGGGCTGATGCAGTTGCTCGGGTATGAGCTTGATCCGTATTCGATCCTGGTGCCTTTCCTGATCTTCGCCATCGGGCTGTCGCACGGCGCGCAGAAGATGAACGGCATCATCCAGGACATTGGCTGCGGCACCCACAAGTACGTCGCGTCGCGCTACACCTTCCGGCGCCTGTTCATGGCCGGTCTCACGGCACTGCTGGCGAACATCGTCGGCTTTGCTGTACTGATCATCATCGACATCCCGGTTATCCGCGATCTGGCCCTGACCACCAGCGTCGGCGTTTCGGTTCTGATCTTCACGAAGCTTTTCCTCATCCCGGTCGCACTCTCCTATCTCGGCGTCAGCGAATCGGCCATCCGGCATGCCACGGCGGACGACATGAAGGCGGGCGGCCGGCGTTCGTTGCCGGGGCGGGTCTGGCACGGTTTGGACGAACTCACCGAGCGGAGGTGGGCCATTCCGGTCATCGCCATTGCCGCGGTCGTGACCGTCGTTTCCGCAATCGTCATGCAGGACCTGCGCATCGGAGATCTGGATGCCGGGGCACCCGAACTTCGGCCCGAGTCGCGCTACAACCGCGACAACGCATACATCACGGAACACTACGGGCTCTCGAGCGACCAGTTCGTGGTCATCATGAAGACCAGCGACGAAGGCTGTCGCCTGTATTCGAACCTGCAAAAGATGGACGGGCTGGCACAACTGCTGCGGCAGGATGCGGCGGTCCAGACGACGACCTCACTGGCCGAAACGGTGCGGTTCGTGACCTCGGCGATGTTCGAGGGCAGTGGCAAGTGGCTCACGATCAGCCGTAACCAGTCGATCACCGACGGCTCCGTGTCGGCAGCCGTCATCGCAACGCCGGACATCACGAACCAGAGTTGCTCCGTGTCGCCGCTGGTGGTGTACCTCAAGGACCACAAGGCCGATACCCTGGAGCGCATCCTGCAGACCGCGGAAGCGTATGCGGCCGCAAACAATTCGGCGCCCGATGCGAAGGAGCCGGTGCAGTTCCTGCTCGCTGCGGGCAGCGCGGGGATCGAGGCGGCGACCAACATCGAGGTACAGAAGAGCATCGTCACGATGTATCTCGCGGTCTATGGAGCAACGGCGCTGCTGTGCCTGATCACGTTCCGCAGCGTTCGCGCGACGATCGTCGCACTGATCCCGCTCGTCATCACCACGATCCTTTGCAAGGCGCTGATGGTCTGGCTCGGGATCGGACTCAAGGTCGCGACCCTGCCGGTCATCGCGGTTGGTGTCGGTGTCGGTGTCGACTACGCGCTTTATCTGCTAAGCGTGCAGATTGCCGTCCAGCGCCGCGGGGGAAGCTTGCGCGATGCCTATCGCAAGTCGCTCGATTTCACCGGCAAGGTGGTCGCGTTGGTGGGACTCACGATGGCTGCTGGCGTGATCACATGGGCATGGTCGCCGATCAAGTTCCAGGCCGACATGGGGATCCTGCTGACCTTCATGTTCCTGTGGAACATGCTCGGTGCCCTGATCCTGATCCCGGCGCTGTCGCATTTCATGCTCAACCCGCGCGAACCGAGCGGCGCACGTGGAACCCTTTTGCGCGCGGCGGCCTGATTCCTCAAGAAATTCAAGAAAGCCGACATCGCCCGGGCGGGCGGCTGGCGGACAAGACAGACCACAACTGGAGACAAGACGATGTTCGACCTCTTGCTGAGTGCCGACATGATGCTGCCTGATCCCGACGACATGGCTGCGCGACTGGTGAACAAGCTCGGCGTGCACGGCCATCCTAACTGGCGTCAGGCGTTCGACGACCATCCCTACATCGCGCATTTCCTGCGCGTGCACAAGTCGCTGGCGGTCTCTCCGACCCGACTCGAACCGCAATGGCATCTGGATCGCGAGAATCCGGGCGACCCGATGTTCCACGAGTTCCTCGAAAGCCTGAAGGACTACCAGGGACGCCATCGTCCGATGCTCACCCACTCGGTCGTGCTCGCGCTGCAAGGGCCGAAATTCGACGCCTTCGTCGACAAGCTGATGCGTCGCGGGTTGCCGTTCCGGATGGCCCAGCGCACGCCGGACATGCCGTTCGACCGGTTGTGGCTCGGCGCGACGCCCGAGCGGCCGCGTTACACCCCGGTGGTGGATGGCGGCCTGTGCATCGAGGTGATGCCGACCGAACCGCTGCAGATGCCGTCCGAGACATTCGCCGCGCAACCCATGCAGCCGCGCGACCCGAAGCCGGGCGACATGGTGCGCGTCAGCGCGCGCGGATTCCTCGTGCGCGATCTGGACGAGACGCTGCGCTGCTGCTCGAAGAATCTCGACTGGGAGCCGAGCGGCGAAGTCGAAGCGCTGCATCGCGAGGGATACCGCCGCGCGACGATGCCCTTTACGGTAGCCAACAGCGCCAGCCTCCACGTGATCCAGCCCAGCCGCTGGAACAGCGACGCGGGCCTGTACCTGAACAACTGGGGGCCGGGTCTTTACTACATCCGCATCGCAGTGAATGGCCTCAAGGCCAAGGCCGAGGACCTGCGCGCGCGCGGGACCCGTTTCCAATGGATCGAGGAGTCTGAAGCTGTCGGTGGCGGCGCGATGATCCGGATCGATCCGAGCGAGATGCGCGGGCAGCTCATCGAGTTCGAGGAGGTCTGACATGGCATCCGACCTTGCGGTCAAGAATGCCGGGGCCGAGACGATGGCGGTCCCGCTCAACGACGCCGTGGCCGTGGAACGTCAGGGCAGCATCGGCTGGATCGTGCTGACCCGTCCGGCCCAGATCAATGCCATCAACGACGACATTCGCACCGGCGTTCCGCAGGCTCTGCGGGATCTCGAGGCAGACCCGTCGATCCGCGTGATCGTCATTCGTGGGGATGGCCCGCGGGGTTTCTGCGCGGGCGCCGACATCAAGGAACAGCGTGGCCCCGAGACCTCGATCGAAGTGCGCCGGCGCATGCAGGGCGCGCGCTGGGTCGAGGCGTTCGATGCGGCCGAGAAACCCACGATTGCGGCCATTCATGGCTATTGCATGGGAGGGGGCATGGAGCTCGCCCTCGCTTGCGACATCCGCTTTGCCACGCCCGACGCGGTTTTCAGTCTGCCAGAGACTGCCCTGGGCCTGATTCCCGGCGGCGGGGGAACCCAGCGCCTGCCGCGCGTGGTGGGGCCGGGCCGGGCGATGGACCTGCTGCTCACCGGTGACCGCCTGAGCGCCGATGAAGCGAAGGCGATCGGGCTGGTCACCCGGGTGGCGAGCGCGCCGGACAAACTGGTGGAAGAGGTGCGTGCCTTCGCGATGCGCATCGCCTCACGGGCGCCGGCGGCGACGCTGTGTGTGAAGCGCGCTGCGCGTGCCGCACTGGACGTCGACCTCAAGAAGGGGCTGGACCTCGAGCTGGATCTTTTCGCACTGCTCAAACCCAGCGACGACGCGCGGGAGGCGGCGATCGCCTTTCGCGAAAAGCGCGAACCGCGCTTTACCGGTCGCTAAGCGACGCGCTCCGCGCAGACAAGAATCAGGAGACAGACAAATGAGCGAGCGAAAACTGGATGGCCGTGTCGCGATCGTGACCGGGGCGGCCGGCGGCCTCGGCGCCGAATCGGCCCGCGTGCTGGCGATGCACGGTGCGAGTGTGGCAATCACGGACATCGATCTCGACGGCGCACGCAAGGTGGCCGCCGAGATCGAGTCAGGCGGTGGGCGCGCGATTGCCGTGCGGGCCGACGTCTCGTCCGAGGCGGACGTCGCGGCGATGGTCGCGGCGGTGGTGGACCGCTTCGGGCGAGTGGACGTACTGTACAGCAATGCGGCGATCCTGAGCGTCGAGCAACGCCAGCGCGACCGCGACGTTGCCAACATGGACGTCGAGGCGTGGGACCGCGCGATGGCGGTGAATCTGCGCGGTGCGATGCTGTGCGCCAAGTATGCGATCCGCGAGATGCTCAAGCAGAAGAAAGGCTCCCTGATCTTCGCGACCTCCGGGCTCGGCGCCCAAGGCGACCTGTCGCTGTCGGCCTACGCCGCCTCGAAGGCGGCGCTGATGATGCTCAGCAAGTCGATTGCGACCCAGTACGGCAAGGAGGGCATTCGCTCCAACGCGCTGCAGATCGGCCTCGCGCCGGCGGAGAACGCCCACGGGAGCATGCCGCCGGCCGTGATCCAGATCATCCGCGACAACCACCTTACGCCCGATGTCGGCACCCCGCGCCAGATCGCCGACGTGGTGGCCTTCCTCGCGTCCGACGAGTCGTCCTTCGTGACCGGCACGACGCTGGTCGCCGATGGCGGTTTCTCATGCCACACGCCCTCGCTTGTCGCAATGAAGGCCCTCTTCGCGCAGACCGGCGCGAAGGGTATGTAAGGAGTCGTCGATGAAAGCAGCTGTCATCAGCGAGCGGGGTGCCGCTCCAGTCGTGCAGGAGTTTCCGGAACCGGCGTCCCAGGAAGGCGCCGTCCTCATCGACATGGACACGGCGGGGCTCGGGGGCTGGGACGTACTCGGCGCGTACCGGCTGGGCGTGCAATACCCGTGCGTGATCCGCGGCGAAGGCGTGGGCAGGGCGCCGGACGGCCGCCGCGTGTATTTCGGCGAGCGCTCGGTGATGCCCTTCGGGGCGTGGGCCGAGCGTACGCTGGTGCCGGCCGATGAGGTCTGGGACGTGCCCGACGACGTCGACGACAAGACCGCGATCACGATGGGCATCGCCGCCACCGGCGCACTGGTGCCGCTCGAGCGGGCCAACATCCAGCGGGGTGAGCAGGTTCTGGTGCTCGGTGCGACCGGCACGCTCGGGCAGGTGGCGCTGCAACTCGCCCGCTATCTCGGCGCGGGTAGGGTCGTCGCGGCCGCACGCTCCGTCGAGACCCTGCAGCGCCTGAAGACGCGCGGGATTGCCGACGAAGTCGTGGCGCTCGGTAGCGAGAACGATGTCGCGGCGTTGAAGGACGCGGCGGGCGACGGTTTCGACGTCGTGCTCGATCTGGTGTGCGGGCAGCCGATGCTCAACGCCCTCAAGGCGACCCGATGGGGCGCACGCATCATGACGATCGGCACAGGTGCGGGGCGTCAGATCAATCTCGACATCGCCGATCTGCTTTTCCGCACGCTGTCATGCGTGGGTACGGGGCAGCGTCCGCCGGCCGATCGCCGCGCGATCTGGGAGCGTCTGCTGCGCATTGCACACACAGAGAATATCCAGGTCGACTACGCCGACTATACGCTGGATCAGGCTGCCGAAGCCTGGGCGTCGCAGATTGCCGGGCCGCACGCGAAGATCACCGCGCGGATCAGGGGCTGACCGGCAAGGGGCAGGGGAGGCTGAGCATGGGACGATGGTGGGTGGTCGCGCTGTCCGAGGCGGTGCACGGTGACAAGGCGCTCGCGGTGACCTGCGAAGGCGAGCAACTCGCCGTGTTTCGCGACGGGAAGGGCGCCGTGTTCGCGCTGGAGGACCGGTGTCCGCACCGGCGTGTGCCACTGTCGCCCGGACCCGTGAAAGCCGGTGGTCTTCAGTGCCCCTACCACGGCTGGACTTTCGACGGCGCGACGGGCCTGTGCAATGACATTCCCAACCTGCGTCGCGATGAGCGGGTGCCGGCGCGTTATGCGGTGCGCGCCTTTCCGGCGGCCGAGGCGAACGGCTTCATCCACGTCTGGCGGGGGGCGGGAACGCCCGCCGCCGTATTGCCGGGCGCGTCGTATCGCGCGGCAGGTCGCGAACAGACCGGTTCAGCGGTGGCTAATATTGCGTTCGAGCAATATCTCGACGTGATGCTCGACGGCCCGGAATGCCTGGTTTCCTTCCCCGGCGTGCACATCACCGATTTCTTCCTCGGCGATCCGCGCCGCGACGGCGAGCATCTTGTCCTCGATCGAGGTGCGGTGTGGAAGTGCAAGGGAAATGGGCCAGCCTTCGTGCGAGACCATTCGCTCTGGGTACGTACTCGCGTACCGCTAAGGGGCGGTGACATTCGCGTGGAACTCCTCAGCGCCGACGAAGAGCCGCTCGTCACGATCTTCATCGCTGCCAGCGAGAACAGGCGCGGTACCACCAGTCTGGTCTGGCGCGGTTTTCGTCATGCCACGGCAGCGCCGCTGTCGTGGCGGTGGCGGATGGCGCGGGCGATCGGACGTGCTCCGTTCGCAATCTTCCCCCATATCGACGGCGCAGCCGTGGCGGCACTCGAAGTCGCACCGTCACGAGATCGCAGATTGGCGAAGACCGATGCGAGGACGCCGGCCGAGCGCGTGGTGCCGGTGCAGGAGAGGTGCGCAGTATGAGCGAAGTCCCGATGATGGATGCGGCAGGGCGCGAAGCGGAGGCGACCTCCAAGCGCGACTGGGTACCGATCAATCTCGATCTGCGCGACACTTGGTTTCCGGTCGCCTACAGTGCCGACATCGGCGAGCGGGCGGTGCGCCGTATCGTCCATGCGCAGGACGTATATCTATGGCGCGACGGCGGGAGGTTATATGCGGCCGAGTTCCGCCCCGACCGCCTCGAGGCGATGCGCGCCGGCGCAAGTGCCTTTACGAACGGCTCCGGTTTCTATCCGGCTGTCGAGCGCTACGGGTATATCTGGACGTGGTACGGAAACCCCGATAACGCGCACGAGGAACTGATCCCGAACATCCCCTTCCTGCCCCCCGATGGTCAGGGGATCCCTCGCTACACGCAGCGCGCCGTGCGCTTCGATGCGGCCTCGCCGCTGTCCGTCGAGAACCTCATCGATCTGACACATGCCGACTTTCTGCATGCCAATGCGATCGGTGACAGCCAGTCCGAGAACGACGTCGTCGAGGTCCATTCGACCTCCGAGACGGTGACTCGCATCCGCAACGTCACCCGCAAGTCGGTGGCGCCGGTGATGCGCTGGATCGGAGGCGTACGCGCCCAATACCAGGATCTGCGCGCCGTGCTGCATGTCCATCTGCGCAACAACGTGTGCATCTCTTACCCGAACTTCACCCCGGGCTATCCGATTCCGAACGTGCAGCCCTTTGTGCCAGTCGGCAAGCACCGTTCTCGCGTTGACCAGACGAACTACACCGTCCATGCGCCGGCACCGTTTCGCTGGCTGATGCCGCGCATCTCCTACGTGATCCAGCCACAGGACAACTCGGTGCTGCGCCCTCAGAACGCACGCTATTTCGAGTCCACCGAACGCCGCGACCTGAGCTCGCGTTTCGACGGCCCCGGCAACCGCTACCGATTGCTGATGGTGCGTCTTGCCGAGAGGCAGCAGCGCGGGGACTTCGGCTACGGCGCCGATGCCGACCCGAGTGCCGACATTTCGGCAGTGCTCGGCATGCGGGGCTGATTTCTGCAATCCGGATACCGTCCCGGTACAAGGCAACTCGGCACCACCGTGATCCTGGCGGGCTTGGCGATGCTCGGCCCGTTTTCGATCAACACCTACCTGCCATCCTTCGGGGAAATGGCGGTGGTGCTCGGCACGGATCGAGTCGCGTTGCAGCAGACAGTGGCGATCTACTTCGCCGCCTTTGCCTTCATGGCCCTGTGGCATGGCACGATCTCGGATTCCTTCGGGCGCCGCCGCGTGGTGCTGGCCGGTCTGGTCGTCTATGCATTGGCGTCGCTCGGATGCGCGCTTGCGACACAAGTGGAGCAGTTGTGGGTTCTGCGGGCACTCCAGGGCTTTTCGGCGGGTGCCGGGATCGTGATCGGTCGCGCCGTCGTCCGGGACCTGCATGAAGGGCCGCGTGCGCAGCGCATGATGTCGCAGGTGGTGTTGATGTTCTCGATCGCACCTGCCGTCGCTCCTTTGGTGGGCGGCTGGTTGCAGGTCGCGCTGGGCTGGCGCTCCGTATTCGTGTTCCTGTGCCTGCTTGCCACCAGCCTGCTCGTCGCCGTGTTTTTCGGATTGCCGGAGACCCTGCCAGCCTCGCACCTGACTTTGACACCACCAAGTAACACGTCCCGCCGCAAGGCGCGCAGCACAAGGCGTCCGGCGAGGCACCGGAAACGGCCGTGTATCTATGCGGGA
>JAREIX010000355.1 GCA_029286945.1 Thauera sp. | reverse complement strand
GGGCGGCATCGCCGAGATCATCAACGTGCCCGGCCTGGTCAACGTCGACTTCCAGGACGTGCGCACCGCGATGGCCGAGATGGGCCGCGCGATGATGGGTTCGGCCGAGGCCGCCGGCCTCGATCGCGCCCGCATCGCCGCCGAGCAGGCTGCGGTGTCGCCGCTGCTCGAGGGCACCGAGCTGTCGGGCGCGCGCTGCGTGCTGGTGAACATCACCGCGAGCAAGTCGCTGAAGATGGCCGAGGTGCGCGACGCGGTGAAGACGGTGCAGGCCTTCGCCGCGCCGGAAGCCTTCGTCAAGTACGGCACGGTGTTCGACGACACCATGGAAGACCGCATCCGCATCACCGTGGTCGCCACCGGCCTGGGCGCGCCGCGCGCCGCGCGCCAGCCGGTGATGCAGGTGGTCCAGGGCACCGGTACCTATGGTCCGGCGCTCGGCGGCGGCAGCGTCGACATGAACAGCCTCGACGTGCCGGCGGTGATGCGCAGCGGCCGGCGGTCGACGGTCGAGGCGATGAGCACGAGCGGCGTGGGCACCTACGACATCCCCGCCTTCCTGCGCCGCCAGGCCGACTGAGCGCGTCGCTCCCGACCCGCCAGCAGACTGCCGCCTCCGGTCTGCTGGCGGGTTTTTCTTTGCCGTTGCTGCTCTGCAACATCTGCTTGCGCAACAGCCTGCCTCGATCGCGGCCATAGCCCGGCCGGTTTTGGGTCGCGTGCTAAAATGACTGATCTGAAAAGGAAAAGATCATGATCAGGCAGCGCACCCTCAAGTCCGTCGTCAAGGCCACCGGCGTCGGTCTGCACGGCGGCCGCAAGGTGACCCTGACCCTGCGCCCGGCTGCTCCCGACACCGGCATCGTCTTCCACCGCGTCGATCTCGATCCGCCGCTGACCCTGCCTGCGGACCCCTATGCGGTGTGCGACACGCGCATGTGCTCCGGCCTCGAGAAGGGCGGCGAGAAGGTCGGCACCGTCGAGCACCTGATGTCGGCGCTCGCCGGTCTGGGCGTCGACAACCTGCACGTGGACGTCGATGCGCCCGAGATTCCCATCCTGGACGGCAGCTCGGCGCCCTTCGTGTTCCTGCTCCAGTCGGCCGGCATCGAGGAGCAGAAGGCGGCGAAGAAATTCCTGCGCGTGAAGAAGGTGGTCGAGTACGTCGAAGGCGACAAGTGGGTCAGGCTCGAGCCTTACGACGGCTTCAAGCTGTCGTTCTCGATCATCTTCAACCACCCCGCGATCGACTCCACCTCGACCCAGGTCACGATCGATTTCGCCGAGCAGTCCTACGTGCGCGACGTCGCCCGCGCGCGCACCTTCGGCTTCATGCAGGACGTCGAGTTCATGCAGGCCAACGGCCTGGCGCTTGGCGGCAGCCTCGAGAACGCGATCGTGATGGACGAGTACCGCGTGCTCAATGCCGAGGGTCTGCGCTACGCCGACGAGTTCGTCAAGCACAAGGTGCTGGACGCGATCGGCGACCTCTACCTGTGCGGCCATCCGCTGCTGGCGGCGTATTCGGCGCACAAGGCGGGCCATGGACTGAACAACCAGATCCTGCGCGTGCTGCTCGAGGACAAGGAGGCCTGGGAGCTCGTCAGCTTCGACCGCGAGGCCGAGACGCCGGCCGCGGTCAGCCACCAGTTCGCGCCGCTGGCGCAGGCGTTCGCCTGACGCCCATGCGGCCCACGACGCACCTGCTCTCCACCAGCCTGCCGCGCTCCGCTGAGCGGCGCGCCGCGTCCGGGAGATCCGCCGCATGCTGATCATGCGCCTGCTGCTGTTGTTCGCCGTGCTGGCGATCGGTGGCTCGGTGATCCTGTGGTCACTGACCGGCAACCCGCGCTACAAGGCCTGGGCGTGGAAGGCGTTTCGGGCGACGGTGGTGCTGCTGTTCGTGTTCCTCGCGCTGTTCGCCATCGAGCGCGTGCTGGCGCCGATGGCCTGAGGGCAGCCGCCCCGCCGCCTGCGCTGGCCGC
>JAREIX010000157.1 GCA_029286945.1 Thauera sp. | reverse complement strand
TCTACAACCAGCGCTACAGCAAGCTCGACCAGATCAACAAGGACAACGTCGGCAACCTGCAGGTCGCGTGGACCTTCTCCACCGGCGTGCTGCGCGGCCATGAGGGTTCGCCGCTGGTCATCGACGGCATGATGTACCTCCATACGCCCTTCCCCAACAAGGTGTTCGCGATCGATCTCGACACCCAGAAGATCGTCTGGCGCTACGAGCCGAAGCAGGATCCGTCGGTGATCGCGCAGATGTGCTGCGACACGGTCTATCGCGGCCTGGCCTACGGCGAAGGCAAGATCTTCCTGCAGCAGGCCGACAGCACGCTGGTCGCCCTCGACGCCAAGACCGGCAAGGTGGCGTGGAGCGTGGTGAACGGCGATCCGAAGCTCGGTGCGGTCAACACCAACGCCCCGCACGTGTTCGGCGACAAGGTCATCACCGGGATCTCGGGCGGTGAATGGGGCGTACGCGGCTTCCTCGCCGCCTACGACATCAACACCGGCAAGCTGGCATGGAAGGGCTACAGCACCGGCCCCGACGCCGAGATGCTGATGGACCCCGAGAAGACCATGACCTGGACCGACGGCGAACTGAAGCCGGTCGGCAAGGACTCCTCGCTGAAGACCTGGCAGGGCGACCAGTGGAAGATCGGCGGCGGCACCACCTGGGGCTGGTTCAGCTACGACCCGGCGCTCAACCTGGTCTACTACGGCAGCGGCAACCCCTCGACCTGGAACCCCTCGCAGCGCCCCGGTGACAACAAGTGGTCGATGACGATTTTCGCCCGCGACCTCAACACCGGCGTCGCCAAGTGGGTGTACCAGATGACGCCGCACGACGAATGGGACTTCGACGGCGTCAACGAAATGATCCTGGCCGACATCAAGGTCAAGGGAAAGGACACCAAGGCGCTGGTGCACTTCGACCGCAACGGCTTCGCCTACACGATGGATCGCACCAACGGCGCGCTGCTGGTGGCCGAGAAGTACGACCCGACGGTGAACTGGGCCTCGCATGTCGACATGAAGACCGGCCGGCCGCAGGTGGTCGCCGACTTCTCGACCTCCAAGCACACCAACCCCAAGCACGGCCCGGACGTGAACGTGAAGGGCATCTGCCCGGCGGCGCTCGGCACCAAGGACCAGCAGCCCGCCTCCTTCGACCCGAATACCGGCCTGTTCTACGTGCCGACCAACCACGTGTGCATGGACTACGAGCCGTTCGAGGTCGATTACGTGGCCGGCCAGCCCTATGTCGGCGCCACGGTGTCGATGTACCCGACGCCCAACAGCCACGGCGGCATGGGCAACTTCATCGCCTGGAACGCGGGCGAAGGCAAGATCGTGCAGTCCAAGCCCGAGAAGTTCTCGGTCTGGAGCGGCTCGCTCAACACCGCCGGCGGCATCTCCTGCTTCGGCACGCTGGAGGGCTACCTGAAGTGCGTCGATGCCAAGGACATCAACAAGGAGCTGTACAGCTTCAAGACCCCGTCCGGCATCATCGGTAACGTGTTCACCTACACGCACAAGGGCAAGCAGTACCTCGGCGTGTTCTCCGGCATCGGCGGCTGGGCCGGCATCGGCATGGCCGCGGGTCTGGAGCAGGACACCGACGGCCTGGGTGCGGTCGGCGGCTACCGCGATCTGCAGAACTACACGCAGCTCGGTGGTTCGCTGACGATTTTCGCGCTGCCCAACCGCTGAGCGCAGCGACCGGCTGCCGCTGCGGCGGCAGCCGGTGCCCCGCGCCTGCCGGGCGCGATTCGACATTAGCGGACCATCCCGAGTCCGCACCGAGGAGGAGTCCCTCATGAAACACAGGCAGTTCGCCCTCGCATTCGCCTTTCTCTGCTTCGGCGGTGCGACCCAGGCCGAGGACGCCAAGGCCGCAGCCAAGACCGGCGAGTCGGACAAGCCGCTCTACACCGTCGTCGATGGCTACAAGGTCGACCCGGACACCCTGCAGGGTTTCCGCACCTGGCGCGCGGCGGCCTGTGACCGGTGCCATGGCGCCAACCAGGAAGGCATGGTCGGCCCCTCGCTGATCGAACGCCTGAAGATCCTGACCAAGGAAGAATTCGTCACCGTCGTGCGCGACGGCCGGCTCGAGAAGGGCATGCAGAGCTTCGGCAACGACCCGCGCGTGATGGACAACATCGACCATCTGTACGCCTATCTCAAGGGACGCTCGGACGGCGCGATCACCCGCTCGCGCGTGACCGCGATCGAATGAGCACCCGTCGCCTGCAAGGAGCTCAGATGACCGAAGCTCGCCCCGTGTCCGGGGCCCATCCGCATGATCCCCAGGCCCGCTCGCCGCGCCCGGGTCCGCGAGGCCTCGCCACCGCTGCGCTGACAGCGTGCGCCGCGGCCCTGTTGCTGGCCGGTTCGCCTGCCGCACAGGCCGGCGAAGGCAAGGCCAACGGCCGCGACACCCTGCGCGTGTGCCAGGACCCGAACAACCTGCCCTTCGCCAACGACAAGGAACAGGGCTTCGAGAACCGCATCGCCGAGCTGCTCGGAAAGCATCTGGGCGTGCCGGTCACCTACTTCAACTATCCGCAGCGCTTCGTGTTCATTCGCAACACGCTGCGCTACAAGCTGCCGGGCGAGGATTACCCCTGTGACGTGATCATCGGCCTGCCGGTCGGCTTCGACCAGGTCGCCGTGACCAAGCCCTACTACCGCTCCACCTACGCGATGATCTTCCCGCAGGGCAAGGGGCTCGACGAGGTCGACAGCGTGGACGAATTCCTCGCCCTCGGCCCCGAGCGCCTGTCGAAGCTGCGCATCGGCCTCTACGACAAGTCGCCGGCATCGCGCTGGATGGACCGTCACAACCTGGTCGACCAGGGCGTGCCCTACCAGACGATCAACGTGGCGATGGACCACTACGTCGGCGACATCATCGACAAGGACCTCGCCAGCGGGAAGATCGATCTCGCCATCGTGTGGGGCCCGGTCGCCGGCTACTACGCGAACAAGTTCGAACCGCCGATGAAGGTGGTGCCAATGAAGTCCGAGCCCGGCGTCCAGTTCGACTTCGCCTTCGGCATGGGCATCCGCCGCGGCGAGCCGGAATGGAAGGCGCAGCTCGAGGGCTTCCTCGACACCCACCAGGCCGAGATCGCCGAGATCCTGAAGGCCTACCACGTGCCGCTGCTCGAGGGCGAGCCGAAGGTCGTCAGCAACTGATCGCCGCGCGCGGGCCGGGGTGCCGCCGGCGCCCCCGCCCGCCGCCGGCCTGTAGGAATCCCATGCCCGCGAATCGCTCCTCCGCACGCCTGTCCACCGCGCCCGCCCGGCTCGCGCGCCTCGCCGCGCTGCTGATCCTGCCGGCGCTCGCAGCGGCGGCCGGCGCCCAGTCGGCAGCCCCGGGCAGCGGCGCCCAGGACTACTCCGCCGCCGAGCGCATCATCTTCATGACCGAGCACCTCGGCACGCTGCAGCCGCCGCAGACGCTCGCCTACCGCTTCAGCCGGCGCGGCTCGCTCGAGCCCGGCTTCGAGGACAAGGTCACGCTGCGCCTGTCACCCACCGCAGCGGGCACCTGCTGCAATGGCGCGGCGGACTTCCTCAGCGCCGAACGTCGGCTGACGCTGCCCGAGGTCGAGGACGCGCGCGCCAACCCGGTGATCCTCTACTTTCTCGAGCACGACGTGCGCGACATGAGCCGGCTGACCAAGGGCCAGCAGAATCACTTCCGCAAGCGCATCCGGATGGCGATCTACCAGGGCGCGAAGGTCGAGGAGCGCGCGCTCGAATACCTCGGCCGTCCGATCAGCGCCCGCCAGGTGCTCATCGACCCGTACCAGGACGACCCCAACCGCGCCCGCTTCGAGCAGTACGCCGACAAGCAGTATGTGTTCTGGCTCTCGGACGAGGTCCCGGGCGGCGTGTTCGGCCTGGCCACCCGCATGAACGCCGCGCAGGCCGGCGCCGAACCGCTGATGGTCGAGGAGATGTATCTCGACGGCGCCACGCCCCCCGACCTGGCGGCGCTCGCACGCTGAACAAGGAGACACGCACCATGAAGATCTGGACACGGCCCTTCGCCGGCCTCGCCCTCGGCACCCTCGCACTGGCGAGCCTGCCCGCGCTGGCCAACGACTTCCCCACCACCGAACGCGTAAGCTTCGTGCTCGAGTGCATGCACGAGCACCCCGGCCCCGAATTCGAGATGTCGAGCAAGTGTTCCTGCGCGCTCGACGCGATCGCCGCCGAGATCAGCTTCGACGAATACCGCAGCATGCACACCGCGGCGCTGGCCAACTCGATCAGCGGCGAGCGCGGCGGCTACTACCGCGGCAAGCACTGGCGCGGCGAGGTGCGCAAGTACGACACGATCCTGGCCAAGGCCAAGAAGGGCTGCTTCATCGACACCACGGCGGTACGCCGCTGAGCGCTGCGCGACTGGCGGCGAGCCCGAGGCGAGATGCCATGGTCGGCGGTCTGCTGCGCACCGCGGTCTGCGCCTTCGCGCTGGCCGGGGCCGGCCTGAGCGGCGCCAACCCCGGCGTCGAGCCGCTGCCGGTCGCGGAGATCGCCCCCGGCGTCCATGTCCACAGCGGCCATCAGGCGGCCTGGCCCGGCGCACGCGCCGATGCGGTCCAGGGCGACATCGCCAACCTCGGCTTCGTGATCGGCGAGCACTGCGTCGCGGTGATCGACACCGGCGGCAGCCCGGCGCTCGGCCAGCGCCTGCTCGCCGCCGTGCAGCGCACCACCACGCGGCCGGTGTGCTTCGTGATCAACACTCACGTCCACCCCGACCACACGCTCGGCAACGCTGCCTTCGCGGCGCTCGAGCCGCGGCCGCGCTTCGTCGGCCACGCCCGGCTCAAGGCCTCGCTCGCCGCGCGCGCGCCCTTCTACCGCGAGGCGCTGGAGCGCGAGCTGGGCGTGGTGACGACCGCGGCCGACATCGTCCCGCCCGACCTCGAGGTCGACGCCAGCACCGAGCTCGACCTCGGTGGCCGGCGCCTGCGGCTGCAGGCCTGGCCCACCGCCCACACCGACAACGACCTCAGCGTGCTCGACGAGGCCAGCGCCACGCTGTTCGCCGGCGACCTGCTGTTCATCGGCCACCTGCCGGTGATCGACGGGCGGCTGCTCGGCTGGCTGGAGGTCATGGACCGGCTTGCCAGCCAGGATGTCCGGCAGATGGTGCCCGGCCACGGCCCCCCCACCCGCGACTGGCCGGCGGCACTCGCCACCCAGCGCCGCTACCTCGAGGGCGTGCGCGATGGCATCCGCCGCGCGCTCGCCGACAAACGCACGATCGCCGATGCGGTCGAAGCACTGGCGGACACCGGCATCGACGGCTGGCTCTTGAGCGCGGACTTCCACCGCCGCAACCTCACCGCCGCCTACGCCGAGCTCGAATGGGAAGACTAGGCCGGCTACGGCCGACGGAGGACGCATGAACACGCTCACATCCCTGCTGCTCGCCGCCGTGCTGGCAGCGGGCCTCGCCGGCCCGGCGCAGGCGCAGGCGCAGCAGAAGTCCGACCCCGACAACCCGGAGGCCAACGCCACCTGGCAGCAGATGCGCACGGCGGTGTTCCAGGGGCGGCCGATCACTACGCCGGCCGAGGCCGTGCTCAGCCTCGACGCCCCCGAGCGCGCCCAGGATGCCGCGATCGTGCCGATCTCGATCCGCACCCATGTCGAGCAGCGCCCCGAGCGCTACATCGAGCGGGTGTACCTGATGATCGACAACAATCCCTCGCCGATGGGCGCGGTGTTCCACTTCACGCCGCGCAGCGGGCGCGCCGACATCGAGACCCGGGTGCGGGTGGACGCCTACACCCACGTGCGCGCGATCGCCGAGATGAACACCGGCGAGCTCTACATGGCCACCCGCTTCGTCAAGGCCTCGGGCGGCTGCTCCGCGCCGCCGGGCAAGGACGCGGCGGCAGCGATGGCGAGCCTGGGCAAGATGCGCTTTCGCGTCGAAGGCGAGGTCGAGGCCGGCAAACCGGCGCTGGCGCAGCTGATGATCAGCCATCCGAACAACTCCGGCCTGGTCATGGACCAGCTTACGCGGATGTACACGCCCGCCTACTTCGTGCGCCGCATCCAGGTCAGCTACGCCGGCGAGCCGGTGCTGAGCGCGGACGTGGACTTCTCGATCAGCGAGAATCCGAATTTCCGCTTCTACTTCGTGCCGAGTGGCGCGGGCGAGCTCAAGGCCGAGGTGATCGACACCAACGACCTGCGCTTCGAGACGGTGGTCAAGGTGGGCGCCGGCACCTGAGGCGCGGGCGGCCGGAGCCCGCGCCCCTCTTGCTCACAGGCCGTAACGCGGGTTGGCCTTGCGCTTGTCGTCCATGTCGCGCACCAGGAAGCGGATCGCGCGGATCCAGCTCTCGTCGTTGTTGCCGCGCATGTCCACCGACTTGACCAGCGCGACGCGCTTGCTCGCGACCTCGCGGATCTCGATGTTGACGTTGAGGATCAGGTTGCTGACCTTCTGCACCCAGCCCACTGCGACGTAGCGTGTACCCATGCCGGCGCCGATCTCGTCCACGCAGGGCGGACAACGATAGACGAACTCCACCGCGCTGCGCACGCGGTCGATCAGTGCCTGATGCGGCGCGTTGTCGACCAGCGTGTACAGCCCGCGCTGGCCGATCTGGGCGCGGAACTCGGCCTCGATCATCTTAAGCCGCGCCTGCTGGGCTTCATGCCGGCTGGGATCGGGATGATCCTCGAGCAACTCGAAGCCGATCATGGCGAGCGTGGGCGGCGCCGCATCCGCCGCACGGGCCCTGGCGCCGAAGGCGATGGCGAGCGCGACGAGGAGCAGCAGGCCGAGGGCGAATCGGGCACGGCGGATGCTTCTGAACAGGACATTCATGGACTCTCTCCCCGGATTGGCAACAGGACGAACGGTGAAGCAGGCTGAATCGGATTACCCCGGCCGCAGCGCCCGCCGGTGGCGGGCCTGGATCGCGAGCCTGCTGGTGCTGGCGGCGTCGGCCTCCGCTGCGCGGGCGCAGGAGGCGCTGACGCTGGCCGAGGGCGTGCATGTCTTCGTCGGCGACACCGGCGAGCCTTCGCCGGCCAACCGCGGGCGCATCGGCAACGTCGGCTTCGTGGTCGGCGACAGCGGCACGGTGATGATCAATGCCGGCGCGTCCTACCGCCACGGCCGCGCCCTGCTCGCCGCGGCCGAGCGCATCGGGGGCAAGCCGGTGGTGCTGGTGGTGATCACCCAGCCGGTGCAGGAATTCGTCATGGGCGCGGCGGCCTTCGCCGACCAGGGCATCCCGGTACTGGCGCACCGCGCCAGCGCAGCGCTGATCGCCAGCCGCTGCGAGAACTGCCTGCACAGGCTGCGCCAGGTGCTGGGCGAGGACGAGATGGCGGGCAGCCGCGTCCACCCGCCCGAGCGCCAGATCGAGGCCAGCACCACCCTGGAGGCCGGCGGACGCCGCCTGGCGCTGATTCACCCCGGCTGGGGCAGTTCGCCCGGCGACCTCGTGGTGCACGATGCGCGCAGCGGCGTGGTGTTCGCCGGTGCGCTGGTCAGCGTCGACCGCGTGCCCGAGCTGCGCGACAGCGACCCCCAGGGCTGGCTGGCGGCGCTCGACGGCCTGCAGGCGCTGACGCGAGCCGACGCGGGGCGCGCGAACACCGCCGGCCTGCCTGCGGCCGCAAGCCCCCCGGCGGCGGCGGACGCGCGCATCGTGCCCGGCTACGGCCCGCCGGTATCCGCCGCTGCGCTCGACGCCGTGCGCGACTACATCGTCGACACCGAAGCCCGGGTGCGCAGCCTGTTCGATGCCGGCACGCCGCTGTCGGCGCTGGTGCAGGCGGCGCAGTTGCCGCGCTACGCGGGCTGGGCGCTTTACCAGCCGGTGCATGGCCGCAACGTCCAGCAGCGCTACCTCGCCCTCGAGCGCGCCACACTCGCCGAGTGAGGCCCGCCAGGTCTCGGCGCGGCGCCTGGACCGTTCCCGGGCCTCGATCGCCATCCCGAACCCGCCCGCCTCAGGTTTCCGTCACTTTTCCATCTCCGCCTTGAGCGCGTCGAGCCCGCCCTTGTACACCCCGGTGACGGCGGTGATCGCGGCCTGGTCGTTCAACTCCGGCGGCGGGTCGTTGTTCGGGAAGCCGCGGTAGAAGGCGCCACGCCACTGCACCTTCGACTTGCCCTCGCCATCTGCAGTGATGACCGGCAGCACCTTCACGTCGACCTGGGTGATCTTGTACGAGTAGCTCATGCCCTCGGCGCTGTAGCGGGTGAGCTGCTCGGCGATCGTCGGGTCGCCCTCGCCCTTGAGGGTCAGCACGCGGCTGGCACCGACCTCGTTGCCGCCCTGCCCTTCGGTACGCGCCACCGCCGGATGCCAGGACATGTCGTGGAAGTTCGCCACCCGCGCCCACACCTTGTCGGCCGGCGCCGCGATGTCCACCGTCAGCTCGACCTTCTGCCGGCTCGGCCCGTGCGCCCAGGCGCTGCCGGCGAAGAGCGCCGCCATCGCCACCACCAGTACGTCTCTGCGAGTCACTTTCATGTCGTCTCCACTGTCGTTGCTGTCATGAAGGGCGGGATGACCGGCGGCCCCCACGCGGAGCGTCGCCGGCCGGGGTTCAGCCGGGCTTCCCGGTGCGCTTGAGCATGCCGCGCTGCGGGTCGTAGCCCCACGCGGCAAGCAGGAAGAAGGCCGCCAGGCAGCCGGCGACGATCGCCAGCGACTGCACCGCCACCTGGCCGTGCAGCGCGAAGCGTGTCGCCTCCACCGCGTGGGTGAAGGGGTTCCAGGTGGCGAGGAAGTGGATCACGCGCGCGCCCGACTCCTCCAGCTTCCACAGCGGATAGAGCGCGGGCGAGATGAAGAACATCGGGAAGATGACGAAATTCATCGTGCCGGCGAAGTTCTCGAGCTGGCGGATGTTGACCGACAGCAGCAGCCCGAGCGCGCCCAGCATCATCCCCGACAGCACCAGCACCGGCAGCGCGTACAGCCAGCCGATGAGCGGCACCTCGACCTCGAACAGCGCGGCGATGATCAGGAACACATAGGCCTGCAGCACCGACAGCAGGGTGCCGGCGAGCAGCTTGCAGAACAGCAGGTACCAGCGCGGCAAGGGCGCCGTCAGCAGCAGGCGCATCACGCCCATCTCGCGGTCGTAGACCATGGCGAGCGAGGACTGCATGCCGTTGAAGAGCAGCACCATGCCGAGCAGCCCCGGCACGATGTAGGTCTGGTACGGGATGTAGGTGTCGTAGGGCGGGATGATCGACACCCCGAACACGTTCTGGAAGCCGGCGGCGAACACCACCAGCCACAGCAGCGGACGCACCAGCGCCGAGGCCAGCCGCCCGCCCTGACGGACGAACTTGGCGACCTCGCGGCTGGTGACGGCCTGCAGCGCAAGCCAGGCGTGGGCGGGCCTCATCGCGTCCTCACGGCTTGCACTGGCTGTCGCGCCGGTCGAAGCCGAGCGTGTCCATGTTGTTGGTCTGGTGCAGGAAGCCCTGGATCGGCGCGCGCTCGATCACCGCGTTGTGGGTGGCGATCAGCAACGGCTGGCGCAGCTGGCGGTCCCAGTCGCGGAAATACAGGCGGTTGCCCTTGAAGCCGTCGATGGTGATCTCCTCGCCGCCGAGGTAGGCGACCAGCTTGTCGAAAGGCGCGTTCTGGGTGCGCACCACCGCCTCCACCACTGCCTTCACCGCGATCCACGCCGCCCAGTCGGCGCTGCCCATGTGGCGCCCGGCCTGCTTCTCGAAGCGGCTGGTGAGCTGCGGCGCGCCGTGGCGCGGCCACGCCCAGTGCCAGGCTTCGGCGACCAGGCCCTCTGCGCCCACCACCGGGCGCGGGCGCACGGTGTCGTAGGGCACGCTGCGCGCGAACTCGCCGTCGCTGTCGGCGACGAACACCACGTCGTAGTCGGCGCCCGCGGTCAGCAGGCCGACGTTGCCGAGCTCGCGCTGGCGCGGATCGTTGCTGAGCAGGAAGTCCTTCCTGGCGACGATCTTCAGGCCCAGGCGGCGGGCGGAGTTCTCGAAGGCGGCGGCGATCAGCTTGTCGTCATCCAGCGGGCCCTGCAGCAGCAGCACGTTGCGCCACTTCTTCGCCACCAGGAACTGGGCGAGCGCGTCGGTCTGCATGCCGTGGTTGGGCAGCGTGTGATAGAGGTGGGCCTGGCACTGCGCCTGGCGCAGCGCGTCGTCCGCCGCCGAGACGTTGAACAGCA